>CAYLIC010000005.1:40928-71418 GCA_964383815.1 uncultured Faecalibacterium sp. | reverse complement strand
CTGCGGTCAGACCTTAACGGCCTGACCGCTTTTTGCATATACGGCAAAGAATGCGAATAGACATGATACTGAAAAAATTCATGAAAAAAACACTTGACAAACAGGAAGTGTAACGTTATACTATAAACGAGAGATGAAGTTTAGCGATAAACCAATACCGAAATGGAACACGTTAACCCATTTATAACAAGTTTAACGTTACATCTTTTTCGGAAAAACCGATTAGGGATACTACAACAAGCTGACATCACCTGCGGGGAGACGAAGAAAAGGAGAGACGGTCATGGTCAGGAATTATCGATCAAGCGGAAGCACCTTATGGCTGAGAATCAGGAGAAACTGGGGCTTGTACCTGCTGATGGTTCCTGCCATCGTGATCTTCATCTGCTTCACCTACCTGCCGATGTATGGTGTGGTCATCGCGTTCAAGGACTTCCGTCCGGCGCTGGGTATCATGGGAAGCAAGTGGGCAGGGTTCAAGTATTTTGAACGCTACTTCTCTTCCTATATGTTCAGCAACACGATCATCAATACGCTGGTCATCAGCCTTTACACCATCGCCGTCACCTTCCCGCTGCCCATTGTGATCGCACTGATGTGCAATCAGATGTACGCCAAGCGGTTCAAGAAGTTCTTCCAGGTGTCCACCTATCTGCCGCACTTCATCTCTACCGTGGTCATGTGCGGCATGATCATCCTGTTCCTGTCACCCTCCTCCGGTGTGATCCCCAGGCTGTGTTCCCTTATTGGCATTAAAACAGGCGATCTGATGGGCAACGCAGATGCATTCTCCTCCATCTATGTCTGGACGGAGGCATGGCAGCACGTTGGATGGGACTCCATCATGTACATCGCTGCACTATCCGCAGTTGACCCGCAGCTCTACGAAGCTGCTGTGGTGGACGGCGCAAACAAATGGCAGAAGATGCGTTACATTGATATTCCGATGCTGATTCCCACGGCGATCACCCTGTTCATCCTCCGCACCGGCAGTGTGATGAGCGTTGGCTTTGAAAAAGTCTATCTGCTCCAGAACGATCTGAACATCGGCGCGAGTGAAATCATCTCCACCTATGTGTACAAGATGGGCCTGAAGAGTAATCAGTACAGCTACTCGGCAGCCATTGGCCTGTTCAACAATGTCGTGAACTTTATCCTGCTGTTGTCTGTGAACTTCATCGCCAAGAAGATGGGCGACACCTCACTGTTCTGATGGAAAGAAGGAGAATGACATGACTGCTGCAACTGTCACCCATGCCAAGCATGTGCGCAAGCTCAAGAGCGACCGCGTGTTTGACTTCATCATCTACGGCATTGCCATTGTGATGACACTGCTGGCGCTGTATCCGATGTACTTCATCCTCATTGCCTCCATCAGCGACCCGAATCTGGTGGCCAAGGGCGAGATTCTCTTCCTTCCGCGCGGAATCACGCTGGAAGGCTACGAGCACCTGATCTCCATGAGGAACCTGTGGATCGGCTATGGCAACACGATTCTGTACACCATTGCCGGTACGCTGATCATGCTGGCAGTCAACATCCCCGTCGCTTATGCGCTTTCCCGCAAGGATCTGGTAGGCCGGGGGGTATTCACAGTGTTCTTCGTCTTTCCGATGTTCTTCGGCGGCGGCCTGATTCCCACCTTCATCATCATTAATAACTGGTTCCATATGCTGGATACCTTCACGGTAATGGTGCTGCCGTTCTCGGTCATCGCGTACTATATCATTGTGGCGCGTACCTTCTTCAATACCAGCCTGCCCGGTGAACTGTGGGATGCAGCCCAGATCGACGGCTGCGGCAACCTGCGGTATTTCTTCACCATCGTGCTGCCGCTGAGCAAGGCGATCATCGCGGTTATCGCGTTGTGGGCCGCTGTCGGCCACTGGAACAGCTACTTCAACGCCATGATCTATCTGCGCAGCCCGGATCGTTATCCTTTGCAGCTGGTGATGCGCAACATCCTCATCAACAACGAGATGGCGGCCTCCGCCATGACCGGATCTGCTGCGGCTGAAGTCAACCGCAAAGCAAACCTCATCAAATACGGTGCGATCGTCGTATCCTCCCTGCCGATCATGTGCATGTACCCGTTTGTGCAGAAGTACTTCAATCAGGGCGTGATGATCGGCGCACTCAAGGGATGATGCCTGCACCAACCAATGTGCAATCAGCGCCGGAGATTACCGGCGATGATCAATAAACAAATGGAGGGAAATTCATGAAGAACCTGCGTAACCTGCTGTCCCTGGTACTGGCTGTGTGCATGCTGATGGGCATGTGCTCCGCCGCAACTGCTGAGGAAGACGCAACCTTCACCGTCGCGGTCGTCCGTTGGACCGAGACCTGGGGCGTTGACTTCACCCAGACTGCTTTCCTGAACGAGATTGGCGCAAAGACAGGCGTCACCATCGAGTGGCAGCCCTACTACAACGCCACATGGGGCGATCAGAAGTCCCTGATGCTGGCCAGCGGTCTGGAAGCGCTGCCGGACGCCTTCTTCGGCTCCATCAGCCTGACCGACGGCGACATCATCCCCAACACCGAGTACTTCGTTGAGCTGAGCGAGCTGATCCCGCAGTACATGCCCAACCTGACCGCGATCTTCGATAGCGATCCGGCCATGAAGGCGCTGTGCACCGACGCTGAAGGCAACATTTGGTCTCTGCCCAAGAAGCTGCCCATGCGCCCCATCACTGCCAACGAAATGTACATCAACAAGGTTTGGCTGGAAGAGCTGAACCTGCCCGTGCCCACCACCTACACCGAGCTGGCTGATACCCTGGTTGCCTTCTCCCAGTCCGGCGAGGGCCGCTATGGCTACATTGCCGCTTCCTCCCTGGGCTTTGACCTGAACAACCTGCTGCTGCCCTTCGGCGTGCAGGCCAGCCGTGCCGGCAACATGATGGGCATGAACGCTGAGGGCCAGCCCTACTTCGTTCCCATGGCCGAGAACTACAAGGAAGCCGTGAAGTGGGCGCATGACCTGTACGTCCGCGACGCGCTGGATCCCGAGCACTTCACCCAGACCGCTGACATGGTCCGCGCCAAGATCCAGGACACCACCGCTGGCCCCCGTACCGGCATCGTCTTCGGCTGGACTGCTGACGCTGAACTGCTGGGCAACGCCAAGGATTACGTCGTTATGGAAGCCGTTGCCGGCCCCGATGGCGTGCGCTATGTCGAGTCTGACCCCACCTACCTGAACTACGGCAAGAATGAGCTGGTCATTACCAAGAACTGCAAGGACGTTGGCAAGCTGCTGACCTGGGCTGACCAGTTCTACACCGACGAGGCCTCTCTGCAGACCTACTACGGCTCCATCGGCGACGGCAAGATCGCCAAGAATGAGAACGGCACCTACGAAGTGCTTCTGCCCACCGCTGACTCCGGCATCAACCTGGATACCTCCTGCTGGACCTTCTCCTTCCGCGATCATGGCCCCAAGTACATGAGCGAAGAGTTTGAGAGCAAGGTCATCCTGCCCACCACCGAGGGCGACGGCATCAAGCTGGCTGACGACGCTGTGAACGCTGCCTACGCCCGCGACACCTTCCCCGTTGTGGCCTACACTGCCGAGCAGCTGGACGAGATGGGCTTCCTGAGCCCCGACATCATCAACTACGTGAACCAGCAGTATGCGCACTGGGTTACCGATGGCGGCATTGACGAGGAATGGGACGCTTACATCGATCAGCTGAAGAAAATGGGCGTGGAAAACCTGATCCAGATTCACCTTGACGCCTACGCCAAGTACATCGGTGAGTAATCTAACTAATACTCTGATGTAATGTTCACATGACTCTGGGGCTGCTGCATCCGTGTAGCAGCCCCTTTTCAGAAGAGGTGCAGAAATGAAAGTGACAGATATATGGCCGGTCCGTCCGCTGGCTCATCCGGAAGCCGTCATTCGCGGCGGAAGCTACCGCATCACCGTCCTGACCGACCGCCTGCTCCGCCTGGAATATGAGAAGGATGGGGCATTCTGCGATACGGCGACGCAGATGGCGCTGTGCCGCGAGTTCCCCGTGCCGGAATTTACCGTGACGGACACGGCGGGGCAGCTGATTGTCGAAACGAAGTCCCTGCGGCTCGTGTATGACAAAGCGCCCTTCTCCATCACCGGCTTGTCTGTCACGCTCAAGGGCTCGTATTCCTACTATGCCAGCATCTGGCACTATGGTGATCCCGCTGATACCCTTGGCGGCACGGCCCGCACGCTGGATGAGGCGGACGGGGCTATCCCCCTGGGGGACGGACTCATGTCCGCAAAGGGCTATGCGGTGCTGGATGACAGCCGTTCCATGCTCATGGATGAGGACGGAAACCTCCTGCCCGCGAAGGCCCATGGAGAGGATTTGTACCTCTTCGCCTACGGGCATGACTATCAGGCCTGCCTGCGGGACTACCTGACCCTCTCCGGCAGCGTGCCGCCTGTTCCACGCTTTGCGCTGGGCAACTGGTGGAGCCGCTTCTACCCCTACACGCAGGAGAGCTATCAGGCGCTCATGGAGCGCTTTGAAAAAGAGGGCGTGCCGCTGTCTGTGTCCGTGCTGGATATGAACTGGCATGTGACGGACATCGATCCCCGCCATGGCACGGGCTGGACAGGCTACACCTGGGACAGGGAGAAGTTCCCTGAACCGGAGAAGCTGCTGGCATGGCTGCATGAGCACGGTCTCGCTGTGACGCTGAACGACCACCCGGCGGACGGCGTGCGCGCCTGCGAGGAGATGTACCCGCAGATGGCGCTGGCCATGGGCGAAGACCCCGCGTCGGAGAAGCCCTTCCCCTTCGACGCAGCGGATGAAAAGTTCCGCCGGGCCTTCGAAAAAAGCGTCATGGCGTCCCATGAGGCGGCAGGCGTGGATTTCTGGTGGATCGATTGGCAGCAGCAGGGCGGCAGCAGCGATCCGGGCATGGATCCGCTCTTCGTGCTCAACCACACCCGCTATCAGCATGCGCTGGAAACCGGGCGCCCCGGGCTGATTCTCTCCCGCTTCGGCGGCCCGGGCAGCCACCGTTATCCCGTGGGCTTCTCCGGCGACACTTGCGCCACCTGGGATTCACTGGCGTTCCAGCCCTACTTTACTGCAACAGCAGCGAACATTGCCTACACCTGGTGGAGCCACGATATTGGCGGTCACATGCACGGCACCAAGGATGACGAGTTGGCGGTGCGCTGGCTGCAATTCGGCGTGTTCTCGCCCATCATGCGCCTGCACTCGTCTACCAGCCGCTTCATGCGCAAGGAGCCGTGGCAATATCCGGCAGAGGCGCAGGCGGTCATGAAGAAGTACCTGCGGCTGCGTCATCAGCTGCTCCCGTGGCTGTATACGCAGAATCTGATATCCAGCCGCAGCCGCAGCGCCCTGCTGCGCCCCATGTACTACGACTATCCGGAGGAGAAGCTGCTGTATCAAGCCTGCAAGCATCAGTATTTGCTGGGTGATGGTATGATCGTCAGCCCGGTCATCCAGCCCGCTGATCCGGTCTCGAAGCTTGCGGGAACAGACGCGTATCTGCCTGAGGGCGTGTGGACAGATTTCTTCACCGGTATGCGGTACAAGGGCAGCCGCCTGCTGCGGATGTATCGCCCGCTGGAGAACATGCCGGTGCTGGTCAAGGCGGGAACGATCATCCCGATGGACGGTGCGGAGGTTCCGGGCAATGGCGTGTCCCTGCCTGAGACAGTGCTGCTGCGCGTCTTTACCGGCGCGGATGGCGAGGCGGAGATGATCGAGGAAAACGGCCATCTTCCCGCTGATTCGGCGTACAGCCATGCTGCAACACATATTCGACTGTGTGTTCAGGATGGTGTAACGGTTGAGATCCTGCCTGTGAAGGGCGATGCGTCCCTCATTCCGCAGAATCGCCGCTACATATTGGAGATGAACGGCTTCGCAAATGCAGCGCCGCAGGAGAGCAGCTGCCCGTATGAAATGACCTATGCTCCGGAGCGACGTGCGCTGCTGCTGACGCTGGAGACGGACGCTGCTCACGGAGCGGTGCTGCGCTGGACATGCGATACCTCTGCGCCTGCACCTGACTGGCATGAGCGTCTTGACGCGCTGCTTATGCCTGCACAGATCCCCTTTGATCAAAAGGATGAAGTGATGCGAATGGCGCGCAGGTACCAGGACCATAGCTGCTTCCTCGCGCAGCTGCACATGCTGTCGCTGCCGGAGTCGCTCTTCGGGGCGGTGCTGGAGCTGCTTTCTTCCTGCTGACCGATACTGAAGGAGGTACATGATATGGGAAAAAATGCAGACCGGATATACGAGTGCGAGCCATGGCGGATCGTAGAAACGGCATGGACTCCTGAGAAAAACCTTGTCGGCGAGTCTATTTTCTCGCTGGCGAATGAATTTGTGGGTGTTCGCGGCTACGCTGAAGAGGCCGCGGCGGCGCCCAGCCTGCTGGGCAGCTACTTCGGCGGCGTATACGAATGGGGCAGAGATCCAGGCCCTGGTGGCTACAAGGGCATCGTCAAACGGACGCATCATATGGTCTGTGCCGCCGACTTCCTGCATGTGCGTCTGTTTCAGCGGGAGCACCGCATCCAGCTGGACGCTTCTGCCACTGAATTCACCCGCGTGCTGGATCTTCGCACGGGGCTGATGAGTCGCAGCTACACCACAGCGCTGCCTGATGGCGGCAGGCTGACCCTGACCTTCGAGCGTCTGCTGGGGATGGATTCCTACCGTTGTGCAGCACAGAGGATCACCCTGACGGCAGACAGGGATGCCGAATTGCCCATGGAGCTGGCGGTAGACGGCGGTGTGTGTCATCAGGGCAATGGGCAGTGCCAGTGGCAGAAGCTCGGTGAGATGCAGGACGGCCTTCGCTATGGCGTTCGTTACAAGACTGCCACAACGGATCAGACGGTGGAGTATCTGTTCTCCATCGACACGGATGCGCCCGCACATGCCCTGCAGGAAGAGCGCCGCACCGGTGCACGGTTGTCTCTTGCCCTCAAGGCACATGAGCCTGTCACCATCGTGCGCCGCATCCGCAACGATGTGAATCCGGATGGCAAGATGTCCCTGGAAAAGCTGGATGAAGTGCCCTCCTTTGAGACGCTGCTGGCTCAGAATGCCGCGCACTGGGCACGCTTCTGGCAGCTTTCCGATGTGGAGATAGAGGGCGACGAGCTGAATCAGCAGGGCATCCGCTACTGCCTGTTCCAGCTGCACCAGACCTATCGTGGCCTGGACGTCCATCACAACATCGGCGCAAAGGGACTGACCGGCGAAGCCTATAACGGCCATGCCTTCTGGGACAGCGAGACCTACTGCCTTCCTTATTACCTGCTCAATGACCGTCAGGCTGCTCGAAGCCTGCTGATGTTCCGCTACAACACCCTGGAGCAGGCAAAAAAACGCGCCACAGAGCTGGACTGCCAGGGCGCGTGCTATCCCATCGCAACCCTCAATGGCTACGAAGCCTGCAACCTGTGGCAGCACGCGAGCCTGCAGATGCAGCCCTCTACTGCGGTAGCCTATGCGATCATGTTATATGCCGAACTGACTGGCGACGAGGCGTTCCTGCTGCACGAAGGCATTGAAATGCTGGCGGAGATCAGCCGTTATGTGGTGTCCCGCGGCGGTTGGAATGCAGATCATACAGGCTTTGGCTTCTGGGGCGTGATGGGCCCGGATGAGTTCCACATGATGGTCAACAACAACTTCTACACCAACTACATGGGCGGCAAGACCCTGCGGGACACACTGAACGTGCTTGCCCGGGTGGAGAACCCGGACGACTATGCCACACCCGAGGAGCGGGCGGAATGGCAGTCCATCTGCGACCACATCATCATCCACGAAACTGAGGATGGCGTGATCGAGCAGCATGACGGCTATTTCACCCTGCCTCATATTGATATCCATGCCATCCCGGTCAGCGAGTTCCCGCTTTACGAGCACTGGAGCTATGACCGCATCTACCGCACGGATATGATCAAGCAGCCGGATGTGCTTATGGCCATGTTCCTGCACCCGGAGGATTTCTCCACCAGGCAGCTGCAGGCCAATTATGATTACTATGAACCCCGCTGCATTCATGAAAGCTCCCTTTCGCCCTCCATCCATGCCATCCTTGCCCAGCGCCTTGGGCGCGACAAGGCGGCTGCGGACTTCTTCAGCTTCGCCACGCGCATGGATCTGGACAACTACAACCGCAACACCACCGAGGGTCTTCATCTGACCAGCATCGCGGCTGCATGGGTAACCATCGTATATGGCTTTGGCGGTCTGTACACCGAGGGCGATACGGTCTGCATCGCGCCTCATTTGCCAGAGGGCTGGCAGAGCTATTCCTTCCGCTTCCTTGCCGGTGACGGTGTGGTTCGGGTTCATATGACCGACAATGGCTGTAAGCTGTCCATGCTGGAGGGCACTCACGCCCGGATCAGGCTGTATGGCGAATGGAAGGAGATCACAGCATGAAAAGAGCGCTGATCCTCCTGATAATGCTTGCGTGCCTGATTCTGTCAAACGCTGCGGGCGAAAGCATCGTTGACGCAGCGCCCTCCTGCCGCGTCTGGCTGAACGGTCAGGAGATCACGACCATCTATGAGACAGCCGTTAGCCATCAGCGGTACTGGACGGAACGGCCCGCCCTGTCCACCACGCCTGTTGCTATCGCCACCTGCGAGGGCAGCTGTGAGGTAGCGATCGATTTTCCGGATGTGCAAGTGGAGTCTGCCGTTGTTCGGCCGCTGGCACTGGGCATCGAGCCGGAAATCCGTGACGGCAAGGTATGCTTCACCCTGGAGAATCCTGCAAACCTGACCATCGAGTACAACGGCCAGGTGCAGGGCGCGCTGCACCTGTTCGTGGATGAGCCGGATGCCGATAAGCCCGATGAAAACACCCCCGGGGTCAAGTATTACGGTCCTGGCGTGTACAAGGACGTGATCATCACACCCCGCAGCAACGAAACGATCTATCTGGATGAGGGCTGCATCATCTATGGGCAAATTTTCTGCGGGCTGGGCAAAAACTTCACCATCGCCGGTCATGGCGTGATCTGCGGCAGCATCTACGACCGCTATGAGGATACCATTGTCCCCATCAGTCTGACGAACTGCAGCAATTTCACCATCCGTGATATTACCATCCTCGATCCCTCTGCATGGACCGTCAACCTCCTTAAGTGCAAGGACGCGACCATTGACAACGTGAAAATCGTCAGTGCCCGAAGCAACAGCGACGGCTTCACCTTCCAGAACTGCCACAGCATCACCGTGACGAACAGCTTTGTCCGCTCATGGGATGACTCCCTCGTTGTCAAGGGCTACAACGGGGATGTGAGCGGCATCACCTTTGACGGCTGCACCATCTGGACTGACCTTGCCCAGAGCTGCGAGATTGGCTATGAAACCCGCGCCAGGGTGATCGAGGATATCGCCTTCCGCAACATCACGGTGCTCCACAATTTCCACAAGCCGGTCATTTCCATTCACAACAGCGACCAGGCGGCGGTGCGCAACGTCACCTTTGAGCATATCATCGTGGAGGACGCGCAGATGGGCGAGGGTGACGGCACGCCCTACCTCATTGATTTCACAACGACCGAATCCCAGTGGTCAGCCAGCATCATCCGCGGCACAATCGATGGTGTGACCATCCACAATGTGCAGGTGCTTTCCGGCAAGAAGCCCTCCATCCGCATCTGGTCCAATGATGAAAGCAGCCAGATCGACAATGTGACCATCAGCGGATTGATGATTCTCGACGAGAAAATCATCAGCTTCGACCAGATCGTGTACGAGGCCAGCCTCTACAACGGGGAGAATATCCGCTTCGCGGATGAGGAGGTGGCGCAGGAGTGAGCTATCAGGGCATCATTTTCGATCTTGACGGCGTGATCTGCTCCACGGACGAATATCATTATTGGGCGTGGAAGACGCTGGCGCTTCGCCTCGGTATTCCCTTTGACCGGCAGATCAACAACCGTCTGCGTGGCGTGAGCCGAATGGAGAGCCTGGAGATCGTCCTGGAAAAGAGTGTGACAACTTACACAGCGGAGGAGAAGGCAGCCTTTGCGGAGGAGAAGAATGCTCTCTACCGTACGCTGCTGAACAAAATGTCTCCGGCGGATCTCAGTGAAGACGTACGAAAGACATTGTTTACGCTGCGGGAAAAGGGATTAAAGCTTGCCATTGGTTCTTCCAGCAGGAACACCCCCTTCATTCTGGAGCGGATCGGCCTTACAGGCTTTTTCGATGCTGTTGCAGATGGCAACTGCATTACGCACTCCAAGCCGCATCCGGAGGTATTTCTGGCAGCTGCGGACATGCTGGGACTTCCGCCTGCATCTTGCCTTGTGGTAGAGGACGCCCATGCAGGAGTGGAAGCAGCAGTCGCTGGCAGCTTTGACTGTGCAGCTATCGGTGATGCTTACAGTGATATGCGCGCAAAGTGGCATTTGAATGTCTTTGGTGATTTGCGCGAAATTCTGTCAGAAAAGAATTGATAGAATACCTTCATGGTCTGAATAAGGCTTTTCAGACGCTCAGTGACTTCCTGATTGAACAGTGCAAGGTGCTTGAATAGCTCACCGGACAGTACCAGCTGGTTGAACGTGATGGAGCGGTGTTCCCGTAAGAACGCCCTGCGTCGCCGCCCCAGAAACCGATGTCACCAGCGTCCAGCGGTAAAGCAAAGCTGGGAAAGTCGCAGTCGCCCAATTTGACGCAGGGGATAGTCATGTTGGATTCATGCTCGGTGTTCATGTGTGCAGCTCCTTTCGCAGTTCAGGAAACAGTTACAGGTGGGATGCTTCTCCTTTCCTCATAACTGCTTCCATTCACCACAAAACGAACCGCAGCCATGATGTATTAGAAGGATAGATCCTTCCTTAACATCATACATACTGGCTCTGCCACTTTTTCGACACGCACCCCCATGCCTACCCGGCATGGGTTTTTTATGCCATCCTTCTCCATACCACCACGCCTTGCCCGGGCTTGGGCTCCTCGGTCAGCTCCGGGTTCAGCTCCCGCAGGCTGGCTTCCGGCACGCGATAGCGCCGGGCAATGTCCCACAGGCTTTCACCGGGCTGGGTGAAATAGAGCACAATGCTCCCATCCCCGGGGCCGGCGGGCACGGGCAGCGCATCCGTCACCAGGCGCAGTTCCCGGGCCTGGGTGCCGCTGATGCACAGGTGCATCACATACCGCAGTTCCACCCTGTCGCTGGTGATGGCAACCGCATCCACATCCCCGCAGGACAGGGTGATAAAGTCCTCCTCACCGGCCTGGGCGGCAAAGGTCATGCGGAACGGCTCCTCCAAAAAGGCTGCCGCAGGCTCCTGACCATCGTCCGTCATGTACAGAAGGGATACCTCCAGCACACCCTCCACCGTCAGCCGCCCGCCAATCTGCTCCCGCCCGGTGGTTACCGGCGTGGCAAACGCACACAGCACGCTGCGCACCGGTTGGCTGCCCTCCGGCAGGAGCAGCATGGTTTTGCCGCTTTCCGCCGCCTGCTGATGGCTGTCCTCCACCCGGCACAGCACCTGGCGGCTGGACAGGCGCAGGTCATCGCCGGTGGTGGTGTAGGCATCGTCCAGCAGGGTGATGCTCTCCGTCTTGTCCGCCTGGCCCTGCAAGCCCAGCAGCACCTCTGCCCGCAGGGTGCGCGCGCCATCGCCTGCATCCTGGCTGGCAACAGCCACATCCTTCACCGCGGCGGTACCCTGCAGGCTGTCGCCCGCCTGGCTGTTCAGCTCCACCACATGGTCGAAGGGGATGCTGTGCCGTGTGATCACCACCGGCTTGCCAGGCATGTCGCTGGCGTGAACGGCCTCCAGCTCCACCCGGCCTGTCAGTCCGCAGCGCCCCAGGCCACCGGTGATTTCCTCCACCCGGGCTGTTGCCGTGGCGTACAGCGTGTCCCGTATGTCCAGTCCCTCCGGCAGGGCAAATTCCTCCCGGAGCAGGGTTTCGTCCGCCCCGGTGCCCACGGTGCGCTTGATCTGTGCCTCCCTGGCCCGGCTCTCAATGCCTTCCACACCCGCAATGCCCGTCACCGCCTCCACCGGCTGCTGGCTGATGGCGCTGCCCCACAGCCGCACAATGGCCTTCAGCGCCAGCCTGCCGCCTGTGGCTGTGGCCTCCACATGCTCCACGGCACCCTCGGCCCGGCACAGGTTTCGCGGCTGGGCGCCTAGCATATCCAGCATGTGGGTAAAGTCTGCGGTGGCCTCCATGCCGTTGACCCGGGTGTGATCCCCCTGGGTGTACAGGGCGTGGAACACCACCTTGCCCGTAATGGACACCCTGTCCTGCATGGCCTCCACGCCGTCCACCACCACCATGCCGCCTGCATGGAGAACCCGTGCCTCCTCCCGTAATCCGCCGGGCAGGGTGATTTCCCCCGCCACCACGGCCTGGCCCCGGGCGCGGCCTGTGGGCTGCTCCAGCTGTATATTCTCCTTCATTGCATGCATATCCATCCTGAGCTTCCTCCTTCCGTTCGGTGGAATGTATGCGGTGTTCCGCCGGTGTATTCTTATCCTTTCCTCATCAAATTCTCATGCTGCGCCCTTTTCACCGGCGGCGAACTGTGATATAATGGTACCAGCCTGTTCCCCAGGCAATGAAAGGAATGGATGCTGCCAATGAGCGCCAGGAAGAAAACCAAGCAGAAGAACAAGGGCTTTAAGGCCGGGCTGATCACCGGCGGTGTGGTGGCCCTGCTATACTCCGGGGTGTTTCCCCTTTTCCGCATCAGCGATTTTCTCATCTGTGCCGGGCTTGCCATCCTGGCGGGAAAGGTCATCAGCATCATGGCCTCCGGCCTGGATTTGACCACCCATAACAAGCAGGACGAAAAGAAAAAGGCCGCCCAGAAGGCCGTGGAGGAGCTGCCCCTTTCCGGAGATGAAGCAGCCGATAGCGTGATCGCCAAGGGACAGCAGATGCTGCACCAGATTCGCGCCGAAAACGATGCCATTCCCGACCAGGTGCTCTCCACCCAGATGGACGAGCTGGAGCACCTGTGCGTGCAGATTTTCCGCACGGTGGCCGAGCAGCCCCAGAAGGCCGGGCAGATACGCAAGTTTATGAACTACTACCTGCCCACCACCCTGAAAATGCTTGGCAGCTACCGCACCATGGAGCAGCGGGGCGTTTCCGCTGCCGATATGGCGGAGGCCCGCTCCACGCTGATTCGCGGCATGGGCATGGTGCTGACCGCCTGCCAGAAGCAGCTGGATAACCTGTACAAGGATACCCTGCTGGACGTGACCACCGACATTGACGTGCTGGAGCAGATGCTCAAGCGTGACGGCTTTACCCAGGGCGAATTGGGCGGCGCAAAGGCTGCTACCGCCGCCTCCGCCCAGATGCAGAAGGGTGCGCCCGTTATGGATGCTCCCTCCGCCAGGGATGACGACTTTGTTTCCTTTTACAGCCGCAGCCAACAAAAATAACCGATAGGAGGAACCTCTCATGAGCGAAACCAATCATTCTCCCCTGCTGTCCCTGGCCCCTGAAGCGCCTGCCGCGCCGGAGGCGGCATCCTCCATCCAGGAGACGCCCGCCGCGCCTGCCCAGGCTCCCCGCCTGGACGATAGCCAGCTGACCCCTGCCGAGCGCCAGGCCATTGAGGATTTCCTCACCAAGCTGGACGTGACCAACCCCGACCATGTGCTGCTCTTCGGCGCCGATGCCCAGAAGAACATTGCCGATTTTTCCGACACCGCCCTGGAAGCCGTGAAAACCCAGGATTCCGGCGAGGTGGGCGACATGCTGGTGAACCTGGTAACCGAGCTGAAGGGCTTTGAAAAGGACACCGAGGAGCCCAAGGGAATCATGAAGCTCTTCTCCAAGGCGGAGGACCGTGTGGAGCGGATGAAGGCCAGCTTCAACAAGGTGAGCACCAATGTGGAGACCATCGCCTCTTCCCTGGAAAACCATCAGGCCCAGCTGCTGAAGGACGTTGCCATGTTCGACCGGCTGTACGACAAGAACAGCGAGTATTTTCACCAGCTGACCCTGTACATCATCGCTGGCGACGAAAAGCTGGCCCGTGTGCGGGAGGGCGAGCTGAAGGAACTGACCGAGGCCGCCGCCAAGTCCGGCGATGCCATGGACGCCCAGAAGGCCAACGACCTGGCTGCCCAGTGCGACCGCTTTGAAAAGAAACTCCACGACCTGAAGCTGACCCGCCAGGTATCCATGCAGATGGCTCCCCAGATTCGCCTGTTGCAGAACAACAACAGCCTGCTGGTGGAGCGCATCCAGTCCACCCTGTCCAACACCCTGCCCCTGTGGAAGAGCCAGATGGTGCTTGCCCTGGGCCTGCACCACTCCCAGCAGGCGCTCCAGGCCCAGACCGCTGTGACCGACATGACCAACCAGCTGCTGCGCAAGAACGCCGAAACCCTGAAAATGGGCACCATCGAAACCGCCCGGGAGGCCGAGCGCGGCATTATCGACATGGAGACCCTCATCAGCACCAACCAGAGCCTGATCGATACCATCAACGAGGTGATGACCATCCAGCAGAACGGTCACGCCCAGCGCATTGAGGCGGAAAAGACCCTCTACCAGATGGAGGCCGACCTGAAGAAGAAGCTCCTTCAGACCAACCTGTAAGGAACGGGGCAGAGGGCTCTGCCCTTTGCCCTCCCGGCAGGGACGCTGTCCCTGCACCCTGCTCAGGGGATTTCATCCCTTGAGAATCCCTTTCGTTGATGCGTGGCTGGGTACGGTCAGGCAGGGGTCACGGTCGCAGTGGGCGCGCCGCGACACGGGAGCGCTGTTTCCCCGCTTGACTGGCGACAAAAAGCGCCCGTCCCGCTCGGGATTCATAAAGGGCGAAGGCCCTTAAGCAGGATTGTCAAGGGCAGTGTCCTTGACCGGAATCCAGAGGCAGAGCCTCTGGCAGGAGGATAGCATGAAGAACACGTTAACCAACATACTCTGCGTGGTGCTGGTAGCCGCCATGGTGGTGGCGGCTGTGGGCATTGGCGCGGTTCGCGGGTGGAACAGCCAGCGGGAGGAGGCGCTTTCCGCCCTGTCCGAGGCGGGTGAGCTGGGCGCTTCCCTCCAGGTGCGCGCCATGGATGCCGCCAACCTGGCTGTTGTTGCCGCCCGGCACCTGACCGATGACGCCGATGTTGCCGCCCTGCGCACCGCTTACGACACCATTTGCGGCAACAGCGCCACCCCCGCTCAGCTGGCTGATGCTGATAATGCGATTTCTATCGCCGCTGTGCGCCTGGCTGAAAAGCTGACCGTGTTGGATTCTGTCCAGGCCAGCGCCCGGGACAAGGCATACATTTCCAGCCTGACCCGCACCCTCAGCGAAACCTCCGGTGCCGCCACTGCCTATGCCGCCATCATGGAGGACTACAACACCCGGCTCACCTCCTCCCTCACGGGCAGGCTGGCCATGCTGCTGGGCGTGTCGCCCCTTGCTGCAGGAGGTGACGACTGATGAAGAGACTCCTTTCTCTGCTGCTGGTGCTTGTGTGCCTGTGCACCGTGGCCTCCGCTGAACCCCGCTACCCCGAAAAGCAGGGTGCCGTGACCGATGCTGCCGCCGTTCTCAGCCAGTCCACCATGAAGGACTTGGCTGCCTTCGCCAAGGAGGTTGATAACGAAACCTCCATCCGCTTCTATGTGGCTACGGTGGACTTCCTGGACGGCGCATCCCTTTCCAGCTACGCCAACGGCCTGCGCCAATACTGGGAGCTGGACGAGGACGACCTGCTGCTCCTGCTGGCGGTGGGCGAGGATAAGTTTGGCACCTTTGGCGGCGATGAAGTGAACCGCTGCCTGTCCACCCAGGTGCAGGATAAGCTGCTGAGCGCCTACCTGGAGGAGGCATTCCTCCTCCAGCGATACGATGAGGCCATCAGCCGCTATGTTCCCGCCCTTGCCAACGAGCTGGGCAAGGTCTATGACGAGAATCTCGACCTGGGCGGCCTTTTCGGGCAAACCCAGCAAACCCAGGTGGACTGGGCCCAGGAGCTTTCCGACCGGCTGAACGGGCTTTTCCATGAGGACGAGCCTTCCCCCATCGACCGGGTGACCCGCGAGGACAAGGAAACCGGCTTTAGCCTGGGGAAGGTGATTCTCACCATTTTCCTTTTGTCCATCATCTTTGGCAAGCGCCGCGGGCGAGGCGGCTGCAACCCCTTTACCCGGCTTCTCGCGGCCCTGGGCCTGTGGAAGCTGTGGGATCGCAAGTAATCCTTTGCCCGGCATGCTCTGCCGGGCTGCTTTGCATTTGTGCAGGGTTTCCCTGCGCGGATTCGTTCTATGGAGGTACACACCATGCGCATCATCGGCCTGACAGGCTCCATCGCCTGTGGGAAAAGCACCGTTGCCGCCGTCTTGCGGGACATGGGCGCTGCGATTATTGATGGGGATCAGCTTTCCCATCAGGTTACAGCCCCCGGCGGCTGTGCCTTGCCCGCTATCCGCCAAACCTTTGGGGATAAGGTGTTTCACCCCGATGGAACGCTTGACCGCCGCGCCTTGGGCGCCCTGGTCTTTGGTGACGATGCCGCAAGGGAGAAGCTCAACGCCATTGTTCACCCCCTGGTGATCGACATGACCCGTCAGCAGATTCATCAAGCCCGGCAGGCCGGCGCAGAGGTTTGCGTGCTGGATGTTCCCCTCCTGTTTGAAACAGGCATGGATGCCCTATGTCATCGGGTATGGTGCGTGTGGCTGCCCCAGGAGGTGCAGCTCCAGCGGCTCATGGCCCGCGACGGCTTTACCCGCGAGGAGGCCCTCGCCCGCCTGCGCAGCCAGCTTTCTGCCGATGAAAAGGCTGCCCGGGCGGAAATCGTCATTGACACCAGCGGCTCCATGGACTACACTAAGGCTATGCTCCCGGCCCTTTTCGCCCAGGAGCTGGCATTGGCTCACGAGAAGGAGACCCCCTATGCAAGCACCCACCCCAGCACCCCAGCGGAATCGCAGGGCTGACCGCTACAAGCAGCAGACAGGCGTTGCACCCTCTGCCGGGCTGCTGGCGCGCACTGCCGCGCCGGAGGCGCCCGCGCCCATGGCCCGGCCCAGGCGGACACCCCGCAAGCCCGAGGCCGACAAGCTGCCCACCTGGATGACCGCCGGCATCATTGCCGGGCTGATCCTGTGCCTGGCTCTTTTCGCCGCCAAGAATCTGATGGAGGCCTACCTGTACCAGCGCCAGGCAGAGCGCGAGGCCGCCCACCAGAAGGTGGTGGATGCCCACCCCCTTTACTTCACGGATTTGATTGACCAGTACGCCGCCGAAAACAACCTACAGCCCGCCTTCGTTGCCGCCATCATCCTCAACGAAAGCTCCTTCCGCACCACAGCGGAAAGCAACCTTGGCGCCCGCGGCCTGATGCAGCTCATGCCCGACACTGCCCAGTGGATTGCCGGCAAGCTGGAAGATGACGCCTATTCCTTCGAGCGCATGCTGGACGCGGAGCAGAACATCCGCTATGGCACCTGGTACCTGGGTTATCTTTCCCGGCTTTTCCGGGGCGACCCGGTTACCGTGGCCAGTGCCTACCACGCCGGGCAGAGCAAGGTTACCTCCTGGCTTGGCGACAAGGCCTTGTCCCCGGACGGCCTGCGCCTGACGCTGGACAGCATCCCATATCCCGACACCAAAACCTATGCAGGGAGAGTGTTACGAGACTATGCGATTTACGACGCGCTTTTTTATCAAACGGCTCCTGCCGGTTACGCTGCTGCTGTGCCTGCTGGCAGGTAGCGCCCTGGCCTCCAATGTGGGCACCAGCCTGGTGGTGGGCATACAATCCACCAAAACCACACTGATTCAGCCGCTGGACCCCGTGGAGCGGGACATGATGAGCCTGTACGACCTGGTGTACGAAAGCCTTGTCACCATAGACGATGATTATTTGCCCCAGCCGGGCCTGTGCGAAAGCTGGGAGGAATCCGGCAGCGGCAAGACCTGGACATTCACCCTCCGAAAGAACATCACCTTCTCCGATGGCACACCCCTGACCGCCAGGGACGTGGTTGCCACCGCCCAGTATATTCTCGACCGGGCCAATGAGGAAAACACCCAGAATCCCGGCTACTACTGCAACCTGAAATACTTTGTCAAAAGCATCTCCGCCTCCGGTGACTACACCGTGGTGGTGAAAACCGCCGCCGGGCGGAACTACTGGGGCGTTCTCTATGCCATGACCTTTCCCGTCCTGCCTGCGGACAGGGTGGCGGCAGACAACCCGCCCGGCACCGGCCCCTATGTGATTTCCGATTTTTCCGCCGGCAGCTATATGTGGCTGAAGGTCAACGACTCCTGGTGGCAGACCCGCCCCCAGGTGGAGGAAATCGCCGTCACCATGCACGATTCGCCCAACGCGGTCATCGAAAGCTATGAGTACGCCCGGGTGGACACGGCCTTCACCCGCTCCATTGCCGCCGCCCAGCACAAGAGCGGCACCTCCTCCCTGGCCCTGGACTACCGCACCAACCAGCTGGAAACCGTGCTGATAAACCACGCGCTCTCCCCCCTGGATTCCCTGAACATGCGCAAGGCGCTCCGGTACCTGATTGACCCGGACAAGATTGCCAGGCAGGTGTACATGGGCATGGTGGAGCGCACGGACACACCCATGATTCCCGGCACTTGGATGTACAACGAGAACCTGAGCCAGTATTTCGTTACCGATGTGGAGGCCGCCAAGGCCCTGCTGGAGGAGGAAGGCTGGGAGGATTCCGACGAGGACGGCATTCTGGACAGGCTGAACGCCAAGGGTGAAAAGGAAAACCTGCACCTGCGCATATACGTCTACGAGGAGCCGGACAACAACGTGCGGGTGGAAACCGCCAACCTGATTGCCGACATGCTGGCCCAGGCGGGCATTTCCACCAAGGTAACCGTGATGACCATGACGCAGATACAGGAAAAGCTGAAGGCCGCCTCCTTCGACCTGGCGCTGGTATCCTTCGCCATGGATCCCTGCCCCGATCCGGGCTTTCTGCTGATGAAGGGGAACACCGGCAATTATGGCCTGTACAAAAGCGATGATATGACCAACCTGTGCAAGGATCTGCGCACCCAGACCACCAGGGACGGCTACCAGGCCTCCCTGATGAACATCCAGCAGCGCTTTGCGGAGGATGTGCCCTTCCTGTGCCTGTTCTACCGATCCGGCTCCGTGCTGACCCGGCAAATGTACACCACCGTCCGCGACGTTCGCGAACTGGAGCTTCTCCGCGGCATTGAGTCCTTCCGCCAGTAACCATGGGTGCTGCCCTCTGCCCCGGCAGGGACGCTGTCCCTGCACCCTGCATAAGGGATTTCATCCCTTAAAAATCCCGCTCTTTGGTATGGTATGGAGCGGGATTTTTCTTTTGCCAAAAAGTGAAATAAAAAGGACAAATATATATATTGGGGGATTGACAACCACAAACAACATGGTTATAATATAGTTAATCAGTAGTTACCTAACTACTTACTTAACAAGAGGAGGTTACAACATGAAGAAGTTCCTGTCTCTGGTTCTCTGCCTGATGATGGCGCTCTCTGCGGTGTCCTTTGCTTCCGCCGAGGCGACCGTTCCCACCATCGACCAGATTAAGCTGGGCGAGGACTACACCGACCTGACCGCCAACGTGAAATGGCTGACCCACCGCACCGACCTGGTGAACAGCGGCGCCCTGGCCAACTACATCGCTGAGTTCAACAAGGTGTATCCCAACATCACCGTTGAGTTCGACGGCATTACCGACTATGCTCAGGATAGCCTGACCCGCCTGACCGGCTCCCACGATTGGGGCACCATGCTGGGCATTCCCCAGGTGGAAGCCAGCGAGTTCGCTACCTACTTCACGCCCCTGGGCACCGTGGAAGCCCTGGAAGGCATCTACAACTTCATCGACGCCAAGGCCTTTGACGGCGTGGTGTATGGCATGCCCTCCACCGGCAACGCCAACGGCATTGTTTACAACAAGGCTGTGTTCGAGAAGGCTGGCGTGACCGAGCTGCCCAAGACCCCCGATGAGTTCATCGCTGCGCTGCAGGCCATCAAGGCCAACACCGATGCTATCCCGCTGTATACCAACTACGCCGCTGGCTGGACCATGGGCGCTTGGGATGCCTACATCGGCGCTGCCAATGCCAATGGCAACTTCATGAACAACGACATCGTGACCGAGAAGGATCCCTTCTCCAACAAGATCGAAGCCGC
Source organism: uncultured Faecalibacterium sp. (assembly GCA_964383815.1). Classification (GTDB taxonomy): domain Bacteria; phylum Bacillota; class Clostridia; order Christensenellales; family Aristaeellaceae; genus UBA11524. The sequence goes on along the minus strand of CAYLIC010000005.1, from coordinate 51,231 downwards.
CGGCCCCTATGCCGTGTACAAGATCCTGTACGATGCTGTGGCTGCCGGCCTCATCGAGGACGACTACACCACCACCGACTGGGAAGGCTGCAAGGGCATGATCAACAACGGCCAGATCGGCTGCATGGTGCTGGGCTCCTGGGCTTTCTCCCAGATGGTTGAGGCTGGCCCCAATGGCGCTGACATCGGCTACATGGCTTTCCCCATCTCCGTGGACGGCAAGCAGTATGCCTCCGCCGGCGCTGACTATTGCTACGCCATCAACAAGTATGCCTCCGCCGAGGATCAGATTGGCACCATGGTGTTCATCAAGTGGATGACCCACGAGTCCGGCTTCTCCTTCAACGAGGGCGGCACCCCGATCAACAAGGACGGCAAGTACCCCGACCTGTACGCCGCCTTCGACGGTGTTGAGCTTCTGCCCGACGCCGCTGCCCTGGATCAGCAGCTGGTCGACGACCTGAACGCTGATTCCGGCCTGAACCTGAACCGCGCTGGCGACAGCAAGATTCAGCAGATTATCGAGCATGCCTTCAACGGCGACAAGAGCTTCGACGACATCATGGCCGATTGGAACGAGGCCTGGAGCGATGCTCAGGCTGAACACAACGTTGAGGTTAAGTAAGTTTCACCCTGGCAAACCTCTCACAGGAGGCTGGAGTTCGTCTCCAGCCTCCTGTTTTCAACAAGGAAGGAGCGCATGCCATGTCAACCGTTAATCCCGCTGTGCCGCAGCCCCGCGGCCGCAAGACCTTCCGCGATTGGTTCGCCGTGCCGAAGAACCAGAAGCGCATTGTGATTTTCACCTTTGCAGTGGTACCCATTATCCTTTTGATTATGTTCACCTACTACCCCTTTGTGAAGATGGTGGAGTGGAGCTTCTTCAACATGAGCTACACGAAAAACCGCGGCTTCGTTGGGCTGAAAAACTACATCAGCGTTTTCACCAAGGAAGAGCTGTTTTCCACCTTCCGCGTTAGCCTGTACTACATGGTGGGCGCCCTGGTGCAGATTGCGCTGGCGCTGTATTTCGCCACCATCCTCTCCTTTAAAACGAAATTTACCGCCTTCTACAAGGGCGCTATGTTTTTCCCCTTCCTGGTTAACGCCATTGCCATTGGCTTTATCTTCAAGTTTTTCTACACCCGCGGCTATGTGCTGGATACCGCGCTGGGCTTCTTTGGCATACCGCAGGAAAGCCTGCCCTACTGGCTGCGGGACATGAGCATCAACAACTGGTCGCTGGTGGCGACCTCCGTGTGGAAGTACATGGGGCAGAACATGGTGCTGTTCTGCGGCGCGATTATGAGTGTGGATCCCACCCTGTATGAGGCCGCCGCCATCGATGGCGCAAACAAGTGGCACCTGTTCCGCTATGTGATTCTCCCCAGCATTTCCACCGTGCTGACCCTGAACGTGATTCTTTCCATCACCGGCTCCCTCAGCGCCTTCGAGCCGCCCTACGTTATCGCCGCCATGGGCGCCAACGGCACCGCAACCTACTTCATTAAGATGCACCAAACCGCCCATATCGACCACAAGGTCGGCCTGGCCTGTGCCATGGCTGTGGTGCTGGTGCTCATCATCTGCATTTGCACGGTGATTCAAAAGCTGGTATTCAAGTATGCGTTCCGCAACAGCAGCACGGAAACCAAGCCTGCAAAGAAGGAGGTGCAGTAACATGGGTGTTGAGCGTTCATTTAAGGCCTATGTGTTGAAATTCCTGAAGCATCTATCCCTGATTGTCGCCTCCTTCGCATGCCTGCTGCCCTTGGTGAGCTGCGTGTTTGCCGCCTTCAAAACCAAGGAGGAGTTTGGCCTGACCAGCAAGGTGGCGCCGCCGCAGAACTGGGGTAACCTGGAAAACTTCATCAACTTCTGGAACGATTCCGGCATTGGCCAGGGGTTCATCACCTCCATTGGCGTCATGCTGATTACCATCCTCATTTCCGTCATGCTGGGCAGCATGCTGGCCTATGTGCTGGACAGGTTCAAGTTCCGCGGAAATACGCTGATCCGCAATGCCTTCACCCTGGCCAGCCTGATTCCCGGCCTGGCCATGCAGGTGACCATCTACAAGATGATGTCCAACCTGAACCTGGTCAATTCCCTGGTGGGATACATCATCATGATGGCGGGCACGGATGTGATTTCCATCTACATCCTTCTGCAGTATTTTGAAAACCTGCCTACCGCCCTGGACGAGTCCGCCATTATCGAGGGCTGCACCTATTACGGCGTGTTCTTCCGCATTCTGCTGCCGCTGCTGCGCCCGGCCATGGTGACCTGTATGATTCTGAAGGGCGTTGGCATTTACAATGAGTATTACAATGCCAACCTGTACCTGCAGGACAAATCCAAATACAAAACCGTGTCCACCGCCCTGTACACCTACCTGGGGCCCACCAAGAGCCAGTATGAGATTATCTGCGCCGGTGTGCTGATCTGCACCCTGCCGATTCTCATCATTTTTATCCTGTTTCAGAAGCAGATTTACAACGGCATGACCAACGGCGCTGTGAAGGGATAACTGCACCTTGACGGACAGGGCGGATAGTGGTATCATTTCCGACAGAGATTTTTCACCAATGAAGGTGGTGAGGGAAATGGGAAACACAACCATGCGCGACATTGCCAAGGTGGTTGGCGTCAGCGCGGTCAGCGTGTCCAAGGCGCTTTCCGGCAGCCCCGGTGTCAGCCAGGAAATGCGGGAGCGTATTACCCGTACCGCTGCCGAAATGGGCTATGTTAACCTGAGCACCAAGCGCAGCCAGACCGCCCACGCCCTGGACATTGGCGTGCTGATTCCCGTCCGCTTTTTCGACCCGGAATCCTACTACTCCATGCTGGCACCCATGCTGGTGCAGGAGCTGACCAACGCCGGGCACTTCTGCCTGCTGGAAACTCTCAGTGAGGAGGCAGAGCAGGCCCAGGAGCTGCCCAACCTGATCCGCAGCCGCCATGTGGACGGGCTCATCCTCCTTGGCGAGCCGAAGAAAGCGTACATCCGCGCCATTACAGCCCAATCCACCCCTGTTGTGTTCATGGATTTCTATGACGATCGGGCCAGCGCTCCCGCCGTGGTGGGGGACAACACCTACGGCGCCTACCGCCTGACCAGTCACCTCATCAAGAACGGACACAGGGATATTGCCTATGTGGGCTGCACATCCCTCACCAGCAGCATTATGGACAGGTTTCTTGGCTACTACCGGGCAATGCTGACCAACAACCTGCCCATGCACCCCGAATGGCTCCTGAACGACCGGGACGAGCATGGCGAGGTCATCGCCCCGGAATTCCCGGAAAGGATGCCCACAGCCTTCGTCTGCAACTGCGACGTAACCGCCCAGAAGCTCATCGAAAAGCTGATGGCCCACGGCTACCGGGTGCCGGAGGACATCTCCGTGGTAGGCTTTGACGAATACCCTGCCACCCACGCTCCCCTGCCGGAAATCTCCTCCTTCCGCATCAATTATGAAACCATGCTCCGCTCCACCGTTCAGCTGATGATTGAGTGCTGCACCAAACGCAGCCTGCTGCCCAGCCGCATGGTGATTGGCGGTCACCCCAGGTACAAGGCCTCGGACGGCCCGGTGAAGTCCCTTTGAGCAAAGCAGAACCCGCCTGGATGCATTGTCCGGGCGGGTTTTTGATGTCTGGTAGCTGTGTAATGAGGGAATGCACCGCCCGCTCCCTTCTCCGTGTCGCCCTGCGCCCGTTGCGCACCCCGGCTCCCGCCGGCACGGCGAACGAAACGCACCCTCTGCCGCCTCTGGAAAAACAAAAAGAATGCAGGACGGGGGTTGCTATCCTGCATCCGGGGTTGTAAAATAAAAGCCGTACAGGGACACTGTGCAACTTGAAAGGAGCGATTTCCCATGAGTGATTACGCGCAGAGAGTGCTGGACGGCCTGAAGGTTCGTTACGCCCATGAGCCCGAGTTTATTCAGGCTGCGACAGAAATATTGACCACCTTGAAGCCTGTTATCGACCGCAATGCCGAAAAGTATGAGGCCGTGGGCCTGCTGGAGCGGTTTGTGGAGCCGGAGCGCATCATCACCTTCCGTGTGCCGTGGGTGGACGATGCCGGCAAGGTGCAGGTGAACCGTGGCTACCGTGTGCAGTTCAACAGCGCCATCGGCCCGTATAAGGGTGGCCTGCGGCTGCACCCCTCCGTGAACCAGAGCATTCTGAAGTTCCTGGGCTTTGAGCAGGTGCTGAAGAACAGCCTGACCGGCCTGCCCATTGGCGGCGGCAAGGGCGGCTCCGACTTCGACCCCAAGGGCAAGAGCGACAACGAAATTATGCGCTTCTGCCAGAGCTTCATGACCGAGCTGTACAAGTACATCGGCGCCGATGAGGACGTTCCCGCCGGTGACATCGGCGTGGGTGCCCGGGAGATTGGCTACTTCTACGGGCAGTACAAGCGCATTACCGGCCTGTACGAGGGCGTGCTGACCGGCAAAGGCCTGACCTGGGGCGGCTCCCTGGGCCGCAAGCAGGCCACCGGCTATGGCCTGTGCTACCTGACCCGCGCCATGCTCCAGGCCAATGGCCAGGATGTGGCCGGCAAGACCGTGGTGGTGTCCGGCTCCGGCAACGTGGCTATCTACGCTGCCGAGAAGATTACCGAAATGGGTGCCAAGGTCGTCGCCATGAGCGACTCCAACGGCTACATTCACGACCCCAATGGCGTGAACCTGGACGTGATTAAGCAAATCAAGGAAGTGGAGCGCAAGCGCATTAAGGAATACGTCCAGCGGGTGGATGGCGCAACCTACACCGAGGGCTGCTCCGGCATCTGGACCATTCCCTGCCAGCTGGCACTGCCCTGCGCCACCCAGAACGAGCTGAATGAGGATTCCGCCAAGGCGCTGATTGCCAATGGCGTCATCGCCGTGGGCGAGGGTGCCAACATGCCCTCCACCATCGGTGCCACCGAGGCCTTCCAGAAGGCCGGTGTGCTGTTTGCACCCGGCAAGGCTGCCAACGCCGGCGGCGTGGCCTGCTCCGCCCTGGAAATGTCCCAGAACAGCATGCGCATGAGCTGGACGGTGGAAGAGGTGGACGAGAAGCTGCAGGGCATCATGGTGGGCATCTTCAACAAGGTTGCAGAGGCTGCTGCCGAATACGCCACGCCCGGCGACTATGTTGCCGGTGCCAACATTGCCGGCTTCCTGAAGGTTGCCGATGCCATGCTGGCCCAGGGCGCCGTCTAACAAAAACATCAAATCGGCCCGCTGACCATTGCGCCAGCGGGCCGATTTTTTATTTGGTTCCATGCACGATGAATGGCAGCTCACCACCCATGGCGTCCGTGCTTATTCAGCAGGAACAAGGTGCAGCAGCATGCTGTCGAAGAAGTTCAGGTCGAAGCCTTCCCCGGTGGGTGTAACCTGCATGGGTGTGCCGTAGTAGTCAACGGTGATGATGCCTTCACCCTGCGTCCAGGACAGGCCAGGCACCGGGGTGCCTGCCATCACGAAATCTGCAGTGCCGTCAGCGTGGAAGGTCAGGGAGTATTCCGCGCCCAGCATGGAGGCATCCATGGTTACACCGTTGGTCTCCGCGCTCTTCGCCGTGTAGCGGATGTCCATCCGGCTGCTCACGTCCAGGGCGCTGGCAGCAGGTTCAGCAGGCGCAGCAGGCGCAGTATCGGTCTTCACAAAGAACAGCCTGGAATCCTCATCCGCCATCAGCAGCCGACCGTCAGCCTCCAGTGTTACAGGCACGCCGTCGACCACCATCACACCGTTTTCCATCACCCAGACGCCGGTTTCGTTGGACTCGGTGTCACGGCTCTCGGCGGTGCCATCGGCGTTCAGGGTCAGGTACATCTCCATACCCATGTCGCCCACCGGGTAGGTTTCGCCTTCCATCTCCAGGGTGTCGGCCTTCCAGGTGCCCAGGTAGGCATCCGCTTCGCCAGCGGGTGCAGCGGGTGCATCAGGTGCAGCGGGTGCGGCGGGTGTATCGCCGTCCTTCACAAAGGTCAGCTTCATGCCGTCCATTTCCATGAACAGCCTTCCTTCCGCGTCCATGGGCAAGGCCATGTCGGTCATGACCACCGTGCCGTTTTCCAGGTGCCAGGTATCGGTGGCGGTGGATTCGCCGTCAAAGCTGGTCGCCGTGCCATCGGCGTTCAGGGTCAGGTACATCTCCATACCCATGTCGCCCACCGGGTAGGTTTCGCCTTCCATCTCCAGGGTGTCGGCCTTCCAGGTGCCCAGGTAGGCATCCGCTTCGCCAGCGGGTGCAGCAGGCGCGGCAGTGGGTGCGGCGGTAGGCTTGGGCATGGGGTCGCTCTTCACGGCAGCCAGCAGGGCTTCCACATCGGGCATGAGCGCCGGATCGGTAATGAGGTTCATCTGGCCTGCCACATCGGCAATGTTCTCCACATAAGGCCCAACGTACACGGTTTCCAGGCTGGTGCAGCCGTTGAAGGCGCCAGCATCCAGCGTGCGCACACCGTTGACAAACACAACCTCCCGCAGGCTGGTGCAGCCCTCGAACATGCCGTAGGGCACAGCCTCCAGGGGTGCATAGCAGATGATGGTCTCCAGGGTTTCACAGCCGGCAAAGGTGGTGGTGTAGATGTTGGTGTAGTTTTCCGGGATGACCACGGAGCGCACGGGCAGCTCCATGTCGCAGTTGTCGCCGGCGCGGGAGCGGCCCATCATGTCGCCGCCCAGGGTGTTCAGGGTAACGCCTTCCGCCTCCCGGGGCAGGTACAGGTTCAGCTCGTAGCCCTGGTAGCGGTCAAGGCGGGCATACCCGGTATCATACCAGTAGTCGTCAATCAGCTGCATGGCGTAGGGCATTTCCACCAGGTCGTTCACGGTTTCGCCAAGGCGGGCCACAGGCGCATACCAGGGGCGGTGAGCCTTTTCGCTCAGCAGGCGCACCTGCTCAGCGGTGGCGTTGGGCGCGGCATAGATTTCCGTGTGGGCAAAGCACTCGTCCAGCAGGCCATCGGGCAGGACAGCCGGGTCGCACAGAACGGTCAGCTTCTGCAGGTTGTCGCAGCCTGCCAGCGCATCCGCGCCAATGCTGGTCAGGGAGGCAGGCAGGGTCAGCTCCGTGATGTTCCTGCAGTTGCGGAAGGCGCCATTGCCAATGGTGGTGATGGAGCCAAACAGCTCCACATATTCCACCGTGCTATCTGCAAAGGCCTCATTGCCAATGGTGGTGAACCAGAAGCAGTGATGGGGGTAGAAGGAGCGGATGGTCTGGCTGCCCTGGAACACGCCATCGCCCAGGCCCGTTACGTCATGGTCGTCAAATATCGCCCAGGTGGTCAGGTTGGGCTTTTCGCCCCTGTAGGCAGTCCATACGCCGTTTTCAAAGGTGGTAATCGCCACATCGGTCTCAGGGGTTTCTGCCACATCGGGGGACGGGGGATTGTTAATCCACACGGTGCAGGCCGGGTGCAGCTCCCGGAAGCGTTCAGCATAGGCTGCGTGGTTTTCCAGGGAGCAGTCCCAGGGCAGGTCAAGGTCTGCCAGGGCATCGTTGCCGGCGAAGGCGTCCGCCGCCATGTCGATGGGTGCATACAGGTCAAAGGCCATGTAGGTCAGGGAGCAATCCGCAAAGGCGCGGGCGGCAATGCTCTCCACGTTCGCACCCAGGTGCAGCTCCTGAATCCAGGTGCTCTCAAAGGCGCTTTCGCCAATGGTTTTCACAGAATCAGGCAGCGTCAGCGCGGTGGACATAATGTCCTTGAATGCCCGGGCGCCAATGGTTTCCAGGCCTTCGCTCCAGTCAATCCGTGTGCCGGGCACGCTGTTGAAGGCGTCATCCTCCACGGCTTTGAGGGTGGAGGGCAGCTTGATGTAAAGGATGTTTTCCGCTTCCTCAAAGGCACCCTTGCCCACGGTTTCCAGGCCCTCAGGCAGCACCAGGCCATAAATGTACATATCCCGGCGCAGGGCGCCTTCCCCAATGGACTTTACCGCCACGCCGCCAATGCTCCGGGGGATTTCCACATAGGCATGCCTGGCGATATAGCCGGTAATGGCGCCGGTGGCGGCATCGAAGGTGAACCATTCCTCCGCAGCGGCAGTATTGCAGGCAATGGCGTTCTGCCCACTGGGCTGCAGGTGATCCACCGCATCGTTCACGCCTGCCAGCGCGGCGGCATAGGCGTCATACTGGTCGTCCGGCACATAGATAACATAGTCGTCCGCCAGCCAGTAGAAGGTGAATGCATCCGTGATAAAGGTCGGACATACGCCGGTGAAGCGGATCTCCCGCAGGCTTTCGCACATCTGGAAGGATGTGTCAATCAGCCGCACGCTGGCAGGAACGGTCACGCTGGTCAGCGCCGGGCAGCGGTTGAAGTTGCTGCCGCTGATAACCTCCAGGCCCTCGTTCAGCACAACGGTCTGCAGGCCGGTCATGTTTGCCACGGCAGTTTCCTGCAGGGCAAGCAGGCCTTCCGGCAGGGTCAGGGATGTAACGCTGTTCTGGTCGCAAAGGGCGTTGAAGTGCAGCGCAACGGTGTCGTGCCCGTCAATGCTGGCGGGTACGGTCACATCGCCCTGCAGCGCACCCTCCACATAGGCGCTGTCGTTCAGCTCGTCCCACAGCCACAGGGCATCGCCGGTGGGCATCGCCGCGCCCTCCTCCGCCAGGGCAAGGCCGCCCAGCAGCAGGCAGCACAGCGCCAGCAGCATTGCTGTCATCTTTTTCACGTCAGTTTCCTCCCTATGTTTATTCAGCCTGATCGGTTTTCCGCCGCCGGCCGTTGAAAGCCTCCGCGCCGTTTCCGGATGAATGATGATGAATTGCAGCCACAAGGCCGGATGAATGAATCGTCAGCGCTATTCGGGCAGGCCGCCAGGCCCGCACCGCCGGATGGAAAGACTTCTCTTCCTGGTATTTTCTACACCAGAGCGGCTGTTTCCTGCCTGCTGGCGCAAAAAAAGGCGCGAAGCATCCCCGCGCCTTTCATATGCACCCATCGCAGAATACCGGCTCGCCAGTGCAGCCGTTCCGGTCTATCTGCTCCATCCGTGCCGGCAGCAGCCCCGTTTTCTCACTGGCACAGCCGCAGGTAGGCCTTCTGCACACGCTTTGCCATCAGGGTTCGGCGCTGGCGGAGGAAGGTCACATAGTCCATGCCTTCAAAGTTTCCCGGCAGCGCGTGCTCCTCACAGGCCTGGCGGTAGGCATCCTCGCCGAGCATCCGGCGGTAGCGGGCCACATATTCCTGGGGCGCCCTGTCGGATATTTCGATGTTGGTGGCATAGTCCAGATAGGTGAAGTTTGCAATCTGATTTCTGTCCCGGTCGCTGCTGAAGCCAATGCCTGTCAGGTAGCTTTTCGGGAAAATGTGGTGCCTGTCAATGGCGTTCTTCGTTCCGCTGGAGCCGAGAATGAAATATCTGGACAGGGGCGTATGGCTGAACAGCATGGGGGTATTCAGCACGATTTGCGCAGCCACATAGCCGTACCAGGCAGGCGAAATGGCAGCGGCGCTGTTCAGCTCGTTGGGCAGGGTCAGGCTGAAATAGTCATCGGTAAAGTGGGTGTCAATCACCCCATCGATATACGCGATAAACTCCCCCGCGGTGTGTATGTCCCGCAGGTCGGCAAACTGCTTCTCCACCTCGCTCTCCGTGGAGCCGGTGTAGAAATAGGTAATCGTGCTCATGAAAAACCATTTGCTGATGCACCTTTTCAGCTGGGCCGCGTCCAGCTTGTAGTCATACTTGGCAATCAGGTACAGCACATAGCTGAAGACCACCGCGTTGGAGGAGGCAATCAGCTTTTCACTGACATAGCCTGCCTCGGCAACGATGTTGAGGAACCCATGCCAGTTGTTCAGATTCATCACCTTTTCCAGCGCAGCCTTGAAGATTTGCAGGTTTTCGTTGCGCACCTCCTCAGAGAATTTCCCTGTTTCCAGGTTTTTGCCCCGGAGGAGCATGTATGCATACCGCAGCCGAGCCCGCCGGAAGCCCACGCCCACAGCCATGCGAATCAGGTGCGCCGGCTCAACATCGAGAATGGTGTTGTATGATGTATTGTCAGCCGGCACCCTGGAGGCTGCCGCGAACTGGTTGATTCTGTCGCTGGTCTGGTTTTCGTAAACGGAGATCAGCGTTTGGATAAAGTTATTCTCCGTCAGGCTCTGCCCGCCGGAATTGACCCGCACAAAAATGTCCGCCACGTCCTGCTCATCGGCGTTATAGCTGATTTCCAGCGTGGGCAGGGAGTAGTCCGCCAGGTTCAAAAGGGCGTTCAGGCTGTCCTCAACGGCGTCCTCGTCCGCATCCGTCAGCATGGGAAGGCTCTT
>CAYLIC010000005.1:0-40828 GCA_964383815.1 uncultured Faecalibacterium sp. | reverse complement strand
TCAGGCTGTCCTCAACGGCGTCCTCGTCCGCATCCGTCAGCATGGGAAGGCTCTTCCTGGCGCGGCCTTCATTGGCCTCACGGATAAAGCGCCGCCGCAGGGAGCTGATGGAGTTATCCTCCTTTGCCAGAAAAACATCGCTGATGCGGCTGATCCACTCCGTGTCCTTTTCATAGGCCTGCGTCCAAACGGCAAACTCCCTCGTCAGCGGGTTATAGGCAATTTTGATTTCCCTGTCGGCAAAGTTCTTGTCCTTGACTTTCACGCCATACATGGCCGCCACAAGGGCAGTCAGGCGCTGCTGCCCGTCAATCACCAGCTCCTTCGGCTCGTCATAGGTTTTTGAATTGTCGCCTATGGCGCTCTTCTTTGTTTCATAATCCAGGGGTGATTCCCACAGCATAATGTACCCAATGGGATACCCCTTCAGCATGGAATCAAACAGCTCCCGCACCTTGCTATCCCGCCAGACAAACGGGCGCTGCAAATCCGGCAGGCCGATGCGCCCGTTCCGGACATCCCGCACCAAATCCCCAACCTTGCTGGGAATGTTCTTAAACAGCTCCTTGCCCATGGAAATCCTCCTTGCGATTGTATCATCAGCAGCCCTCTGCGTTGTTCACCCGCAACCTTCCAATCGGTTTGCACGCAAGCATCTATTGCCCAAATCTTTCTGCATCCATTATACAATTCTCTCTGCAAAATATCAAGGTCTTTCATTTTTGATGCCGCACCAATCCTTTTCGCCTTTTTTCTGAAGAAATTTCATGTTGCTATTGACATGGGGGCAACCCTGTGGTTTAATGTATATCGTTTTAGGGTTTAGTTTTAGTAAACTCGCTGTTTCGCTTTCCGGTTTAGAAACACTAAACCGGGCAAAGGGCCTGTGCAAGGAGGGATTTTGCATGGATATTGGCGAGAAACTACGCCTGCTGCGCCTGCAGCGCGGGCTGACGCAGGAGGAGCTGGCAGACCGGTGCGAGCTGAGCAAAGGCTTCATTTCCCAGGTGGAAAGAAACCTGGCTTCGCCCTCCATCGCCACCCTGACGGACATGCTGGAGTGCCTTGGCAGCTCCCTGCCTGCCTTCTTCAATGAAAAGCAGGAGCAGAAGCTGGTCTTTGCGCCCCAGGACATGTTTGAAAAGCAGGACGGGGAGGAGCTGTGCGGCACCATTACCTGGCTGGTGCCCGATGCCCAGAAGAACGACATGGAACCCATCCTGGTGGACATGGGCGAGGGCGGGCGCACCGCTCCCCTGCCGCCCAGCGAGGCGGAGGAGTTTGGCTATGTGCTTTCCGGCAGCATCTATCTTGTGATGGGCGAAAAGAAGCTGCGGGTGAAGGCCGGCTGCAGCTTCTGCATCCATCCCAGGGTTACCCACTACATCATGAACGCCGGGAAAACCCGGACCAAGGTTTTGTGGATTTCCACGCCGCCCAGCTTTTAATATCAGAAGGGAGATTGCCCTCATGGTGGAGAATGAACATCTGATTGACCTGAAAAACATCTGCAAGGAATACGATGGCGTACAGGTTTTGAAGGACATCAACCTGTATATCCGCAAGAAGGAATTTGTTACCCTGCTGGGCCCGTCCGGCTGCGGCAAAACCACCACCCTGCGCATCATTGGCGGCTTTGAAACGCCCACCAGCGGCGAGCTGCTCTTTGAGGGCAGGGAGATTTCCCACCTGCCGCCCTACAAGCGCCGGGTAAACACCGTCTTTCAGAAATACGCCCTGTTCCCTCACCTGAACGTGTTTGACAACATTGCCTTCGGCCTGAAGCTGAAAAAGCTCCCCAAGGCGGAGATTGCCAAAAAGGTGGATGCCATGCTGGATCTGGTAAACCTGAGCGGCTATGGCAAGCGCCATGTGGATGCCCTTTCCGGTGGACAGCAGCAGCGTGTGGCCATTGCCCGCAGCCTGGTGAACGAGCCGGAGGTTCTCCTGCTGGACGAACCCCTGGGCGCCCTGGACCTGAAGCTGCGCAAGGAAATGCAGCTGGAATTGAAGAGCATGCAGCAGCGCCTGGGCATCACCTTCCTCTATGTAACCCACGACCAGGAGGAAGCCTTGACCATGAGCGACACCATCGTGGTCATGCGGGACGGCAACATCCTGCAGATTGGCGACCCCAAGCGCATCTATGACGAGCCTGCCAATGCCTTCGTGGCGGACTTCATTGGCGAAAGCAACATTCTCCGCGGCACCATGCTGCGGGATGAGTTGGTGGAATTTGCCGGCAGCCGCTTCCCCTGTGTGGACTTTGGCTTTGGCGAGAATGCCCCAGTGGACGTGGTCATCCGCCCGGAGGACATTATGCTGGTGGGCGAGGATGTGGGCCAGATGGTCGGCACCATCAGCAGTGTGCTGTTCAAGGGCGTGCATTATGAAATGATGATTGATACCGGCGCCTATACCTTCAAGGTGCACTCCACCACCATGCAGCCCCAGGGCAGCCGTGTGGGGCTGAACATTGTGCCCTTCAACATTCACATCATGAAGCCCATGGAGGTGTAACATGCGCTACGACCTAAGCCTGCCCTGGTGGGCGATTGCGCTGATGGTGGCAGGCCTTGCAGCCTTTGTGGGGATGATTGTCCTGTCCATCCGCCGCAACAGGGGTGTGAAGCGCTCCCTCTTCGCCGCGCCCTACACCCTGTGGATGATTCTGTTCACCATTGTTCCCGTCATCCTCATTGCCTACTATGCCTTTACCGATGCCAGCGGCGCCTTCACCCTGGATAACTTCCGCCACTTCTGGGACAGCAACTTTTCCAAGAACCAGCTCTACGCATCCCTGGGCCCGGAGGCGGAGGCCTTCATCTCCCGCGGTACCGTGAATGTGGATACCCTGGTCTATTCCCTGTGGATGGCCTTCCTGTGCACGGTGATTTGCCTGCTGCTGGGGTACCCCGCTGCCCTGTTCATGGCGGACAGAAACATGAAGCTGGGCGCCAGCCTGGTGGTGCTGTTCATTATCCCCATGTGGATGAACTTCCTTCTGCGCACCATCGCCTGGATGAGCCTGCTGGAGGATCAGGGACTGATTAACCAGTTCCTTCGCTGGCTTGGCTTTGACGGGGTGCAGCTGATGTACAACTCCGGCGCCGTGCTGCTGGGCATGGTGTATAACTTTCTGCCCTTCATGGTGTTTCCCATTTACACGGTGCTCAGCAAGCAGGATCCCAAGCTGGGCGAGGCCGCACAGGATTTGGGCTGCAACGAGCTGGGTACCTTCACCCGTGTCACCCTGCCGCTGAGCCTGCCGGGTGTCATCAGCGGCATCACCATGGTGTTCATGCCTTCCGTTACCACCTTCTTCATTCCCCGTATGCTGGGCGGCGGCAACTCCATGATGTTCGGCGACCTGATTGAGCTGAACTTCCTCACCGAGGGCAACTGGAACACCGGCAGCGCCCTTTCCCTCATTATGATGATCTTGATTCTGGTCAGCCTTTCCATTCTTCGCAAGGCCGACCCCAAGGGCGAAGGAGGCGGCATGCTGTGAAGCAATTCTTCAAGAAGTGCTACCTGGGTATCATCCTGGTGTTTCTGTATGTGCCCATTCTGGTGCTGATTATCCAATCCTTCAACGCCGGCAAGAGCCGTGCCAAGTGGGAAGGCTTCTCTTTCCGCTGGTATGGGGAGCTGTTTGCCGATGCCTCCATCATGAGCGCCCTGCAGGTCACTTTGAGCATTGCCGTGCTGGCCATGATTGTTTCCACCGTACTGGGAACCCTTGCGGCCATCGGCATTTACAGCATGCGCAAGCGCCCACAAGCCTGGATGATGACCCTGACCACCCTGCCCAACACCATGCCAGACATTGTGACAGGCATTTCCCTGATGCTGCTGTTCATCTTCACCAGGGTGGAGCGCGGCTATGTGACCATGCTGCTGGCCCACATCACCTTTGATGTGCCGTATGTGATTCTCTCCGTCATGCCCAAGCTGAAGCAGATGAACAAGCACAGCTACGAGGCAGCGCTGGATCTGGGCGCCACACCCACCTACGCCCTGACCCATGTGATTATCCCCGAGTGCCGTCAGGGCATCATCACCGGCGCCATGCTGGCCTTCACCCTGTCCCTGGACGATTTCACCATCAGCTACTTCACCACCTCACCCCTGGTGCAGAACCTGTCCACGCTGATTTATTCCAAGGCCCGCATCGGCATTGAACCAACATTGAATGCCCTGTCCGCGCTGATGTTCGTGGCACTGCTGGTTCTTCTCCTCATCGTCAACCGCCGCACCGCAGACAACGGAAAGGCGTAAACCATTTCACTTTTCAGGAGGTATTGCCCCATGAAGAAGCTCGTTTCCCTTCTGCTGCTCCTTGCCCTGCTGCTCCCTGTGTGCGCCAGCGCCCAGGAGGTTGTGAACGTGTTTAACTGGGAGGATTACATTGACGAAAGCGTCCTTCAGCAGTTCGAGCAGGAAACCGGCATCCATGTGAACTACATGCGCTTCACCACCAACGAGGACATGATGGTGCAGGTGGAGGCCAACCCCGGTGCCTTTGATGTGGTGTTCCCCTCTGACTACATGGTGGAACGCATGCTGAACAAGGATCTGCTGGCGGAGATTAACTACGACAACATTCCCAATGCCAGGTACATCCTGGAAAGCCTGCAAAACCCGGCCTACGACCCGGAGGGCAAGCACTCCATTCCCTACATGTGGGGCACCGTGGGCATCCTGTACAACACCAGGATGGTGGAGGAACCGGTGAACTCCTGGGGTATCCTGTGGAACGAAAAATATGCCGGCAGCGTGTTCATGATGGACTCCATCCGGGACTCCATGGGCGTTACCCTGAAGTACCTGGGCTATTCCATGAACACCCGGGACATCGTTGCCCTGGAGGCCACCAAGCAGAAGCTGATTGAGCAGAAGCAGGCCGGCATTGTGAAGGCCTACCAGGTGGATGAAACCAAGGACAAGATGGTGGCTGGCGAGGCCGCGCTGGCCCTGATGTGGTCCGGCGATGCCCAGTACGCCATTGACCTGAATCCCGACTTGGCCTACGCCGTGCCCATGGAGGGCAGCAACGTGTGGGTTGACCCCATGGTCATCATGAAGAATGCCAAGAACATGGAGAATGCCGAGAAGTTTGTGGACTTCCTCTGCCGGCCGGACATTGCCCAGAAGAACTGCGAGGAGATTTGGTATTCCTCCCCCAATACCGGTGCCATCGACCTGATGGGCGAGGAGTACAGCGCCAACCCCGTTATGAACCCCAGCCAGGACGTGATTGACCGCTGCGAGTTCTTCAACGACATTGACGAAACCTTCATGCCCATCTACAACGCCCTGTGGAAGGAAGTTAAAAACGCCAAGTAACCCACCCTGCGCTCCGCAAAAAAACGGGGCGCATTTTTGCAGGCTTTTGCTTGACATACCCAGGCTTTCCCGATACATTCAAGGCGAAATCACCCTCGTTGAGAGAAGGTGTTTCCCTTCATGAAAACAAAGCTGTTCTCCCTGCTCCTGTGCCTGGCTCTTGTGCTGGCGCTGCCTGCCCTTGCCCGGGAGGCTCCCGCCATCACCATGGACGGGAGCGGCCTTGCCACCTGGGCAGATGTGCCCCAGGCGGATGATGAGGAGCCGGAGGAGCCCCAGCCGGGCCGACTTGCAGACCTTTGAGCTGCTCTCCGCCATCGACCCATCCTCCGTCCGGCAGGACGGCGGCACGCTGACCTTCCAGGCCACCGGGCCGAACGGTTCCATGCGCTTTGCCGGTACCGGCGTTTCCTGGCAGGATGGCCTGCTGGCGTTTGCGCCCGGCAGCAGGCTCTATGCGCTGGATGCCCTGGGCCGCATTTGCGGCATCAGCACCGCCGTGGCAAATCCCGGGGACGAGAACAACATGGTCTGGCTCTCCGGCGGGTACACCTTCTCCAGCGCCACCAGCGTGGACGGGCCGGAAAGCCTGTACACCCTGCGGGGTATGTGTGCCTGCACCCGGGACTACCGGCAGGCCAGCCCAGAGGCCGCCATTTCCCTGCTGAGCTACCAGCCAAACTTCATCGTCTTTGGCGCGGAGGCCGGCAACGCGGATGCAGACGGCTTTCTGGATTCGGTCATCATCATGAATGTGGGCACATCTCCTTCCGGCACCATGTACATGGGCACCTATGGCTATGCCCAGTTTATCTCCCCCGGGTACACCGGCGAGGGCGCAGGCACACCGGACAGGCCTGCCCTGAAAAACTTCGTGGGCCTGAATGCCGCCTTCCCTGGCAGCAACACCCTGATTCACGAGTATGGTCATTCCTTCGGCCTGGCGGGTGCCCAGGGTGTGCGCATCACCCATGTGGACGCCGCCATGGAGCGCCGGGTGCTCCCCGGTGCAGACAGCCCCGTTGCCACCCTGCGCATTTCTCCGCTGCCTGCGGAGGGCCTTTTGTGTGCGCTTTTTGCGAAGAAATCCGCATTTTTCAAAGGATTTTACCCCTTTGGCGTTGTATATACACATTATGAAGCCAAAGGAGGGTGGAACCATGACCATCAGGGAACGC
The DNA here is from genome assembly GCA_964383815.1 of uncultured Faecalibacterium sp. Classification (GTDB taxonomy): domain Bacteria; phylum Bacillota; class Clostridia; order Christensenellales; family Aristaeellaceae; genus UBA11524. Next base: position 34,301 of record CAYLIC010000005.1, on the reverse strand, counting down.
TATGAGCAGGAGGAGGCTCAGCGCCTTTCTCCCCTGGCGGTACAGTCCCGGCAGACCCGGGGGCGGGAAAAGCCCCAGGAGCCCTGCACCGTCCGCACGGAGTTCCAGCGGGACAGGGATCGCATCATCCACTGCAAGTCCTTCCGGCGGCTGAAGTTCAAAACCCAGGTATTCCTCTCCCCCGAGGGCGACCACTACCGCACCCGGCTGACCCACACCCTGGAGGTTGCCCAGGTGGCACGCACCCTGGCCCGGTGCCTGCGCCTGAACGAGGACCTGACCGAGGCCATCGCCCTGGGGCATGACCTGGGCCATACCCCCTTTGGGCACATTGGCGAGCGCTCCCTGGATGAAATGATGCCGGGCGGCTTTCGCCACAACGAGCAATCCCTGCGGATGGTGGACCTGCTGGAGAACGACGGCAACGGCCTGAACCTGACCTGGGAGGTTCGCAACGGCATCCTCTGCCACAGCGGCAAGCAGTTTCCTGCCACGCTGGAGGGCCAGTGCGTCCGCCGGGCAGACCGGATTGCCTACCTGAATCACGACCTGGACGATGCGCTCCGGGCCGGTGTGCTCCGCCCCTTTGAGCTGCCTGCCGATTGCCTGAAGGTTCTTGGGCAAACCCATTCCCAGCGGATTAACACCATGATTCTGGACATTGTGGAAAACAGCATGGACAAGCCTGAACTGTCCATGAGTCCGCTGGTACAATCCGCCATGGACGGCCTGCGGGAATTCATGTTTGAAAAGGTATACCGGGATGGCTGGCGCGCCGCCGAGGAAAACCGCTGCGACCACATTATGAAGGCGCTCCACACCTACTATATCAACCACCCCGGCGAAATGCCGGAGGAGTTTCTCCTCATTGGCTACCGCGACGGCTCCGAGCGGGGGGTGTGCGACTTCCTTTCCTGCATGACGGACAGGTACGCCGTGCGCCAGTTTCAGCAGCTGTTCATTCCTGCATCCTTCCCTGCAATTTGACGCTATTTTCCGACAAATGCAAGCAGGAAATACGCAAACAATGGCGAAAGAATAGGACAGGTGAAGGTTTTATGGCACCACGCTTTCCCTCCGCTTGGCTGGACGAGCTCCGCCAGCGGGCCGATATTGTACAGATCGTCTCCGGCTATGTGACGCTGAAGCAGAACGGGCACAGGTACTGGGGTTTGTGCCCGTTTCATGGTGAAAAAACAGCCTCCTTCTCCGTGGATGCCGAGCACCAGCTCTACTACTGCTTTGGCTGCAAGGCCGGCGGCAGTGTGATCCAGTTCATCATGGACATCGAGCGGATGGACTTTCAGGAGGCTGTGCGCTTCCTGGCGGATCAGCTTCACATGCCTCTCCCCCAGATGGAGGACGACCCCGAGTACCAGCGCCGCCGCTCCCAGCGGGACAGGCTCCTTGCCGCCAACCGGGAGGCTGCGCAGTTTTTCCACAGCACGCTGTTTGCCCCGGAGGGCAAGCCCATGCTGGACTACTTCAAGCGCCGCGGGCTGACGGACAATGTAATCCGCAAGTTTGGCCTGGGCGCCTCCCCCGCCGGGTGGGACGCGCTGACCCGCCACCTGCAGGAAAAGGGCTACTCCCTGGAGGAGCTGCGCCTTTGCGGCCTGACGGTGGTCAAGCCTGCCGAGCCTGCCACGGCCGACACCCCTGCCAAACCCCAGAGGGCCTACGACATGTTCCGCGGCCGCGCCATGTTCCCCATCATTGACCAACACGGCAATGTGCTGGCCTTTGGCGGGCGCATCCTGGGGGACGGGCAGCCCAAGTACCTCAACACCTCCGATACGCCTGTGTTCAACAAGCGCCTGGGCGTTTACGCAGCAAACCTTTTGCGCAAGGAGCGCCACCTGGAGCGGGTGGTGCTGGTGGAAGGGTATATGGATGTGGTGTCCCTCACCCAGTTTGGCGTGCCCGGCGTGTGCGCCACCCTGGGAACCGCCCTCACCCCCGAGCAGGCACGCCTGCTGAAGCGCTTTGCTCCCAAGGTATACCTGGGCTACGATGGCGACAGTGCAGGCCAGCACGCCATTCTCCGCGGGCTGGACATTCTCCGGGCAGAGGGTATTCCCGCCCGGGTGCTGGACTTTCCCGACCGGCTGGACCCGGACGAGTTCATCCGCCGTGACGGGCTGGAAGGCTTCAGCCAGCTGCCCGCCATTTCCCCGGAAACCTACCGTATGCGCCGCCTGAAGGAGCAGCACGACCTTTCCACCCAGGAGGGCCGCACCGAGTATGCCAAGGCCTGCGCCCAGGTGCTGAAAGGCCTGGAGCCGGTGGAGCTGGAAAACCACCTGCAGGAGCTGATGGTGCAGACCGGCTTCACCCGGGATGTGCTGCTGGCACAGATTGGCGCCACCCTGCCCAAGGCCGCGCCCAGGGCGCCCGCACCCAGGCGTGAGTCCATCCGCCGCCAGGATGCCGCGCCCGGCGAGGACATCCGGGCCGAGGAGCTGCTCATCTCCCTCATTGGCACAGGCCGCCTGCCCGGCGACATTGCCGACGAGGAGGACTTTTCCGACCCGCTTCTCCGCTCCCTCTATGCGGCGCTGGCCCAGGGCCGTTCCCCCGCAAGCCTTGTGGAGGAACAGCAGGACGAGGTTCTCCGCGCCCGGGTCAGCCGCCTGCTGCTCACCCCACCCTCCGAGAATACCGATCAGCTTATCCGCATGGCTCAGGACTGCCTCAACGCCATGCGCCGCCGCCGGGTGGAGGAGCAGATACAGTCCATCATGCGTTCCATCAACACCCTTTCGGGCAGTGACAAGATAGCCGCTATGACCGAGGTTCAGGCGCTGACCGCGAAGCTGAACCGCTTGAAGTCCGCCAGATAAGCCTGCGCGGCACATGAAAAGGAGAGGATCCCCTTTGACGCTTTCACCCGATGCACGCCAGACCAAGCTGAACGAGCTGTACGAATTTGGCAAATCCAAAGGCAACATGACCTACAAGGAAATCATGGATCGCCTGATGGAGATGAACATGGATCCCGATCAGCTCGACAAGGTGCTGGAAACGCTGGAGGCCCTGGGCGTTGAGATCGTGAATGAAAACGAGGCTGCGCCCCAGCCCGCCGCCCAGCCCGAGGAGGAGCACAACGACCAGCTTGATCTTTCCGTTCCCGAGGGCATTTCTGTGGACGACCCCGTCCGCATGTACCTGAAGGAGATTGGCAAGGTTCCCCTGCTGAGTGCGGAGGAGGAAGTGGAGATTGCCAAAAAGCTGGAGAGTGGCACCCCGGAGGAGAAGGAAGAGGCCAAGCGCAAGCTGTCTGAGGCCAACCTGCGGCTGGTGGTTTCCATTGCCAAGCGTTATGTGGGCCGCGGCATGCTGTTCCTGGATTTGATTCAGGAGGGCAACCTGGGCCTGATCAAGGCTGTTGAAAAGTTTGACTACCGCAAAGGCTTCAAGTTCTCCACCTATGCCACCTGGTGGATTCGCCAGGCCATCACCCGCGCCATTGCCGATCAGGCGCGCACCATCCGCATTCCCGTGCACATGGTGGAAACCATCAACAAGCTGATTCGCGTCAGCCGCCAGCTGCTGCAGGAGTACGGCCGGGAGCCTACCCCGGAGGAAATTGCCAAGGAAATGGGCATTTCTGAGGCAAAGGTGCGGGAGATTATCAAGATTGCCCAGGAGCCTGTGAGCCTGGAAACCCCCATCGGTGAGGAGGAGGACAGCCACCTGGGCGACTTCATCCCCGATGACGATGCGCCCGCACCGGCGGAGGCCGCCTCCTTCGCGCTGATGAAGGAGCAGCTGCTGGACGTGCTGGACACCCTGACCCCCCGTGAGGAAAAGGTGCTCCGCCTGCGTTTCGGCCTGGACGATGGTCACCAGCGCACCCTGGAGGAGGTGGGCCGTGAATTCAACGTGACCCGCGAGCGCATCCGCCAAATCGAGGCCAAGGCCCTGCGCAAGCTCCGCCACCCCAGCCGCTCCAAAAAGCTCCGGGATTACCTGGATTGATAGAACCCCGTTTGCATGTTGCGTGTGCCGGGTCAGCTGGTGCGCAGAAATGCTACGAATGATTTGCCCTGTCGAAATGACAGGGTGATTCTATATGGAGGTTGCCATGCTGGATGAACGCCTGTCACTGGCTGCGGCGCTGTATGAGCCCTGCGCACTGGGTGCGGACATTGGCACGGATCACGGCCTGCTGCCCTGCCACCTGCTGAAAAAGGGCGTATGCCAGCGGATGATTTTTGCTGACGTCAGCGCCAAGGCGCTATGCCACGCCAGGGAACAGGTGGCACGCCAAGGTTTAGCATCCCGGGCGCAGCTGGTGTGTGCCAATGGCCTTGATGCGCTGGAGGAGCCTTGCGGCTGCGTGTCCATCATGGGCATGGGCGGCGAAACCCTGGCAGGCATTCTCACCCGGGGTGCGCACAGGCTGCAGGGTGCGGTGCTGGTGCTTTCCGCTCACACGGAGCTGCCCCTGGTTCGCCGGGCCGTTACGGACATTGGCTACCACTTCGTCCGGGAGGAGCTGTGCCGTGCCGCAGGCCGGTTCTATCTGGTGTGGCGGGCCGAGCCTGGCCCTGTGCCCATGGCAGAGGAGGACATGCTTTTCGGCACCCTGCTGCAAAAGCCCATGACAGAGGAATTGCGCGGCTACATCCAGTGGCGCACCGCCGTGCTGGGCGACAGGCTCCATGGCCTGTGCGCCGCACGCCAGCCGGATGAGGCCGCCATATCCGCCCTCAGGCATCAAATGGCCCGCTATCAGGCCCGACTGGAGGAACCCGTATGCTAACCATGCAGCAGGTCTACAACCTTGTTGACACCCTGGCGCCCTACAACACCCAAATGCCCTTTGACAATTCCGGCATGCTGGTGGGCAACCCGGCTACGGAAATCCACGGCATCCTCTTTGCCATGGATGTCACGCCACCCGTCATTGCCGAGGCGGTTCAGTCCGGCGCCAACCTGATTGTCACCCATCATCCCATCATGTTTTCGCCGGTGAAGCAGGTGCTGTCCACCAGCTATGAGGGTCGGCTGATTCTGCAGCTGGCAGGCCACGGCCTGAACCTGCTGTGCGCCCACACCAACCTAGACCAGGCGCCCGGCGGCATCAATGATGTGCTGGCCCAGCGCCTTGGGCTGGCGAACATCACCGGTGAAGGCTTTCTTCGCGCAGGCGACCTGCCCTGCCCCATGACTGCCGCCCAGCTGGCAGCGCATGCCTCCCGGGCCCTGAACACCGTGGTGCGCCCCATGGGCCAGGGTGACGGCATCACCCGCGTGGCAGTCTGCTCCGGTGCAGGCGGTGATGAATGGCCCGGCGCGCTGGCCCTGGGTGCCCAGGCCTTCCTTACCGGGGAAATGAAGCATCACCTTGCCCTGGAGGCCGTGGACGCTGGCCTTCTCTGCCTGGAGGCCGGTCACCATGCCACCGAGGAGCCGGGCATTTTTGCACTGGCTGATGCTTTACAAACGGCGCTGAATAGGGTACAATGTAGGGTGCACATCACCAAGTCCCGGGCGGGTGCCTACGCCTCGCCCTGAAGCCTGGACGGAGGCTCGTTTGTCCGTCAGAAGGAGGAATCCAATGGATCAGCAGCAACTGGAGCTTATGTGGCAGTACCAGCAGGAGGACATGAAGGCGGATCGCCTGGCCCACGAGATCAAGCGCTCTCCCACCCGCCAGAAGCTGGAAAAGAGCCGCGATTTCATCATAGAGCAGCAGAAGCAGTACAAGCAGATTGAGGAGCAGGTCGCCATTCTGGCTGACCGGAAGGACGCCATTCGCGATGCCATCGCCCGGTGCGAGGAGCAGATTGCCGCCATCGCCACCCGGTTTGAGCAGAATCCCCCCGAGGATGAGGAAACCGCCCACGCCATGCTGGCGGAGGCCACCAAGGTGCGGGACAACATTGCCTCCTACGAGCAGGAGATGCGCCGCATGGCCAAGGACTCCAACGATTACGACCAGAAGCAGCTCACCTGCCGCCGGGAGGCCGCCAAGACCAAGGTGGAGTTTGACAAGCTGAAGCTCGTCTACGACAAGGAGATTGGCGAAAAGAAGGCCCAGCTGGAGGCCCAGCGCGCCATCACCGCCCAGAAGGCTGTGGGGGTTGACCCCAAGCTGATGGAGGAATACAACACCATCAAAAAGCGCACCATGCCGCCCATGGCACGGCTGATAAACAACCAGTGCAGCGGCTGCAACACAGCCCAACCCTCCTCCCTGCTCAGCAAAATCAAGAGCGGCGCGGAGCTGGTGGAGTGTGAAACCTGCGGCCGGATGATTATTCCGTAATTCGACCCGGCGGCAATTCTGTCGCCGGTTTTTTCATGGAGGAAGCACCTATGACGAAGAGTATCCTGAATGTTGGCGTCAACGACCACGATATCGACCTGTTTGAGGGTCAGTACGCCGTGCCCAATGGCATGTCCTACAACGCATACCTGATTCTGGATGAAAAGGTTGCCGTGCTGGACACGGTGGATGTGCGCAAGGCCGATGGCTTCCTTGCCAACCTGGAGGCTGCGCTTGCCGGGCGCACGCCGGATTACCTGATTGTATCCCATGTGGAGCCGGATCACGCCTCCGCCGTGAAGCGCTTCACCGAGAAGTATCCCACCGTTACCCTGGTGGGCAATGCCAAAACCTTTCAATACCTGGCCCAATATTTCGACCTGACCGGCACCCGCCAGCAGGTGGTGAAGGATGGCGACACCCTGTCCCTGGGCCAGCACCGGCTGACCTTTATCTTCGCGCCCATGGTGCACTGGCCTGAGGTGATGTTCAGCTATGAATCCACCGAAAAGGTGCTGTTCAGCGCCGATGGCTTTGGCAAGTTTGGCGCCCTGGATGTGGAGGAGGACTGGGACTGTGAGGCCCGCAGGTACTACTTCAACATCGTTGGCAAGTATGGCCCGCAGGTTCAGGCTGTGCTGAAAAAGGCCGCCAGCCTGGACATCGCCGCCATCTGCCCGCTGCACGGCCCCACGCTGACGGACACCATTCCCCATGTGCTGGAGAAGTATCAGGTTTGGAGCAGCTACGGCGTGGAAAGCGAGGGTGTGTTCATTGCCTACACCACCCTCCACGGCAACACCGCCCAGGCCGCGCACCTGCTGAAGGAGCTGCTGCTGGAAGGCGGCTGTCCCCATGTGGCCATGGCCGACCTGGCCCGCACCGACCCCGCCGAGGCCCTGGAGGACGCCTTCCGCTACGGCAAGATGGTGCTGGCTGCGCCCTCCTATAATGCAGGCGTTGCGCCCTTTATGGAGGATTTCCTCCACCACCTGAAGGGCAAGAACTACCAGAACCGCACCATTGCCCTGATTGAAAACGCCAGCTGGGCGCCCTCCGCCGCCAAAACCATGCGGGAGATTCTCTCCACCATGAAGGACATTACCATCCTGGAGCCTGTCGTCACCCTTCGCGGCGCCCTCAAGCCCACCGACCGCCCCGCGCTGGAGGCGGTGGTTAAGGGCTTTGCCCTTAACAATCCCACTTAAAGGATTTCATCCCTTAAGAATCCCGTTCGAGTGTGCGTTTCGTACGCCGCGCTGGCAGGGGTCACGGTACGCAGCAGGCGCACCGTGACACGGGTGAGTTGCTTTACCTCCAGGAGGGAACCTTTGCGCATTGATATAGCTGACAATGCCGCAGCGTGTGCAAACGTGCACGCGCGCACCCTACCATATGCACATTTCTACAAAAAAAGTGCCCGCCCTCCGGCAGGCACTTTTTTCATTCACCAATGGTCACATTCACACCATTCACCGCCACATCGCCGTCCGCCAGCACAAGGATGTACCGCCGTCCGTCAATGATGCGGGTCTCAATCAGGTCGGAGTGGGCCGGGTCAACATTGATGGTCACGCTGGGGGTGTTGACCTTGAAGGCCTTGGGGGTCACCATGTTCACGGCAGGCAGCTCGGTATAGGCGCCGAAGGCCTGGGTGTATTGCTGGTCGAAGGCATCCAGCTTCTCCTGGGATACGCCGGAGGACTGCAGCACGTCCTTCACATCCTGGCGGCTCAGGCACAGGGGCTCGGCATGCTTGTCCGCCTTGCGCTCCTCGATCATGGTGCTCACGGTTTCGTGCACGGCCTGCATCACATCCAGGCTGCACTCCTCCTTCAGTGTCTCCTGCAGCACCGCCTGGAAGGTTCCCTTCTGCTCGGCAGCGGGCATCTGCGGCTCGGCACCGAAGACGTTTTTCATAAACTCGTCATGCAGGTCATCAGCGCTGCGGGTGTAGAACATGGCGCTGTAAATGTTGGCGCTACGCTCCTCAAAGCAGGGAAACAGAAAGCCCAGCTCCGGCATGGCCACCATCCAGTCCGTGGGCTTGTTGTGAAACTCGCCTTCCGCGGCAAAGTATCCCAGGGCAGGTCTGGTGGGCTTCACAGGGCACACGGCGCAGAGCATGTAGCTGAACACATCCACGGAGCGCTCCGCGTCCGCCTCATCATTGCCGTCCCTGTAGGGCACGTCATAGCCATCGCAGGTCAGGAGAATCAGGTAATTGCAGGCCGTTTGCGCCGCCTCAACCGATTGAACCTCCTGCGCCTTCAGGGATTGAATGTACCGGACAATCCTTTCGTACAGCTCGTTAACGGCCATGTCGTCCTTCAGGGCGGAGGCGCGCAGATCCATCAGCAGCTTGTGCTCGTCACCCTCCATGGTCTGCCGGGCGGTGAATTCCACCGGCAGCAGGTTCTGGCTGGCGGTACCGCTGAGGGTGCGCCGGAAAATGGCCATGTATTTCTCCACTTCCTCCTGGGCCATGCCGTATACCGGCTGGGCGAAGGTGGAAATCACCTGACCATCGTGGCTCACATAGCAGCCGCGAATGATGCTCATGTTGCGCTTTTCCGGGTTCAGCCGGCGGCGAAGCTCGGCAAAATCACGCTGATTCATGCCTGCGTCACCTCATTCCAGCACAATGCGGGGATTCTCCCGGCTGGGACGGTACATCACAAAGCGCCGCCCGATGCACTGCACCGGTTCGGCCTCCAGCTGCCGGCACAGCTCGGTAACGGCCTCCCGGGCGGACAGGGGGCAGCCCTGCTGCACCGCGCACTTAATCAGCTCCCGGGCCTCCAGGGCATCGCTGGCCTGCTTGATGGTGCCGGGCACAATGCCTTCCTTGCCAATGTAAAGAATGGTCTCCATGGTGTTTGCCATGGAGCGCAGATACGCACGCTGTTTGCTTGTCATAATCAAACTCCTCTATTTTCAATCAGTATCAATCGCCACTCGTCCCACGCCAAGCTACCCCGGCGCACGAAACGCAGAATAACGGGATTCTTAAGGGATGAAATCCCTTAAGCGGAGTCCAGCGGCAGCGCCTCTGGCAGGGTGCAGGGACAGCGTCCCTGCCGGGAGTCCAGAGGCAGTACCCGTTGGTCACTCAATGAAGTCAAATTCCATGTCGATAATGCGAACAGTGTCGCCTTCCTTGGCGCCGGCGGCGCGGAGGGCGTCGATCACACCCCAGCGGCGCAGGGTGCGGTGGAACCAGTTCATGGACTCCTCATCGTCAAAGTTCACGCTGTCCAGCAGGCGCTCCATGGCGGAGCCCACCACCTCATACACCGCGCCGTCCCGGGCAATCTCGAAGGTACCGGGCTTGATGGCATCATCCAGCTCGATTTCCTCCTCAAAGTGCACAATGGGCGGCAGGGTTTCCAGGGTATCGGCAACGGCGTCCAGCAGGGCATCAAAGCCTTGGCGCGTGGCGGCGCTGACGGGGAAAATGGGATAGCCGGTACCCTCCACATGCTCCCGGAACATCTCCAGATATTCGTCCGCATCGGTCAGATCCATTTTGTTGCACACAATAATCTGCGGCCTGTCCGCCAGCTCGCCATAGTTGCGCAGCTCATGGTTAATCTGGTCGAAATCCTCCATGGGGTCCCGGCCCTCGGAGCCGGAAATGTCCACCACATGCAGCAGCAGGCGGGTGCGCTCCACATGGCGGAGGAAGTCATGCCCCAGGCCCACGCCATCCGCTGCACCCTCCACCAGGCCGGGAATATCCGCCAGCACAATGTCCTTGCCGTGGCGGCGGAAAATGCCCAGGTTAGGCGTCAGGGTGGTGAAGTGGTAGTTGCCAATCTTCGGCTTGGCGCTGGTGACAACGGAGAGAATGCTGCTCTTGCCCACATTGGGGTAGCCCACCAGGCCCACATCCGCAATGGTTTTCAGCTCCAGGCGGAAGGTGTGCACCTCGGTCTTCACGCCGGGCTTGGCAAAATTGGGCGCCTGGCGGGTGGGTGTGGCAAAGTGCACATTGCCCCAGCCGCCCTTGCCGCCGCGCAGCAGGCGGCGGGTTTCGCCGGGTTTGTCCATGTCCGCCACCACCCGGCCGCTGTCCTCATCCCGGACAACTGTGCCCACGGGCACCTTGATGGTCAGGCTTTCACCCCGGCGGCCTGTGCAGCGGCCCGCTGCGCCGTCCTCACCGTTTTCGGCGGTGTACTTGCTGCGAAAGCGGAAGTCCAGCAGCGTGTGCATATTGGGGTCGGCAAAGAGCAGCACATCGCCGCCGTTGCCGCCATCGCCGCCATCCGGGCCACCATTGAGAACGTACTTCTCCCGGTGGAAGGACATGCTGCCGTTGCCACCATTGCCAGCCTTGGCGGTTATCTTAACATGATCTACGAAATTCGGCATGGGAAACCTCCTGTTCACACGAAATGCCTCCGGCACAGCAGGCATTCCCGGCCCTGCAATGGGCCTGCCTTTTATTATACCACGCATTTTCCCAGAAGAAAACCCCCAAAGTTGAAGGCACGGGCATAGGCGCTGCCTCTGCGCTCCGCCCAAGGGATCTCATCCCTTGAGAATCCCTTTCGGGGGTACGTTTCGTGCGCCATACCAGCAGAGGCACGTAGCGCAGAGAAAACCCCGCTCCAAACCAAAGAGCGGGGTTGCAGGGTTCAGGGGCAGCGCGGCTGGTGTGCCTTAGTTCCTCAGGGAGTGCAGCGGCGCGGGGATGCGACCGCCCCGGGCGATGAAGGCCTCGTTGCCATAGGTGTTCACGGGCATTACCGGGGCATGGCCCAGCAGGCCGCCAAACTCCACCGTGTCGCCAGCCTTCTTGCCGGCGGCAGGGATAACGCGAACAGCGGTGGTCTTGTTGTTCACCATGCCAATGGCGGCTTCATCCGCAATGATGCCGGAAATGGCTGCGGCGGTGGTATCGCCGGGGATGGCAATCATGTCCAGGCCCACAGAGCACACGCAGGTCATGGCCTCCAGCTTCTCCAGGGTCAGCGCACCGCAGGCTGCGGCCTCAATCATGCCAATATCCTCACTAACAGGAATAAACGCGCCGGACAGGCCTCCCACATGGTTGGAGGCCATCACGCCGCCTTTCTTCACGGCGTCGTTCAGCAGGGCCAGCGCCGCCGTGGTGCCGGGCGCGCCTGCCATGTCCAGGCCCATTTCGGTGAGGATGTGCGCCACCGAGTCGCCTCTCGCCGGTGTGGGCGCCAGGGACAAATCCACAATGCCAAAGGGAATGTTCAGCCGCTGTGAGGCCTCCCGGGCCACCAGCTGGCCCACACGGGTAATCTTGAACGCGGTGCGCTTGATGGTTTCCGCCACCATGTCGAAGGGCTGTCCCTTCACCTGCTCCAGGGCGCGCTTCACCACACCGGGGCCGGAAACGCCCACGTTAATGGCGCACTCCGGCTCGCCCACGCCGCAGAAGGCGCCCGCCATGAAGGGATTGTCCTCCACCGCATTGGCAAACACCACCAGCTTGGCACAGCCCAGGGAGTCCTGTGCGGCGGTCAGGCGGGCGGTTTCCTTGATAATCTCGCCCATTTCCCGCACAGCATTCATGTTAATGCCTGCCCGGGTGGAGCCCACGTTCACCGAGGAGCACAGCCGGTTGGTGGTGGCCATTACCTCGGGGATGGAGGCCAGCAGGCGCTCATCCGCCAGGGTGGCACCCTTGTGCATCAGGGCGGAATACCCGCCCAGGAAGTTGACGCCCATTTCGGCGGCAGCCTTGTCCAGCCAGCGGGCAATGGGCCGCGGGTCGGCCTGGCAGATCAGGCTCACCGGGGTTACGGAAATGCGCTTGTTCACAATGGGAATGCCCAGCTCCCGCTCAATGGCCTCGCCAGTCTTCACCAGATCCTTCGCCACGCGGCAAATCTTGTCGTACACCCGCTGGCCGCAGCGCTCGCCGTCCGGGTCGGAGCAATCCAGCAGGTTAATGCCCAGGGTAATGGTGCGAATGTCGAAGTTCTCCTCCTGAATCATCCGCATGGTTTGGAGAATCTCACCTGTTTCAATCATGGAAAAACTCCTTTTTCTTTCATCGGGCATCCATCGGGCGTGTTATATTCTGTGCATGGCATCGAAAATGTCCATGCGCTGGAGATGGATTGCCAGGTTCATCTCATCCCTGGTGGACTGGAGCTCCTCGTCAATGGCGGCAAACTCCTTGTGGGCGCCGTCCAGGTCCACCACCATCATCATGGTGAAGTACCCGCCCAGAATGGTTTGCGTAATGTCCAGAATGTTGATGTTCATCTCGCTGAGCTTGGTGGCCACCCGGGCAATAATGCCAGTGGCATCCAGGCCGGTCACGGAGATCAGTGCCTTCGTCATTGGTTCCTCGCCTCCCGCTTCATTGTCAAACCAGTTTCTACTATAGTATTGCGCTGCCGCTTTGTCAAGGGCGTTCCTTGCGCTGGCTCCATTCCGGCGGATCGGTGGAATCTACGCCCGTGTAGCACTCCGGGAACAGCGCCGCCGTGGAATAGCGCTCCCCGCCCGCATACAGGTGGCTGATGTCCCCAAACTGCATGCAGCGGAACACGCACTGGCCCTTCACCCGCTCCTCCGTAATCAGCGTGGTCACGCTGGATGGCTGGGCACTGAAGCCTTGCCACAGAAGCACGGGAGAAATGTCCGTCAGGTAGGCCACCATCGCCGCCATAATGCCAAAGTGGCAGAACAGCACCAGCGCATCCGCCTGATTGTTTTCGCATAGGTACAGGCCGTTGTGCCGATGATACCCATGCCGGGCCAGCAGAGCATCCAGGCCGGCCTTGGTTTCCTGCCAGATCTCCGCCACGTTGCCGCCCTGCATCATCTCATCATCCATCCAGTGCTCCCTGTCCCGCAGCATGGGACGGGGCAGCCACAGCTGCGGCTTCAAGTCCCACGGAATGCGCAGCTTGCCCGTTTCCAGGTCAGCACAATGCCCGCGGAACTCCGCCAGCCAGGGCAGCACCTCCGCCTGGCGGTTCACCTTTTCCAGGGTGTAGGACGCCGTATCTCTTGCCCGGCCCAGGGGTGATGTGTAAAACGCTGTCACATTGTCCAGCTTGCTCAGGCGGCGGGAGAGCAGCTCCGCCTCCCAGCGGCCCTTTTCCGTCAGGGAATCAATGCTGTAGTCCGGCTCCGCATGGCGAACGAGAATCAGCTTCATGGGCATCCTCCTTGTCATTTGTACTCGTTCATTATACTCCTCTGTGCCGAAAAAGAAAAGCCTTGCACATTTGCACAAATTGGGCTATAATGTTCCTAAACTGAGGACGAGCAGGGCGCTGCGCACACGCCGCTCAAAGCGAACCGGGGATGGTGAAAGCCCGGCAGCAGGCCGCGCAGCCATGGAGCTCTGAGGGCGCGGGGGAACGGGCATCTGCCCCAGTATCCCGCGACGGATTCCCCCGTGAAAGGGAAAGAGTGGCGTGCGTTTTCCGCATGCAACAGGGGTGGCACCGCAGTCATCTGTCCCCGTGGACGGATGGACTGCGTTATTTTTTTCGGCCTGTGGGTACCCCTTGCCCATCAGCCAATGAAAAGGAGGTTTCCCCCATGACCGAGATTGTCAAGCCCGAAAAGAAACCCATCATTTTCTCCGGCATTCAGCCTTCCGGCACGCTGACCCTGGGCAACTACATCGGCGCGCTGAAGAATTTCTCCCTCTTGCAGGATGATTACGACTGCATCTACTGCATTGTGGACATGCATGCCATCACGGTTCGCCAGAACCCGGCTGACCTGCGCCGCCGCTGCATGGAGCTTGCCGCCATCTACATTGCCAGCGGCCTGGACCCCAAGAAGAGCCTCATCTACTGCCAGAGCCATGTTTCCGGCCATGCGGAGCTGAGCTGGATACTGAACTGCTTTACCTACATGGGCGAACTGAACCGCATGACCCAGTACAAGGACAAGGCCGCCAAGCATGCCGACAACATCAACGCAGGCCTTTTCACCTACCCGGTGCTGATGGCTGCGGACATTCTTCTGTTTCAGACCAACATGGTGCCCGTAGGCGTTGACCAGAAACAGCACCTGGAGCTTTGCCGGGATGTGGCCCAGCGGTTCAACGCCGTGTATGGCGATGTGTTCACCATCCCCGAGCCTTACATTCCCAAGGTGGGCAGCAAAATCATGAGCCTTCAAGACCCCACCCGTAAAATGTCCAAATCCGACCCGGAGGACACCTTTGTGGCCATCCTGGACGACCCGGACACCATCCGCCGGAAGATTAAGCGCGCCGTGACCGACAGCGATGGGGAGATCCGCTACGACCCGGAAAACAAGCCCGGTGTCAGCAACCTGCTGTCCATCATGAGCGCCCTGGGCGCAGGCAGCATCGATAGCCTGGCAGCCGAGCTGGCGGGCCAAGGCTACGGCACCCTGAAGACCCGCACGGCAGATTGCGTGATTGCCGCCCTGGAGCCGCTGCAGGCCGAGTATAAGAAGCTGATTGCCGACAAGGCCTACCTGCAATCCATCCTGGACGAGAATGCCAGGACCGCCACCTATCTCGCCAACAAAACCCTGCGCAAGGTACAGAAGAAGGTCGGCTTCGCCACCCGCGGATAAGCAAGCATGGAGCAAGGTTTTCGCCTTGCTCCATGCTTATCGGAAAAGCTGCAGCACCGGCAATGCCCCGCGAGCCTCACGGCCACACAGCAGGTGTTGTAGCGCTACAACTCCGCCTGACAAAAGTGCGCGAAAACGCTTGACAACCCCAGCGAAAACAGGTATACTGTAAAGGCTGTTTTGTAGCAATTCGGGCGTATGTCCGATTTTCACCAACTTTGTGAGGAGTGTTGAGCATGTTCCGTACCTACCAGCCCAAGAAGCGTCAGCGCAGCAAGGTGCACGGCTTCCGTGCCCGTATGTCCACCAAGAATGGCCGCCGCGTGCTGGCTGCCCGCCGCCGCCGTGGCCGCAAGGAGCTGACCGTCTGATCGGTCGCACCCTTGCACTGCCTTGTGGATGAAGCCCGCCATCAGCGCGTTTCGCGCCGTAAGGCGGGCTTTTCCTCATATTTTCCTGGGTTTTCTTTCGCGTGTGAGAGGATGTCAAGCATGGAAAGACGTTATCGGCTGCAAAAAAACAAGGCGTTCCAGTACGTTTATCATCGCGGAAAGAGCGTCGCCTGTCGGGATCTGGTCATGCTCTGTGCCAAGGGCAGAGGGCTGCAGGTTGGTTTTTCCGTCAGCAAGAAGGTGGGCAACGCGGTGACCCGCAACCTGGTCAAGCGCCGCCTGCGCGAATGCTTCCGGCCCCATTTGGGGGATGTGAAAAACGGCCTGTACGTTATCGTAGCCAGGCCCTCAGCCGCCAAGGCCACCTTCCAGTCCCTGCAAAGGGATGTGGGCTACCTGCTGAAGAAGCACAATGCCTTTAAGGAAGGGAATCGCGCCCAATGAAACGCCTGCTCCTGTTTCTCATCCGGTTTTACCGCCAGGCCATCAGCCCCCATAAGCGCGGCGGGCCCTGCTGCCGCTACATTCCCACCTGCTCCAAATATGCCATGACGGCCATTGAGCGCTATGGCGCGTGGAAGGGTGGTTGGATGGCGCTGCGCCGGGTATTGCGCTGCAATCCCTTTGCCAAGGGCGGTTACGACCCCGTGCCGGAAGACCCCAACCTTATCCTTAGGAGGGAGTAACACCGCATGAACGAGTTCCTCAAAGGTATCCTGGATGGCATCAATACCCTGTTCGGCAACTACGGCTGGTCCATCATCGTGTTTACGCTGCTGGTGAAGCTGGTGCTGATGCCCTTTGACTACAAGAGCCGCGTGGGCATGCGCAAAACCACCCGCATCCAGCCCCAGGTGGCTGCCCTGCAGAAGAAGTACGCCAACGACAAGGACAAGCTGAACGCCAAAATGGCCGAGCTGTACAAGAAGGAGGGCGTGAACCCCCTGTCCTCCTGCCTGCCCATGCTGCTCACCTTCCCCATTCTCATCGCCATGTTCAACGCCATGCGCATGGTGTCCAACGAGCAGCTGGTGCAGCAGGCCTTCGACATTGTGCTGGGCAATGAGCCGCAGCTGGAATCCTGGCTGTGGATTAAAAACCTGTGGATGCCCGACAGCCCCTTTGCTGCTGCCTGGCCCGACCTGAACAGCCTGAACGTCATCCCTGCCGACATCTGGCAGAAGGTGCTGCAGGAGCTGCCCGCCGACACCGTGGCCTTGCTGACCGAGCGGATTCAGGCCGCCAGCGGCGTTGTGGTGAACTACGAGTCCTTCGGCACCAGCCTGAAGGAGAGCATCCAGGCCATTTACAACACCATGGCCGCCTCTCCCAGCTATGTGGAGCATGTGTCCAAGCTGCCCGGCTTTGATTTCAACCTGATTATCACCCAGGTCAGCGTGATGAAGAACTTCAACGGCTGGTTCCTGCTGCCCATTCTGTCTGCCAGCAGCCAGTTCATCATGTCCAGCATGACCCAGCAGCCTGCGCAGACCGATGCCAGCCAGCAGCAGGCCTCCACCGGCAAGTTTATGAAGTGGTTCTTCCCCCTGTTCACCCTGTACCTGTGCTTTAGCTACACCGCCGCCTTCGCCCTGTACTGGGTGGCAAGCAACCTGATTGCCATGGCCCAGAACTGGGGTATCAACAAGTATCTGGACAGCAAGGAAAAGAAAGCCGGCGCCGTGCCTGTTGAAGGCAAAGTGAAGTAATTTGGGATGGAGGATACTGGAATGAACACCTATGAAGCATCTGCCAAGACTGTTGAAGAAGCCATCGCCGCCGGCCTGGAGGCCCTGGGCGTTTCCATCAGCGATGTAACCGTGGACGTGCTGGACGAGGGCAGCAAGGGTCTGTTTGGCCTGTTTGGCTCCCGGCTGGCGAAGGTGCGCCTGACCGTGAAGGAGCCGGAGGAGGATCCCCTGGCAGCGCTGGCGGAGGAAAAGCCCGCCAGAAAGCCTGCCCGCAAGCCTGCCGAGAAGAAGCCTGCGCCCGAAAAGAAGGAGCCCAGGCCCGCCGCCGAGAAGAAGCCCGCGCCCGAAAAGAAGGAGCCCAGGGAGCCCAAGGCTCCCCGCCAGCCCAAGCCCAAGGCCGAAAAGCCCGAAAAGCCCGCTGAGGAGAAGAAGCCTCTGCCGCCCAAGGCGCCTGCCAAGCCCATTGAGAAGCCTGTGGTAACCATGCTGGAAAACGACCAGGTGCAGGCCGATTCCGCCGCCGGCAAGGCACAGGCCTTCCTGAAGGAGCTGACCCACCTGATGGGCGTTGAGGTGGACGTGGCCGTGGGCAACGATGCCGAGGGCAACGTGTTCGTCCAGATGACCGGTGACACCCTGGGCATTCTGATCGGCCGCCGCGGTGAAACCCTGGATGCCCTCCAGTACCTGACCAGCCTGAAGATCAACCGTGGCCAGGAGAACTACACCCGCGTGACCCTGGACACCGAAAACTACCGCGCCAAGCGTGAGGACACCCTGATCCGCCTGGCCAACCGCATGGCAAACCGCGCCGTGAAGACCGGCCGCAAGGTGAGCCTGGAGCCCATGAACCCCTATGAGCGCCGGATTATCCACAGCGCACTGCAGGCCAATGAGGCCGTGGACACCCACTCCGAGGGTGACGAGCCCAACCGCCATGTGGTGATTACCCTGCGGAAGTAAGGGAACCTGGCAGGGACGCTGTCCCTGCACCCTGCGAAGGGTCTTCGACCCTTTCAAAACCCGCTTTTGTGCACAACTTTGAGGGATGGAGGATGGTGATTCTCCATCCCTTTTGTTTGGAGGCTTTTGTTATGAATGGGTATGACAAGGAGCAGGCGCTGGCGTACATCCTGCCCAGGATTGACCGGAAGGGTCACAAGGCGCTGGCATTCCTCATTGACCAGCTGATTTCCCAGGCCATCGATGCCGACCTGTGCTTCATGCAGGAAACCGGCGTGCTGGACAACCACGGCGATGCCGGCGAAGGCTACTACGACGACGATGAAGCGTTTGAGTACATCCTGGACGCCCTGGCCCGGCAGAACGGCTTTGACGATGACATGACCGTCCGTGTAGGCGGGCTGATTGACGACTACATGGAGCTTCAGCAGGAGTATCTGGAGTCCATCGGTTTGGTGGACTGGGACTAAAAAAAGCGCCGCCCGGGCACATCCCCCGGGCGGCGCTTGCCTATTCAAGCATTACAGCTGGACAACAATCTCCGGCTGATCCTTCTTCAAGGTCAGCTGAGATGCCTGTCCGTCCACCTTCACGCTGTACTGGCCCCGGAAGCCTTCCAGCGTCAGCTGACCGTTCTCATCGGTCATCAGGGTTTCATGGGTGGACCAGGCGCCGTTAATCAGCTCGTTCAGCGCATGCCAGGCAGGCTTGCGGCTGCCGTCCTTGCGCACCAGGCCCGCAGGCGCGCCCAGCCAGGCGCCATCGGTGTAATCCCAGTTGGTAAAGGCCTCCACCAGCGGGTGCGCAAACAGGGTGGTCACCATGTCCACCAGGTTCCGGGCCTGGCGCTCCTCCCCTGCCGGGGTGGTGGGCCATTCGCTGACGCGCCAGTCGTTCAGGTCGGTAATATGCGGCGGCATGGGATCGCCGGAAATGAAGGTGTTCTCCGTGAAGTGCAGCGGCATGCCGAAGGTGGAGAAGCGCTCCAGCACCTGGTGCAGCTTTTCCAGACCCCAGAATCCCTGATGCTGGTGGGACTGGATGCCAATCACGTCCATGGGCACGCCCGCAGCCAGGCAGTCCTCAATCAGCTGGCGATACTGCTCGCTGGTGTTAAAGTCGTTCAGCAGCAGCGTGGCGCCGGGGTCAATGGCCCGCGCCTGGTCAAACACCGCCTTCACCAGCGGCACCCGGCCCATTTTGGCGCACAGCCGGGTAATGGCGTTTTCCTCCCTGTCAAAAATGGGCATGATGACCACTTCGTTAATCACGTCCCACAGGGTCACCAAATCCTTAAAGGCGCCAACCTCCCGGCGGATGCGCCCCAGCTGGTTGGCAAGCACCTCATCGTCCGTCCTGTCCAGCAGCCACTTGGCAGAAACCGTGTGCCAGCACAGGGGATGGCCCTTCATGGTTACCCCGTGAGCCTTGAGGAACTCCGCACCCCGGCGGGTTGCCGCCTCCTTGGTCACACCCTCCCGGGGCTCGTACACGCCCTGATAAAAGGACAGCGTGCCGTAGTTGAACAGCGCCGACCAGCTCTCCCACAGGTTTTCCAGGCAGGCCTTGCGCTCCGGCGGCGTGTTCGGATCCGCCAGTTCATTCGCCCAGAAAACACCGCATCCAAACAGAAACTCATGCCGCTGTAAGTCCAGCTGCACCTTGCGCCCGGGCATCACCTGCCCCTGAGCATCCTTCAGCGTTACCACGCTTTTTGCCTTGCGATGGGCCAGTTCTTCCATGCTGCACACCTCCAGGTGGTTTTTTTCCTGGCCCTATCATACCAGATTTCCCGCCCAAAGGCAACACCTTCACCCCCTTCCCCGCCGCCCGCCGGCAAAGATAAAAAACTTTCCTCCAGGGCTGGACAAAACGCCTTCCCTTTGCTATAATATAGCTTGCTGGCTGTGCCGATATAGCTCAGTTGGTAGAGCGACTGATTCGTAATCAGTAGGTCAGGGGTTCAAGTCCCCTTATCGGCTCCAGCCTCTGCCGAGGTGTAGCGCAGTTTGGTAGCGCGTTTGGTTCGGGACCAAAAGGCCGCGGGTTCGAATCCCGCCACTTCGACGCGAGCAACCCCTTGAAACGCAAAGGTTTCAAGGGGTTTTGCTTTGCCGCGAAGCGTGAAAAATGCGCAATTATAAGCCACTCCGGGCAGGTATGTTGGCACGGGCAGTCGGCCCATGCGGAAGGGCGGATGCAGCTAGAACGCATATCGACTCCTGTACAATCATGTTGATTTGTGGTATAATTGCTCATAAGCATATCATCATTCTGCTTTTTGCAGGCAGCCGTTTTGTACAGGTGCAAAAAGCTATCCTGCATGCACACACGCCAGTACCCATGACAACTATTTCAGCGAGGTAAACCACCATGAGATTCCTTCATATTGCCGATTTGCATCTCGGCAAGCAGATGAACGACCTTCTGCTCCTGGAGGATCAGGAAGCCATTCTTGATCAGGTTATCCACATCGCTCGTGAAGAAAAGGTCGATGCAGTCCTCATCGCGGGCGATGTCTATCAGCGCACATCGCCCCAGGCGGAGGCCATGGCGCTGTTTGACCGGTTTGTGTCCCGGCTGGTGGAAGGCGGGCGGAAGGTTTTCGTTATCAGCGGCAACCACGATTCCTCTCTGCGCATTTCCTATTTCTCTTCCCTTGTCAAAAACGCCGGCGTGTATGTAACAGAAGCATTCAGCGGCAATCTGCAGCACGTCACCCTGCAGGACGCAGACGGCGAGCTGACAGTATGGATGATGCCTTTCCTGCGCCCGGCCCATGTTAAGCGCACACTGCCGGAGGAGAAAATTTCCTCCTACCAGGATGCCGTGGCCGCCGTGCTTCGCCATGCGGACATTGACTTTTCCAAACGCAATCTGCTGCTGTGCCATCAGTTCATCTCCGGCTGTGCAACCTGCGACTCCGAAGATTTGTCCGTGGGCACGCTGGACCACATTGACGGTGCCGTCTTTGATGGCTTTGATTACGTTGCGCTGGGGCATATCCACGGGCCGCAGAAGGTTCTGCGCGACACAATGCGCTACGCCGGTTCCCCGCTGAAGTACTCCTTCTCCGAGGCAGCGCACAAAAAGTCCGTGACCATCGTGGATATGTACGAAAAGGGCGAAACCAGGGTGCGGACGGTTCCGCTGTATCCCACGCACGATGTGCGGCTGATTGAGGGAAAGCTGGCAGATATAATGGCTCTGCCCTACTCGGAGGATTATGTGTGGATTACCATCCATGACGAGCTTCCGCCGCCTGATGCCAGGGTTGCCCTCACCGTCAACTTTCCCAACATGATGAAGTTCTCCGTGGTCAACTCCAGAACCAAGTATGACCTGGACATTAAGGCTACCGAAGTGATGGAAAGCAAGTCCGTTGCAGAACTGTTCAGCGATTTTTACCGCCTGCAGAACAACGATCAGCGCCCCAGCCGGGCGCACATGCAGGTGCTCCGCAAAGTGATCAAGGAACTGGAGGAAACGCCCTATGAAGCCCGTTAAGATCACGATGTCTGCCTTTGGCCCCTATGCCGGGATTACGGAGATTGATTTCCGCCTCCTGGGGGAAAATGGCCTCTTTCTGATTGCAGGCGATACCGGTGCGGGCAAAACCACCATCTTCGACGCCATCAGCTTTGCCCTCTATGGTGAAGCTGCCGGCGGCAAGGAGCGCCGCAAAAGCAAATCCTTCCGCTCCGACTATGCAACCCCCAAGGCGAAAACCTATGTGGAATTCACCTTTGCCCACCGGGATCACACCTGGAAAATCCTCCGCAACCCGGAATATCTGCGCGCCAGGAAATCCGGCGATGGCACCACCAGGGAGAACGCATACGCTGAAATGCACTGCCTGGACACGCAGGAATCCTGCTATGGGCTGCAGGATGTTAACGCCAAGGTTCACGACCTGCTTGGGCTCACCCAGGATCAGTTTACCCAGACCGTCATGATTGCCCAGGGCGATTTTCTGAAGATTCTGAACGCAGCCTCGGACGAGCGGAAAAAGCTGTTTCAGAAGCTGTTCAACACCGGCTTTTATGAGGCCATGCGCTTCAGGCTGCAGGACATGAACAACGAGTGCACCAAGGAGCGCGAATCGCTGGATGCACGCATTTCCTTTGCTGCAGGCAAGGTTTCTCCGGAGGCTGATTTCCCCCGGCGCAGGCAGCTGCTGCACTACTGCACAGAGCCAAAATATGCCGGGCTGCTGCTGCCTGTGCTGGAACGCCTTGTGAACCGGGAGAAGGAATTGCACGCCGAGGCTGCCGCGCAAAAAACCGCCCTTGACCAGCAGCGGCGGGAGGTTACCGTACAGCTGGAGCAAGGCAGAGCACTGAACCAGCTTTTCACCGATTATCAGCGATGCAGCGCCGCCCTTGCCGCGCTCATGGAGCAGCAGAGCGCCATCGACGATCAGCAGCGCCAGCTCGACCGCGCCCGAAAAGCCCAGCAGCTGCAACCTGCACAGGCTTTGCTGAAGAGCGCCGAGAATCAGCTGAATGCGCTGCGCCGCGACCTTTTGTCCGCACAGAAGGATATAGAAGAAGCTGCACCAAAGCTGCCCCTGGCAGAGCAGCAGCTGAGTGAGGCCGCTGCCCGTCAGCCCGAGGCAGATGCCTGCCTGCAGCAGGCAAGTCAGCTCCAGGAGCTGATACCTATCCTGAAGGAGCTTGCCCGGCAGCAAAGGCAGCAGCGCCAGCTGCAATCCGCCATTGTGAAGCTGACCGCCGAAAGCCGTGCGGCAGACGAAGCCTACTCCGCCGCAAAGGAAAGCTACTACCTGAGCCAGGCAGGCCTGCTGGCAGCCAGCCTTAAGGCGGGCAAGCCCTGCCCGGTGTGCGGCTCCTGCGAGCATCCGCATCCTGCCTGCCTGTCCGAAACGGCCATCACCCGGGAAAAGCTGGAGACCGCCGAAAGGAAACGCCGCGATGCCGAAAACACCCTGATGGATGCATCTGCCACGCTTACAGGCATCACCGCAAAGATTGCCGCAGCGCTGGAACGGCTGGGCGCTCTCCATGTGAGCGCAGACGAAACCGAGTCCTCCGTCACGGCAAAAGTGCAGACGCTGACCGAACAAGCCCGGCAGATTCGCAATGCGATTGAGCAGAGCCGCAAGGCCATGCATGATTTGCAGTTGAAATACAAGGAAAGCGAAGGCAGGGTGAAGGGCCTGAAGAAGCAGATTGAAGATACGGTCTTCAGGCTGGCCGAGCAGCAGCGGCTATTCGCCCAGGGACTGGCGGAGCATGGCTTCACCGATGTCCGTGACTTTGAGCTGGCTGTCCTGTCCACTGCATCCGTTGCTAGGCTGGAGAAGGCAATCCGCACCCATTACGAGCAAAGGCAGTCCCTGAGCGACCAGCTCTCCCGCCTGCAGGAGAAGCTGAAGGGCAAGGAGCCTTCCGACCTCACCGCCCTTGAAAACAGGCAGGCCGAGCTGGATGCTGCCCAGAAAAAGGCGGATGCCGATGAAAAGGCCGTTTCTGCCAGGGTCAGCCTGCATGAAGATGTTTACAGGGAGATTCAAGCTGCACTGCGCCAGCGCCAGCGCCGGGAGGAACACTGGGCGGTTGTCCGCGACCTGTACGATTGCTGTTCCGGCAAGGCAGGCGGCAACCGCCGGGCCAAGCTGACCTTTGAAACCTATGTGCAGCAGTACTACTTCAAGCAGGTGGTTGCCGCCGCCAACAAGCGCCTTACCATCCTGACCGATGGTCTGTTCACCCTCCGCTGCAGGGAGGAGGCCGCCGACCGCGTTCACCAGAGCGGCCTTGATCTGGATGTGCTGGACCACAGCACCGGCCAGTGGCGCGATGTGTCCACCCTCTCCGGTGGCGAATCCTTTCTGGCCAGCCTCGCCCTTGCGCTGGGCCTTTCCGATGTGGTGCAGGGCCAGAGCGGCGCCATCCGCATGGAAGCCATGTTCATCGATGAAGGCTTCGGTACGCTGGACGAGAATGCCCTGCGCAATTCCCTGCGGGTGCTGAGCAGCCTGGCAGACGGCAAGCGGCTGATTGGCATCATCTCTCATGTGCAGGGCCTGAAAGAGAAAATCGACCGCCAGATTGTTGTATCCAAAACCCTCAGGGGTTCGGTTGTGTCGATTATGAACGAATAACAGGCTGCATTCCCTGTTCTATGGCGTTCCCGTTAAACTCCCGATAAAGTGCATCGCCCAATGCAGCCATGATGGCGTTGTATTTGCTCTTGTTCCGGAACAGGGTTGCGTAGGCCTCGTTGTATTCCACATGGCCGGTTTGTGCGGCATCACCGAAGGACTTGGGCCAGATGCTTTCGTGAAACACCTGCGGGTTGGAGGTCTGCGCCATGCGGCGGAGCTTATCATCGCGGGCAAGCCGCTCGTGGAGGGAGTAGCGAATCTCCCTGCGGAAATTGCAGCGCTCATCCGGCTGCATGGCATTGTAGCGGTCGGCAACGGGCTTCAGTGCCGATGGACTTGCGCCGCGGCTCGTAGCAGTGGGAGGCGTCAATCAGCTGCACCTTCCCCGCCCGGTAGCCCGGCTTCGACTTGGATAGCACCCAGATATAGGTGCTGATGCCCGTGTTCATAAACTGGTCGGTATCCATATTATCGCACATTTTTGCTGCTTGCGCCACACCATAAAAACCCCTGACTGTTTTTTTCAATGGCACACATAATCCACTATCGCAGGAGGAACCACCCAGGATCACCACATCCTCCGGTAACCGGCGCGGCGCATACGGCTGAACCGGGCAGGCCGGCACCTGCATGTCAACGCCCGAAGCATCCATGTCGGCAATGCGCTTTTCGGCAGCATCCGCTTTCCCTCATTCCATGATGGGCGTGCCATCGACCCAGATTTGTGCGATTTTCACGCTGTCGGTAATGATTTGATCCGGGCGACCTGCCACAAGCATCAGATTCGCCTTCTGCCCCGGTGCGATGGTGCCAATACCATCCAAATCGAATGCCTGCGCGTTTTTGCAGGTCGCGCCCTGCAGAACCTCCAGCGGGGACAGGCCTGCCGCCACCAGCAGCGCCATTTCCCGGTGAAGGGAGCTGCCATAGGCCACGCCCGGTGCAAAGCTGCCCGGATTGGCATCCGTGGCTACAAGAATCTCCACGCCTTTCTCCCGCAGCAGGCGGACGGCGGCTTCCGCATTGGCATAATGCTCCGGCAGATAGCCATTGCGGTTCGAGCGGGCGAAGGTTTCCATCATCACCAGCGTTGGCGCAACAGCAATGTGCTTTTCAGCAACGGCTTGTGCCAGCTCCTCCGGGAACGCTTCCTTCATCGGCACATGGAGCAGGATGTCCGCGCCCGCCTCCACCGCCTGACGCACAGTGGCAACCTCCGTTGCATGCACAGCAACCTTCATTCCCTTTTCGTGGGCCGCTTCCACAATGCTGCACAAGGCCTTCCTGCCGATGGAACGGGGGCTGAACAGCAGCACCTTAATATACTTCGCGCCGCTTTTGACGGCCTTGTCCACATAACCTTTGCCGCTGAGCACCACACCCATCGCCATGCCGGCGGAGGAATGAATGGTCAGCCGGCTGGAGGCAGCAATCAGTTCTGCACCGGCGCTGACGTCGCAGGTCGCGGTAATGCCATGTTTCAGCATCGCATCAACCTGCGCCGCCGTTCCCATATGGGTGTGCGCATCGATGAGGCCAGGCATGAGGAAATACCGGCTGTCCGCCGTGCTTTCGTCCAGGGCTGTCACATCCGTGATGATGCCGTTCTCGATGACCACCGAGGCATTCGCCCACACCTTTTCGCCATCAAAAACAGGGTAATGCAATACAATTCGATTGTCCATCATTTCGTTTTCCCTTTCAGCATCCGCTGCAAACGCGTGGCCCGTCAGCAGCATGCAAAGCAGGAGAACCACCGCCATGATTCTGCGCATCCATTCTCCCCCGATTTAGGCGTGAGCCACACTGACCAATTCGCTGAACTTCATCACAACGCCGAACTGGTTGCTCATGACCAGATAATTGGCGCGCACGGTGACGGTATCGCCTGCGGAAACCTTGCTGTAATGGTCCTCCGTTGGGAAAATGCACAGCGCGTGGCACGGCCCGTCTGCGCGGTCAGAAATTTCTATGGACGGCTTATGGTGGATATCCGGGCCAACCTTGATGGCCACGCCGGTCACTTCAAACCGCTTGTCCTGATATTCAGAAAGCGCTGCACTTAAATCCCTGCGGAATTCATCCGCCAGGACCCTGACCGCATACGGTGCGGACTGCTCCTTGATGGGCATGGGTGTGGTTTCAATCCGATGCGTCTTTTCGGCGGAAGGGTGAGCGGGGAAAAACGCAAGCTCTTGGTGATTCATGGAAATCCAGCTCCTCTTTGCTTTTTTCGTGCTGTTGCGGTCTGCCGTGCGCTGCCTTCATCCATCAAGCCAGCGCCATTCTGCCATCCGTAAATACAAAATTGCGCATGCCGCGACCCCTGACCTTTTCCTCGGGGATCGCCGCCTCGATGGCGCGGACATCCTCCTGCGTCAGCGTAATCTTCAGCGCATCGATGGACTCCTGCAAATGCTCCGGGCTGGTGGTGCCCACAAGGCTCTGCACATGGTCGTGCTTTGCCAGCGACCACGCCAGCGCCAGCTGAGAAAGCGTTACACCCTTTGCATCAGCAATCTTCTTCACCTCGCGGATCATAGCCAGGTTGCCGTCGCGGTTTTCCGGCGAGAGCAGGCCGCGGGCATTGGGATTCGCGGGCATATCCAGCACGCGGTTGGTCAGCAGCCCATGGCCCACCGTACCGAAGGCCAGCACCTTGACATTCAGTTCCCTGGCGGCGGCGATCAGCTCCTTTTCAATGCTGCGGTCGATCAGGGAATAGGACATCTCCACTGTATGAATCGGATGTACCCTGCAGGCCCGGCGCAGGGTTTCCGCATCCACCATGGAAAGGCCGATGTGCCTGACATAGCCTGCCTTCACCTGATCGGCAATCGCGCCCACCAGCTCCTCCACCGGCACGGTGGTATCCTGCCGGGCAGGCTGATACAGGTCAACATAGTCCAGCCCCAGGCGGCGCAGGGAGTACGTCAGATGCCCCTTGACATTGTACGGCTTCACGTCCAAACCATAAATTCCGCCTTCGGGCGACGGCAGCACGCCAAACTTCACTGAAAGAAAGTAACTGTCCCGGTTCACACCCTTGACGGCCTCACCGAAAACCATCTCGCTTTCGCTGCCCTGATAGAATTCGCCGGTGTTGAACAGGGTGATACCCGCGTCCAGCGCGGCGTGGATGGTCTTGATGGAGGTTTCCCGGTTGCTGCGGTTCATGCCCATGGTGCCCAGGCCAAGGCGGTTCAGTTCGATCATCGATTTTTCCTCCTCTGACATATTTCTTGGTATATTATACACTAGTTTCTTCCGCAATCCAAGCCTGTATTCCTCATCAATTTTTTTCGTTTCATCGGGCCGGCCGCTGCCCGGAAGATGATTGCCAGCCGACCCTCCCGCTCGAATGCGTATGACAGCAGATGCAGGTGAAAAGCCAGAGCAGGTTCTGTTGAAACTGTCAGCCCACCCGCACACCCCCGATTTCCTTTGGAGCCAGTGCTTTGCAGGTGAAGAGAACTGTTAATGCTGCTGAATGTATGAACTTTATGCAGCTTTATCAATTCTCATGAATAGGTGCAATAGGCACGGCGGTTTGGGGCAGAATGCTTTTTCGCTCCGAGCTTTTTTTGTTCGCGTTGCTTGTCATATACGCATAACTCTTGACAAATAGTAGCTTCCTACATATAATTTCGTAGGAAACTACAGGAATGAACTGGGAGGTAATCATGAATAGCGACCGGATTGCGGTTTTAATCAAAACGGCGTCCATCGAATTTGACAAAAAAGCCAATCCGATTCTGGCGGCGTATGATCTGACCGCATCGCAGTGCAGAGTGTTGAAATTTTTGTACATGCAGCAAAACCAGAGCGCGCGAATCGTGGATATCGAAAAGGAATGCGCGATTACGCATCCGACAGTGCTGGGGCTGCTGGACAGCCTGGAGAAGAAGGATTTCGTTTCGAGAATTGTGAATCCCAAAGACGCCCGAAGCAAGCTGATTTCCTTAACCCCAAGGGCAAACAACATGCAGACGGAGCTGCAGGCGGTTGTGGCGAAAATCGACCATGCGTGGGTGGAAAATTTGTCTGCACAGGAGAGAAAAGAATTGCAAAGGCTGCTTCTAAAGCTTTTGCGAATGGAAGGCGAGGAAAAGTAAAATGCCTGTAGAAACACAAAAAGAAAACCGTATGGGAACCGAAAAGATGTTTCCTCTGATTCTATCCATGTCGCTGCCTGCGATGTTTTCTATGCTGATTCAGGCGCTGTATAACATTGTGGACAGTTACTTTGTGGCGCAGGTCAGCGAGAAAGCGGTGTCCGCGCTGTCGCTGGCATATCCGGTTCAAAATCTGCTGATCGCCTTCGCGGTCGGCACCGCTGCCGGTGTGACTTCTCTGATTTCGCGCAGGCTCGGGCAGGGGCGCAGGGAGGAGGCGGAATTGACCGCGACCCATGGCGTGATGCTGAGCATCGTCACATGGCTGGCATTCGCCGTCTTTGGCGCATTTTTTACCACGCCATTCTTCCGGATGTTCGAATCCGACCCGGAAATTGTCCATATGGGGGATCAGTATCTCTCCATTTGCTGTATTTTTGCCTTTGGTCAGTTTGTGGTGACCATGCTGGAAAAAATCCTGCAGGCAACCGGCAATATGTTCTGGCCGATGATGTTTCAGCTGGTGGGCGCCATATTTAATGTAATATTTGACCCGATTCTGATCTTTGGCTGGCTTGGTCTGCCTGCGATGGGCGTTACTGGCGCAGCCATTGCCACGGTGGGCGGGCAGATTCTTTCCATGGTTCTGGCGATTGTCGTCGTCGCACGGCATCCCTCCATCAAGATTCCCTTCAAGGGCTTCCGTTTCCATGGCAGGATCGTGAAGGATATTTATGCCGTCGGCATCCCTGCGATCGTCATGCAGGCGATCAGCACGGTGATGAACATGGCCATCAACGCCATTCTTGCGGCGTTCTCCACGGCGGCGTACACGGTATTCGGTCTGTATTTCAAGCTGCGTTCCTTTGTATTCATGCCGGTTCTGGGTCTGAATCAGGGGCTCATGCCCATCATGGGATACAACTATGGTGCCAATAAGAAAAAGCGCCTGCTCCAGTCCTTCTATCAGGGCTGCGGCATCGCGCTGGCGATTATGCTGATCGGTGTGCTGGCCTTCATGCTGCTGCCCGGACAGCTCCTCGGGTTTTTCAATCCCACGGCGGAATTGCTGGAGGTCGGCATTCCGGCGCTGAGGATCATCTGCCTGTGCTTCCCGCTGGCGGCACTGGGGCTGGTGTCCTCCAATATGTATCAGGCCATCGGACGGGGCAATTACAGCCTTGTCATGTCCGTGATGCGTCAGCTGGTCGTGCTGGTGCCGGTAGCTTGGGTGCTGGTAAAGCTGACCCATGATGTCGGCATGGTGTGGTGGGCTTTCCCCATTGCCGAAGCCGTGTCGCTGGCGGTCAGCATCGTGTTCTTTGTGCGTCTCAACAGGACCGAACTGAGAAAATCAGTGTAATCCAAACGTATGATGAACATTTAATTTCTGTCTGGTGCGTGCAGGATGAACGACGAAGCATCTCATCCGAAGCACAAAGGCAGGAAGCGCAGGAGTGAATAAAATGAAGCTGATTATTCATTACATCGGGCGGCACAAGCGGTCTTTTCTGATCGCTGTGCTTTTCCTGAGCATGGAAACGCTGGCGGATTTGCTGCAGCCCACCTTTATGTCCTTCATTGTGGATAACGGTGTACAGCAGAACGATATGAAGCAAATCCTTGGCTACGGCGCCATCATGCTTTTGATTGCGGGCTTTGGTGCGCTTGGCGCTGTTGTGCGCAATATCTATGCAACCAGAACCTCGCAGCAGATCGGCATGGAAATGCGCAGCGATATTTACAAAAAGGTTCTGGGGCTTTCCTTTGAAAATATTGACCGTCTTGCACCGGCGTCCATTATCACGCGCATAACCAACGATGTGACACAGATTCAGAACTTCGTCAATGGTACCATGCGCATTATGCTGAAAGCGCCGATCACCTGCATCGGCGCCATCACATTGATCGTTCTGCAAACGCCGCAGCAGATTCCCATGATGGTTGTGATCCTGTGCATTGCATTGTTGCTCATCGGTGCAAACATGCTGCTGGGCTATCCGCGCTTCGGTAAGCTGCAGCGCTGCCTTGATAAGCTCAATACCGTGTCGCGTGAATTCCTGTCCTCCATCCGTGTGGTCAAGGCATTTGGCGGGCAGGCACAGGAAACGGAAAAATTCAATGCTGCCGCCGGTGAATTTGCGCAGGCAGGCGTATCCGCCATGCGTGTTTCGGCGATTTTTTCTCCGCTGATCAACCTGACGGTAAACGCGGGCATTGTGGTGCTGCTCTGGCTGTCGCAGAGTCAGCAGAGTGAACAGATCGGACGGCTGATGGCTTCTGTCAATTATATGACGCAGGTGCTGTTCTCACTGGGCATGGTGTCGATGATTCTGAACTCCGCCGTGCGTGCGACGGCGTCTGCCAGCCGCGTGAAGGAAGTGCTGGACGAAGTACCCGCCCAGATCAACGGTTCGAAGCGCATTCCTGAAACCTCCAATGCATCCGAGGTGTGCTTTCAGCATGTGACCTTCTCTTATGCAGGCACGATGCGCCCCGCCATCGAGGACGTCAGTTTCACGGCGAAGCCGGGCGAAACGGTGGGCATTATCGGCCCAACCGGCTGCGGCAAGTCGTCGCTGATCCAGCTGGTTCCCCGCTTTTACGATGCGGAGAAAGGCAGCGTGCTGGTGGATGGACTTGATGTGAAGCAATGGGACGCGGATGCGTTGCGGGGCAGGGTTGGCGTAGCGCCGCAAAAAGCGCTGCTGTTTACCGGCAGCATTGCGGAAAACCTGCGCTGGGGCAATGAGGGCGCATCCATGGAGGAAATCCGGGCAGCGGCAGAGATTGCCTGTGCCGATGGCTTTGTTTCCGGCTTTCCGGAAGGCTATGACACGATGCTGGGACAGAGCGGCGTGAATCTTTCCGGCGGACAAAAGCAGCGCCTGTCACTCGCGCGTGCACTGATTAAAAAACCCGGAATTCTGATTCTGGATGACTGCACCAGCGCACTGGACGCTACGACTGAAGCCGCAGTGCTGAAGGGACTGCGGGAAAGCGCATCTGACATGACGGTGCTGCTGATCAGTCAGCGCATCTCCACGGTGATGCGTGCAGACAGGATTCTTTGCATGGAGGACGGTAAGGTGCAGGGATATGGCACGCATCAGGAACTGATGGAAAGCTGCGATACCTATCGGGCGATTTATGATTCTCAGATTGGAGGCGAGCAGATTGGCTAAGGACATGACTCCGCCTCCGGGCGGCTTTGGTCGAATGAATCGAGGCATGCCAGTCGTCAAGCCCAAGAACATGAAGGGGACGCTTCTGCGGCTGTGGCAGCTGACGAAAGGAAGTCGAAACGGACTTGGCTGGATCCTGCTTCTCTCCGCACTGACCAGCGTTTCGGCAGCGCTTTCACCCTATGTGATTGGTGAGGCAGTCAACTGTATTGATACCGGCAAGACAGCCGCACAGCTTCTGATTCTGCTGGCGGCATTGTATCTGTCTGATTGGCTGGTTCGCTTTTTGCAGCAGTTCTTTATGGCGGTCATCGGTCAGAAGGTCATCTACCACATTCGCACAACGCTGTTTGACAAGATGAAGGAGCTGCCGCTGGCGTTTTTTGACAGGCATCGTCATGGCGAGCTGATGAGCCGGCTGACAAACGATGTGGATAACATCAGCACGACGATTTCGGATTCCCTGTCCCAGCTGATGACCTATGTGTTTACAATCATCGGCGTCATGACGATTATGATCAGCCTGAGTCCGCTGCTGACGTGTGTGTCCTTCATCGCAGTGGTATTCATCTTCCTTCTGACAAAGACAGTCACCCGTCACACGCGCAAGCTCTTTTCGGCGCAGCAGTCCGCACTCGGCCGTCTGAATGGACAGGTGGAGGAAAGCGTATCAGGACTGACCATGGTTAAGGCGTTTAGCCGCGAAGAAAAGTTGATGCATCAGTTTGAAGAAAACAATCGCCAGCTGTGTGATGTGGCAACCAAGGCACAAATATGGTCGGGCTATCTGATGCCGCTGACCGGCGTGATCAATAATCTGAACTATGTCCTGATTGCGGTGATCAGCGGCCTGATGGCAGCGAATGGCATGATTGAGATTGGCTTGATTTCCAGCTTTCTGCTGTATTCCAGACAATTCTCCCGTCCTTTTGTAGATATTGCCAATATCTACAACAATTTTCAGAGTGCTGTAGCGGGTGCTGAGCGGGTATTTGAGCTTCTGGATGAGGTGAGCGAGCCTGAGGACGCGCCCGATGCGCTGCCGCTGGAAAATCCGATTGGCGAAGTCGTGTTCGACCATGTCACGTTCGGTTATCTGCCCGGTCAGTCCATTCTGAAGGACGTGAGTATCCGAATCAAGGCAGGCACAAAGGTCGCCGTCGTCGGGTCCACCGGTGCGGGAAAAACCACATTCATCAATCTGCTGACACGCTTTTATGATGTGAACGGCGGGCGAATTCTGCTGGACGGACATGATCTGCGGGATTACAGAATGGCGGATCTTCGCCGTGCGTTTGGCGTCGTGCTGCAGGATACATCGCTGTTTGGCATGAGCATCCGTGATAACATCTGCTACGGCCGCAGGGACGTTCCCCTTGAGCAGGTAGAGCAGGCGGCCAGGCTGGTAGGTGCGGACAGCTTTATCCGTCGTCTGCCGCAAGGGTATGACACGGTGCTTCAGCAGGGTGGCGCACAGCTGAGCCAGGGCGAACGCCAGCTGCTGACCATTGCCCGTGCAGTGCTGACCGATGCGCCGCTCCTGATTCTGGATGAAGCGACAAGCTCTGTGGATACCGTCACAGAACAGCGTATTCGCAAGGCCATGCTGGACATTACAAAGGGAAGAACGTCGATCATCATCGCTCACCGATTGTCTACTATCCGTGATTCCGACCTGATCCTTCTGATGGAAAACGGTCGGATCGTGGAACAGGGCAATCACGCCCAATTGATGACATTGAACGGACGCTATGCGCAGATGTACCGGACGCAATCGGGGCAGGTTTGCGCATAATCGAAATTGAAAGCCCGGTGTTGCACCCACCGAGCCTTCCCCCACCCACACCCCCCTGATTCCTTTTGGAGTCAGGGGGCACACAAGGAGAACCAGGGAGCTGAAAAGCGAATAAAAACCTCACCAAACGATGCTTTGGCGAAACTTTGTGGCTGGGCTGAGCTGCACCGTACCGTCCACCTAAAGAATCATATTTCAAAGAGAAAGCCCCTATAGATCCATGAAATCCATAGAGGCTAATCATAATTTTACATAGCAACACCACATAAATACATCAATTAATTCAAGAAGCGCGTCAAGGATACCATTCGGACGCTCTACGACATGGGCTTCCGCCATTTCATTTCCGGCGGCGCAATGGGTTTGGATATGTTCGCGGCGGAGGCCGTCGTGGAATTGCGGGCGGAATACCCGGAGATCATTTTGGAGATGGTCAGTCCCTTCGACGCACAGGCTGCCAAATGGTCGCCGGAGCTCCGCGCCCGGCACGACCGGCTCTTTGAGATCGCCGACATCACGACCGCCACGGGCCGCGAATACAGCCGAAACGCCATGTTCACGCGAAACCGCTATCTGGTCGCCAACGCCGACATCCTCTTGGCTGCCTATGACGGCCAGCCCGGCGGAACGCCCATGTTCAACGCCCGCAGCGAAACGGCAGCGTCAAAAGTCATGTTCAAAGACGGCATGGCCCAGCGCCGCTGCATCATCCCGGCCTCCCACTATTTCGAGTGGGAAAAGCGCGGAAAGGAACGGATCAAGTACGCCATTGCGCCCGAAGGCAGCCGCACGATCTACATGGCAGGCATTTACCGCAAGGAAGGAAACCGCGCGGCCTGCACGATCCTCACGCGCTCGCCCGCGCCGAAGATCGCATTCATCCATAACCGCATGCCCGTGATCCTGCCAGCCGAGGCTATCGCCGATTGGCTCAATATCAGGTATGACGCACAGGATGTTCTGCGGGCAGCCGTAATGGATGTGGGGTTTAGAAAAGCATAAGCATCTGGCAGGAAAAGGCTCTATTAGGCTTCTTCCTGCTTTTTGATTATTTAATCCGGCGCGAATGTCCTAAAACCCTTGTTTTTCCTCATTTTTGATCTTGAATCATGCAAATGCAATGTGACAAAACCACGCTTCCGTGATATAATAAATTTGGGTTAGTTTACCGAAATGTACAATGGCCCGTGC
>CAYLIC010000004.1:0-75116 GCA_964383815.1 uncultured Faecalibacterium sp. | reverse complement strand
TTCATCGTGGGGAACAGCAGCACGTCGCGGATGGTGGGGCTGTCGGTCAGCAGCATCACCAGACGATCCAGGCCGAAGCCCAGGCCGCCGGTGGGGGGCATGCCATACTCCAGGGCGTTAACGAAGTCCTCGTCCACCTCGGCGTTGATGCCCTGGGCCTTCCGGGCAGCCACCTGCTCCTCAAAGCGGCGGCGCTGGTCGATGGGGTCGTTCAGCTCGGAGAAGGCATTGCCCATCTCGTGACCGGTGATGAAGTACTCAAACCGCTCGGTCAGCGCAGGATTTTCAGGCTTGCGCTTGGCTAGCGGGGAAATCTCCACCGGATAATCGATGATGAAGGTGGGCTGCACCAGGGATTCTTCAACATATTCGTCAAACAGGGCAGCCAGGCAGTCACCGCGGGTGGCGTTCTTCTCCACGTGCACATTGCGCTTGTCGCAAATGGCGCGGGCCTCCTCGTCGCTCTGCCAGGCTGTCCAGTCCTCGCCGCAGGCTTCCTTCACGGCATCCGCCATGGTGATGCGCTTCCAGGGTGCCTTCAGGTGGATGGTCTGTCCCTGGTACTGCACGTCGGTGGTGCCCAGCGTCTTCAAGGCAACGAACTCATAGAGCTGCTCCACCATTTCCATAATCTCGTTGTAGTCCGCATAGGCCTGGTAGGTCTCCACGGTGGTAAACTCCGGGTTATGGGTGGCGTCCATGCCCTCGTTGCGGAAGATGCGGCCCACCTCGTACACCCGCTCGAAGCCGCCGACAATCAGCCGCTTCAGGTACAGTTCGGTTTCAATGCGCAGGAACATGGGTAGATTCAGCGCATTGTGATGTGTGCGGAAGGGACGGGCGGAGGCGCCAATCTCCAGGGTGTGGAGCACAGGCGTGTCCACCTCCAGGTATCCGCGGCCATCCAGGAACTCACGCACGGCGGCGATAATCATCGAGCGCTTGCGGAAGGTGTCGCGCACCTCAGGGTTCACAATGCAGTCCACATAGCGCTGGCGGTAGCGCAGGTCGGTATCCACCAGCCCGTGGAACTTCTCCGGCAGCACCTTCAGGGACTTGGTCAGCAGGGTCATGGCCTTCACATGGATGGACACCATGCCGGTCT
Organism: uncultured Faecalibacterium sp.; assembly: GCA_964383815.1. Lineage (GTDB taxonomy): Bacteria > Bacillota > Clostridia > Christensenellales > Aristaeellaceae > UBA11524. The sequence continues at coordinate 74,011 of CAYLIC010000004.1, read as the reverse complement.
TGGTGCGGAAGGGCACACCCTTCACACCGAAAATATCGCCAATGTCCGCCTTCTTGAAGGCAGCGTAGGCCTCCTCCCCCAGCTCGTCCCTGGTGACGTAAATCTGGATGGCGCCCTGGGCATCCAGCAGGCTGGCGAAGGATGCCTTGCCCATCACCCGGCGGGAGGTCATGCGGCCCGCCACGGAGACCTCCACCGGCTCGGCATCATCCACAAAGCTGTCGATGATTTCCTGGCTGTGGTGGGTCACGCTGTAGCGGGTGATTTCATAGGGGTTCTGACCAGCGTCGATGAGGCCCTGCAGCTTCTGCCGGCGGATGATTTCCTGCTCGGACAGCGGCGGGGTCAGCGGCGTTACGGGATAATCTGCCATGGGATTCGCTCCTTTTGCGTGATTGGATAAGGGGTGAAGGTTAGCGCTTGATTTCCAGCACCTTGTACTGGATGATGCCCATGGGCACCTCAATGTCCATCACAGCGCCCACGGTGGCGCCCATCAGGCCGGCGCCCACGGGAGATTCGTTGGAGATTTTGCCCTCATAGGGGTCGGCCTCCGCCGCACCCACGATGGCATACTCGCACACCTCATCGGTTTCCATGTCCTGCACCTTCACTGTGGTGCCAATGGAAACCTTGTCGGTGGAGATTTCGCTGTCCGCCACCACCACGGCGGTGTTGATGGTCTTGGTCAGCTGGGCAATCTCGTCCTCCAGCTGTCCCTGTTCCTTTTTCGCCTCGTCATACTCGGCATTTTCGGACAGGTCGCCAAAGCCGCGCGCCACCTCAATCTTGTGGGCAATTTCGTTGCGGCGCACGCCAACCAGGTAATCCAGCTTTTCCTGCAGCTTGCGGAGGCCGTCCTCCGTCATCATGTTGCGCTTTTCCTCAGCCATGTCGGTTACTCCCTTCGGGTTAGCATTCATCAAGAGAAAACACCCCGGCGAACGCGAAGGCCGAAGTGCTTTCTGGTGCTTCTAAATTCGATACCCATTGATTATACTGGATTTCCTCCCCTTTGTCAACGCTTGGGGATGAACCCTTCAAAGATTTGCAGGTCATACCGGCGGCGCAGCACATTCATGTCGTGCTGGGAGCGCACCGTCCAGCACACCAGCCACGGGCGAATAAGCCGCATGAGGGCCATGGGCAGGTTTCTGTCCGTGCTGTGCTCGTAGGCGATGAAGTCCGGCCTGCCCATCACGTTTTGCGCCAGGCTGGCCATGCACCGGCCCAGCCATGTGCGCTTTTTCGGGTCGGAGCCATAGAGGCCGCAGGCCAGCTGCCCGCGAATCACCCGGGGCGCGTTTTTGCGGAACCAGCGCACCGCCCCCGGGTGGAAGCTCTCCACGCAGTAGGCGCCCTGATAGCGGGTCAGCCGCTCATTGGCCAGGCGGCACAGCTCCTCAATCCGCGCATCGGACTTCAATTCGATAATCAGCGGTACCCGTCCATCCACCATGGTCAAAAACTCGTCAAGTGTGGGAATGTGCTCCTCCGTGCCCAGCAGGCGCAAGCCTTGCAGCTCTGCCAGCGTGCAGCCGCTGATGGGCCGCTCCACACCGCACATGCGCTGCAGGCTGTCATCATGAAAAACCACCAGCTGATCGTCCCGGGTCAGGTGCACGTCCATCTCCATGCCAAAGCCGTTCTCCACCGCATGTCGGAAGGCACCCATGCTGTTCTCCGGCAGCCGGGCATTCCACAATCCCCGGTGGGCATAGTCCCAGCCGGTGAAGGCGCTCATGTCCCGGCGGGGAAGCCTGGGGAAAATCAGGAACAGATACAGCACAAAAAGGATTACCAGCACAAGCAGTATCCACAGCATGGGTCAGTCCTCCACATCCAGCGCTTCCAGGCCGCGCTTGCTGGCAGGCTTCGAATCGCCATGCCGCACAAAGAAGAAGGTTGTAAAGGCGCACAGCATCATCAGCAGCGCATAGGGGAACAGGGTGTGGTAGCCCACATGCTCCAGCAGCGCGCCGGAAAGAATAGGTGTAAGCACCTGTGCCGCCATGGAGAAGGTGTAGTACAGGCCGGTATACTTGCCCGTGTCCGCACCGGAGGCCATTTCCACCACCATGGGGAAGGAATTGACGTTGATGGACGCCCATCCCATGCCCACCAGCGCAAACATGATGTACAGCAGGAAGCTCATTTCCGGCAGGAGCGTCCCCAGCAGGAAGCAGGCCGCCAGCAGCAGAATGCCAAACTGAATCATCTTCTTCCTGCCCACCTTGCTGGACAGGATGCCCACCGGCCAGTAGCTCAGGATGGCGCCCACCGTGCCCACCAGCACGCAGTTGGCTGCCACGCTCTCCGATACGTTCCACACCGTGGTAGCATATTTGCTGAAGGCGGTGGTCACCGCATTGTAGCCCATGAACCACAGGCTGACGGACACAAGAATGAGTATCAGCGAGCGCATGACGTCCCTGGGCAGGCGGGCCTTGCCATTCTCCACCACAGGCTGCACAGCATCCGGCGCCTCGCCATAGTGGATGGCCTCCATCCGGGCCACCAGCTTCCTTTCGCGGATGGTGGCAAACAGCACCGCCACGCACACTGCCATAATCACCGCCACGTTGACAAACAGCCAGGTGTAGTCGGACTGGGCAGCGCCCGTTTCATCCACCGTGCGCACCACGGCAAAGTTCACCAGCAGCAGGGACAGTGCGCCGCCCACAGCACCCATCAGGTTGATGATGGCGTTGCCCTTGGAGCGCAAAGGCTTGGGTGTCACATCCGGCATGAGGGCCACAGCGGGCGAGCGATAGGTGCCCATGGCAATCAGCAGCAGTCCCAGCACCACAAGGAACACCGGCAGCGGTGCACCATTGACCACCGCAGGCAGGGAGAGCAGCAGCACCACAGCAGCCGCCGTACCCACCAGGATGAAGGGCATGCGCCGCCCCATGGGACTCTTGCACCTGTCGCTCAGGGAGCCGAAGAAGGGCAGCAGCACCAGGGCCAGCACATTGTCCATGGCCATCACCGTGCCTGCCCAGGTGTCGCCCACGGCATAGGTGTTTTTCAGGATCAGCGGCACCACAAAATCGTAGAGGCCCCAGAAGGCGCTGATGGACAGAAACGCCAGGCCCACCAGGAAGGTTTGCTTCACATTCAGCTTGGAATTCACGCAATCATCCCTTTGCTCGTTCTTTTTCTACATCATAACATATTTTTTGTATTCGGGGAAGACTTGTGCTATACTCTTTTTATGAAAAATATGAGGGAGGATGCCTTTCATGCGCATTGCGCTGCTTGCCACCGGCGGCACCATGGCCTGCCGCCATACCGGGGATGGCCTGATGCCCGCGCTCCCCGCGGCGGAGCTGACCCGCCACGTTTCCTGCCGCACCGGCGTGGAGCTTGTGCCCAGGGATGTGTTTCGCATGGATTCCAGCAACATTCAGCCGGAGGAATGGTCCATGCTGGCCCGGGCGGTGGATGCCGCCATGCAGGATTGCGATGGTGTGGTGGTCACCCACGGCACGGACACCATGGGATACACCGCCTCTGCCCTGTCCTTCATGCTGCTGGGCCAGCAAAAGCCCGTGATTCTCACCGGCAGCCAGCTGCCCATGGGCGCTCCCCTGTCCGATGCGGAAACCAACCTTTCCTGCGCCCTGGAGGCTGCCTGCCAGGGTGTGCCCGGCACCTATGTCTGCTTTGCCCGGAAGCTGATTCTCGGTTGCCGGGCGGTGAAGACCCGCACCACCTCCTTCGATGCCTTCGACAGTGTGAATCGTTCCCTTTCCGGCATGATTGACAGCGAAGGCGTGCATTTTCTCCGTCCCCAGCGCATAGAGGATGAATACCGTCTGCGCCCGGAGGTGGACAGCCATGTCTTCCTATTGAAGCTGGTGCCAGGCACCCAGCCGGACGTGCTGGACTTTGTGGCCCAGGCAGGCTATCGCGGCCTGGTGATTGAAGCCTTTGGCATGGGTGGCCTGCACTACATCCGCCGCAACCTGGTGGAAAAGCTCCACACCCTGCGGCAAATGGGCGTGCGGGTGGTGGTGGTCACCCAGTGCATGTATGAAAAGGCAGACCTGTCCATCTACGAGGTGGGCACCCAGCTGCGCCGGGCCGATGTGATTTCCGGCATGGACATGACCACCGAGGCCGCTGTCACCAAGCTCATGTGGGCCCTGGCCCAGGAGGATACCGATGGCTGGCTCAGCCGCAATTTGTGCGGAGAGGTTCGGAATTGACCGCTTTTTCCATGCCCAAAACTTTTGTCGGAAAAGTGCCAAAATAGGTGTTGACAAAGGGCGAAAAAGGTGCTATATATTTGGTTAGTCAAGGCTAATTAGCCAAGACGAATCCCCCATGGACAGGAGGTTGAACGCGCATGGAAACAACCCTGCTGAACGCAGAAGAGGGCCGGGAGTACATTATCCGCCGCATTGATACCGATGATGACGAGTTGAACTCCTTCCTGTTTTCTCTGGGCTGCTACTCTGGCGAGCCTATCACCATGGTGGCCCGCAAGCGCTCCGGCTGCGTGATCTCCGTCAAGGATGCACGTTACTGCATCGATACACAGCTGGCAAACGCCATCGTTGTGTAAGAAGCATTCGCGGCAGGCATGTCCCGCCGCATTTCTTCGGCGGAATGGTTAATCACAGCTAACCGCAAGCGAAAGCAACGCTTGTATGGATAGATAGCGGATGAAGGAGGAACCTTATGAGAATTGCACTGACGGGTAATCCCAACAGCGGCAAGACAACCATGTACAATGCGCTGACTGGCTGCAACGAAAAGGTCGGCAACTGGGCCGGCGTGACCGTGGACAAGAAGGAGCACCCCATCAAGAAGGCATACTGCGTGGGCGATCAGGAGCTGATTGCCGTTGACCTGCCCGGCGCGTACTCCATGTCGCCCTTCACGTCGGAGGAGAGCATCACCAGCAGCTATGTGCGCAATGAGCATCCCGACGTGATTGTGAACATTGTCGATGCCACCAACCTGAGCCGCAGCCTGTTTTTCACCACCCAGCTGCTGGAGCTGGGCATCCCGGTGGTTGTGGCCCTGAACAAGGCTGACGTGAACCGCAAAAAGCAGACCCGCATCAACGATGAAGTGCTTGCTGCCAAGCTGGGCTGCCCCGTGCTGGACACCGTTTCCACCACCGATGAAGGCCTGCGCGCCGTGGTGGAAGCCGCCGTAAAGCACGTTGGCACGCTGCAAACCGCACCCTACACCCAGGACAACATCGACCTGACCAACAAGGCCGAGGTGGAAAAGGCCGACCGTGCCCGCTTCAAGTTCGTGAATGGTATCGTATCCCAGGTGGAAACCCGTAAGGTGCGCACCAGGGACAAGAACTACCAGGATAAGATTGATGCTGTTGTTACCCACCCCATTGGCGGCCTGGCCATCTTCGCCGTGATTATGTACGCCGTGTTCTGGATTTCCCAGGCGGAGGGCGGCCTTGGCGTTTGGCTGGCTGGCATTCTGGAAGGCTGGATGGACGCGCTGACCGAGTGGGTCGCCGGCCTTGTGGCGGGTGCCTCCCCCATCCTGCAGGCGCTGCTGGTGGATGGCATCATTGGCGGCGTGGGCGCCGTGCTGGGCTTCCTGCCGCTGGTAATGGTGATGTACTTCTTCATTGCCCTGCTGGAGGACTGCGGCTACATGGCCCGTGCCTCCGTGGTGCTTGACCCCATCTTCAAGAAGGTGGGCCTGTCCGGCAAGTCCGTGATTCCCTTCGTCATCGGCACTGGCTGCGCCATTCCCGGTATCATGGCCTGCCGCACCATCCGCAATGAGCGTGAGCGCCGGGCCACTGCCATGCTGACGCCCTTCATGCCCTGTGGCGCCAAGCTGCCGGTCATTTCCCTGTTCGTGGGCGCGTTCTTCCCCGGTTCCGGCTGGATTGCTCCCATGATGTACTTCGTGGGACTGGTGCTGATTTTCTTCGGCGCACTGCTGATCAACAAGATTACCGGCTACAAGGCTCGCAAGTCCTTCTTCATCATCGAGCTGCCCGAGTACAAGATTCCCAGCGTGAAGCGTGCTTTCCTGTCCATGTGCAGCCGTGGCTGGGCGTACATTGTCAAGGCTGGCACCATCATCCTTTTGTGCAACACCGTTGTGCAGATTATGCAGACCTTCGGCTGGAACTTCCAGCCTGCGGAGAGCGCCGATGCCTCCATCCTGGCCTCCATCGCTCACCCCTTCGCCTATGTGATTTACCCCATCGTGGGCGTTATCAGCTGGCAGCTGGCCGCCGCCGCCGTGACTGGCTTCATTGCCAAGGAAAACGTGGTTGGCACCCTGGCTGTGTGCGTTGCGGGCCTTGAGAACCTGATTGATACCGAGGAGCTGGCCTTGATGGAAGGTGCCGGCGGTGAGGTTGCAGCCATTATGGCCATTTCCAAGGCGGCTGCCCTGGCCTTCATGATGTTCAACCTGTTCACGCCTCCCTGCTTCGCTGCCATTGGCGCCATGAACTCCGAAATGAAGAGCCGCAAGTGGCTGTGGGGCGGCATTGGCTTCCAGCTGGGCACTGGCTTCACCATCGGCTTTGCCGTGTATCAGCTGGGCACCCTGTTCACCACCGGCAGCTTCGGCGCTGGCTTCATTCCCGGCCTGATCGTGGTTGCCGTGTTCGTCGGCGTGATTGCCTACCTGATTCACAACACCAACAAGAGCCTCCAGCGCGAGTACGAACTGAAGGCTCAGGCCTGAACCCCTAAGGAGTCTTGACCATGACGGATTTCATTGTCATCGCTGTGCTGCTGATTGCCATTGGTGTGGCTGCCGGCTACATCATCAAGGCCAGGAAGCGCGGACAGAAGTGCATCGGCTGTCCCTACAGCAAAACCTGCTCCTCCGGCGGCTGCACCTGCGGCTGCGGCGGAGAGAGCGAGAAGTAAAACAACTCTATCGCAAACGGCCCCGGGATTTGCTTCCCGGGGCCGTTTGTTATGCGTTATTCGGTAAATACCAGGCTGTCCCGGCAGGTGCGGCAGTAGAAGGTGCTCATCCACCGCTGGCGCAGGCTCCGTGCCGCTGTCCGGGCATCCTCCTCACTGTCAAACACGCCAAACACCGCCGAGCCGCTGCCCGTCATCGCCGCGGCAAAGGCGCCCCGCTGCTTCAGCTGCCCAATGGCCTCCCCAATGGGCGGACGCATGTCCTGGCTCACGGCCTGGAGCACGTTTCCCAGGCTGCGGGCCAGCAACGCAGCATCTCCCTGGGCCAGCGCCTGCCGGGCAGCATCCGTGTCCGGGCGCTGGTGGCTTTCCCTTTCGTGATAGGCCCCGAACACCGCACCGGTGCTCAGACCTCTGCAAGGCTGAATCACCACCAGGTCAAAGCTCCTGGCGCTCCGCAGTGCCTGCATGCTTTCCCCAATGCCGGTGGTGCGGGTCAATCCGCCCCGGAGACAGAAGGGCACGTCCGCACCCAGGGTCAGACCGATTGCTTCCAGCTCCGCCTGGGTCAGGCCTGTTCCCCACAGCCTGTTCAGGCCTGCCAGCACAGCGGCTGCATCCGCGCTGCCGCCGCCCATGCCCGCGCCCACGGGAATGCGCTTTTCCACATGGATGGCTGCACCCCTTTTGCACCCGGTGGCCTGCTGCAGCGCCAGCGCCGCCCGGTAGGCCAGGTTTTTCTCGTTGGCAGGCAGGCGCGGATAGCCGCCGGTGGTCAGCGTCAGCTCCGTTCCCGCTGTCAGGGTGATGGTATCCGCCAGGGACACAGGCTGCATCAGCATGTCCATCAGGTGATAGCCATCCTCCCGCTGGCCCAGAATGTCCAGCGTCCAGTTGATTTTTCCCCGCGCCTTCACCCGCACGCCTGCATCCCCCCTGGTGTTTCTGCCACCATGATACCCTGTTCACGAAAAAAGTGCAATACAAAATGCAGAAAGTATGCTATACTGTTATTGCAACAACCAAAAGGAGCCTGGCATATGAACACAAACGAGCAAGGCCGCCGGGTGCTGGTCACCCTTTCCGGCGCCGCCAGAAACGACCTGGGCGAGGCGGATGAACCCATTAAGCTGCTAACCACCGGCGAGGTCACCGCCATTGAGGGCGGCTACCTGCTGCGCTATGAGGAAAGCCAGACGGACGAAAGCGATGGTTCCGTCATGACCCAGGAGATTCTTCTGCTCATCGAGCCAAACCAGGTGACCATGACCCGCCTGGGGGACTTTGGTACCTCCATGGTGTTTGTGAAGGATCGCCGGTTTGAGGGTGTGTACCGCACACCCTATGGGGACATGGACATGGCGCTTTTCGCCACCCGGGTGGATGTGGACGCCGCGCCCGACCACGGCAGCATCTACCTGGAGTACCAGCTGGACTTCCAGGGTGGATACGCCGCCATGCACACCATGCAGGTGGACTACGTTGCCAGCGACCTGCCATGCTGAGGGCGCTGCGCCGCCAGGTGCAGGCCTGCCTGGCCTCCGTTCCCTGCCGCCGCAGGCCTGCCCTGCGCCGCACGGACAATCCCGCCTTTCTCCTGATGACCGACCTGCCCCAGGCCGCATCACCCCAGGATGTTGCCGCCTTTGCAGAAGGCCTGCGCCACCTGGGCTGGACGGTGGAGGAGGCTCCCGGCTGGCTGCTGCTGGATTGCCCCATTCCCGCTCCTGCCTGCCCGCCGCCTGAAAGCTATCCCGGCGAGGCTGGCTGCTGTGCGTGGCTGTTGCAGCAGCACCCCGGCGGCGATGCACCGCCGGACATGCTCCGGGCCCTGGTGAAGGCTGCCGAGTGCGGCGCGCCCCAGGTGGAGCGGCTGTGCAAAGCATGGCACGCCCAGCTTGCCGCCATGCTGCGCCAGCATCAGCCCTTGCCCGGCGGGCTGCTCCCCTATCTTTTTGCCGCAATGAAGGAGGCACAACCATGATTATCAGCTGCATCGGCCATGCGGAATTCCTGCTGGAATTGGAAAACGGCATGCGCCTTGTGACCGACCCCTATGACGATGCCTGCGGCTACCCGGTGCTGCCCGTGCAGGCCGATGCGGTGCTGGTGTCCCATCAGCATCACGATCACTGCGCCACCGGCAATGTGCACGGCTTTACGCAAGTTGTGGATGCAGCCGGTGCACACACCCTGTCGCCGGATGTGCACGTTACCGCCGTACCCTGCTGGCATGATGAAGTGCAGGGTGCCAGGCGGGGCAGCAACCTGATGTTCCTCATTGAGGCGGAGGGCCTGCGCATTGCCCACCTGGGTGATCTGGGCCACCTGCCCACGCCGGAGCAGCTTGCCGCCCTGTCCCCGGTGGATGTGCTGATGCTGCCCGTAGGCGGGTACTACACCATCGATGCCGCCCAGGCCCGGGAGGTTGCCCGGCAGCTGTCCGCCCAGATCATTCTCCCCATGCACTACCGCACCCGCGCCAACGGGGATTGGCCCATCGCCCCGGTGGAGGACTTTCTGGCCCTGTACCCGGCGGCAGAGCGGCTCCCGCTTCTGCGCGTCTGCCAGGGTGACCTGGCCTGCCAGCCCGCCGTTGCCGTGCTGGAGCCACGGAGCCTGGCATAAGTTTGCCAACTGTTTGCAGGCCGTTCACACGGGCTTCATATTTTCACGCTAAGGTTTTTCCATATCAACTTCAAGGGAGACATGCCCATGAAAACCCCCATCACCTGGAAGGCCATCCGCCAGCATTTCACCTATTCCTGGTGGAAGTATGTGCTGCTGGCCTGCCTTGCCGTTTTCGGCTGGAACCTTGCCTACACCATGACCGAGTATCAGCCGCCGGATGACAAGAAGGTGGATATGTACGTTTTCTCCTATGGGGAAAACGGGCTGATGGACGCCTATATGGAGCAGATCCGCACCACCTACATGAGCGACATGGAGCAGATGCTCAGCTACTATGTGGGCCAGGATGATACCTATACCCCCATGCAGCTGACCACCTATGTGGCAGCAGGTGAAGGCCACCTGTACATTCTGCCCAAATCGTATTTCCAAAGCTACGCCGCCCAGGGCGCCTTCCTTCCCCTGGAGGATGTGCCCGGCCTCACCGATAGCCTGACCCAGGCCGGCGTCAGCTTCGACCGTGGCTGGCGCACCGTGGTGGACGACGGCGAAAAGCACCTGTTCGGCATTCCCCTGGCTGATTTCCCCGGCCTGAAGGCCTATATTTACGATCCCAGCGACCTGTACATTTCCATCATCGTTACCAACGGCAACGATGACAACAGCTGCAAGTTCCTCCAGCGCTTCCTGCTGGACATGCTGGAGGAGCCCATCGCCATCGACCTGTCCGCCATGGAATAAGGAGGCAATATGCAGCATCATATTCTTGTTAAGTGGAAGGAACCTCCGGCAGATGCAGCCGCCCTGCAACAGGCCATTCAGGCTGTGTTTGCCCCTGTAACGGACATTCCCGGCGTGCACAGGGTGGAGCTTGTGCCCAACATCATCAACAGGCCCAACCGGTATGACCTGCTCATCCGCATCACCATGGAGGAAGAAGCCTTACCCCTTTACGATGCCAGCGCCGCCCACCACCGCTGGAAGGACGAATACGGCCCGCTGATTGCCCAAAAGGCCATCTTTGACTGCGAATAGGTTAATCCCCCGCAAGTGAAACCCAGCCGGAACGGTTGCAGCAGATGAACGCTTGCGTCGCACAGGCAGAAGCTATCGTGAAGTTTGAACTGATATATGATTGATACCAGAACCGCCCGGACGAAAAATGTTCGGGCGGTTCTTGTTCCGACGGTAGAATTTTACTATGAACGATGTAAGCTAAACCGGAATCTGCATGAAAGAAATGAGGATTGAGTTATTGGGAATTGCGACAATACTTCCTTATAAAAAAGCGTGGAATGGGAATGAGTGTAATCGTTGAGCAGGGCATTTGTGAAATGAAAGTATTAGCCAATAATGTGCCTGATGGAAAGCATATCGTTACTGGCGATATACGAAAGTTATCGGGAAGAATATAATAACGGATAAGGCCACATCGCCGTATCGCCCCTGACCCAGGCGGAGCTTGCCGCTCTGCCGGTTCGGACAGGCTGCGCACCAGCTCGGGATAAACCGGCAGATGCTGCAATTTATCCTCAACCATCGGGATTTGTTCTGATTCTCCGGTAGCCACCAACGGCTCCCTTTTTGTTGCATGTGTTGCCAGGCGTGCCCTCTTGCATTTTCGGCTCAGTGTGATAGAATGGGTGCGTGCATGAATTTGCCATAAGGGAGGTTTTTCTGTGCGCATTATCGTTGTGGGCGATGGCAAGGTGGGCCACACCCTGGCTGAAAGCCTGACCGGCGAGGGACACGACATCGTTATGATTGACAAGGACGATGAGGTGCTCCAGAACTGTGAGGACACCCTGGACGTGCTCTGCATCCAGGGCAATGGCGCCAACGCCAAAACCCTCATTGAGGCCGGCGCACCCGCGGCGGATATTGTCATCTCCGCCACCGCCAGCGATGAAACCAACATGCTCTGCTGCCTGATTGCCAAGCGGCTGGGCGCAAGGTATACCATTGCCCGCATCCGCGACCCGGAATATAACGAAAGCCTGACCCTCCTCCAGCGGGAGCTGGGCATTGACCTGACCATCAACCCGGAGCGGGCAACCGCCATAGAGATCAGCCGCCTTTTGCGCTTCACCTTCGCCAGCAATATTGAGTCCTTTGCCAAGGGACAGGTGGAGATGATGGACTTCCGCGCCCAGGAGAAGGACCCCATTGTGGGCTTTCCCCTTCACCAGCTGCCCAGCCGCCTGCCTGGCATTCCCCGTGTGCTGTATGCCGCCGTGGAGCGGGACAGCCAGGTGCACATCCCCAATGGCGATTTCATCATCCGCCCCGGTGACAGGGTGCATGTCACCGCCGACACCGTTACCATGACGGACTATTTCCGCTTTCTGGGCCGCAATTCCCTGCGGGTGAAAAAGGTTATGCTGCTGGGCGGCAGCCGCATCAGCTATTACCTGGCGAAAATGCTGGTGCCCATGGGCGTGCATGTGTCCCTCATTGAGATTGACCCCCATAAGGCCGAGGCCCTCAGCGACATGCTTCCCCATGTGGATGTGATCCTGGGCGACGGAACCGACCAGGAGCTGCTGACCCAGGAGGCACTCAACGATATGGATGCCTTCGTGGCCCTCAGCGACCGGGACGAGGAAAACCTGATGACCGGCCTGTACGCCGCCAGGCAAGGCGTGAAAAAGGTGATTGTGAAGAACACCCGGGTGTCCTATGAGGACATCCTTGCAGACCTGGGCCTGGACAGCATGGTCAGCCCCCGTGCCATCACCTGCAACAACATTCTCCGCTACGTCCGCGCCCGTGTGAATGGCGGCGGCACCGCCGTGGAGCGCCTGTACCGGCTGATGGACGGCAAGGCCGAGGCCCTGGAGTTCATCGCCCGGGCCGGTGACCCCTATATCGGCATCCCCCTGAAAAACCTGGACGTGCGCCGCAACACCCTGGTGGCGGTCATCGTCCGGGGCAGCAAGGTGATTGTCCCCTTCGGCAGCGACCAGATTGAGGATGGCGACCATGTGGTGGTTATGGCTGCGGAAAGCGGCATCAGCGACTTGAATGAGGTCATTCGCAAATGAACATACAGCTTGTTTTCCGCCTGATTGGCTCCATTCTCCTGCTGGAGGCCGCCTCCATGGCGCCTTCGCTGGCGGTGTCCCTGTACTTTGGGGATGGGGATGCCATGGCCTTTGTGTACACCATGGGGCTGCTGCTCCTGCTGGGATTACCCATGCGGTTCATTTCCAGGCCCGCCTCCACCGATCTGCGGGCCCGTGAAGGCTTTCTGGTGGTGCCTCTGGCATGGATAATGCTGTCCGTGTGCGGCGCGCTGCCCTTTATCTTCAGCGGTATGATTCCCAGCTTTGCCGATGCGGTCTTCGAGGCCGTTTCCGGCTTCACCACCACAGGCGCCACCATCATGCCCAGTGTGGTCAATCAGCCTCGCGGCGTGATGTTCTGGCGGAGCTTCACCCACTGGATTGGCGGCATGGGCGTGCTGGTGCTTTCCCTGGCGCTGCTGCCCAAGCTCAGCGGCCGCACCGCCCACCTGGTGAAGGCCGAAAGTCCCGGCCCAACCCTGAGCAAGATTCTCCCCCGCATGGGCGATACCGCCAAGGTGCTCTACCTGATTTACGGCGTGCTGACCGCCATCATGATTGGCGTGCTGATGCTCTGCGGCATGAACTTCTACGATGCTTCCATCCACGCCCTGGGCACGGCTGGCACAGGCGGCTTCAGCAACTATGCCGCCAGTGTGGGCGCCTTCAACTCCCCCTTGATTGAGTGGGTCATCACCTTCTTCATGGTGCTCTTCGGGATTAACTTTGCCCTGTTCTACAAGGTCATCACCGGCTCCTGGCGGGAGGCTGCCCGCAACGAGGAGCTGCGCTGGTACCTGTGCATTTACGGCGGCCTGTCCCTGGCAACGGCGCTGGTGATTCTCCCCAGGTATGAGGGCAGCTTCCTCACCTCGCTGCGCTATGGCGCCTTCCAGGTGGCAAGCCTTATGTCCACCACCGGTTATGCCACCACGGATTTCAACCTGTGGCCTATTGCTGCCAAAATGCTGCTGTTCCTGGCCCTGTTCCCCGGGGCCTGTGCCGGTTCCACCGCCGGTGGCATGAAGATTTGCCGTGTGGGTATGCTGGGCAAGCAGGGCCTGCGGGAGGTGCGCCATGTGTTCCAGCCCCGCAAGGTGCAAACCGTCCGCTTCGAGGGCAAGGCTGTGGATGAAGGCGTGCTGCGCCAGGTGGCTGTGTTTGCCTTTGTGTATGTGCTGCTGATTGTCCTGGGCTCGGTGATTATCTCCTTCGATGGACTGTACGACCTGGAAACCAATTTCACCGCCGCCCTGACCTGCGTGAGCAACGTGGGCCCGGGCCTGGGTGCCGTGGGCCCGGCTGGCAGCTTTGCAGGCTACAGCGCCTTTTCCAAGATTGTTCTCAGCATGCTGATGCTGGCAGGCCGTTTGGAAATCTTCCCCATTCTTGCGCTTTTCCACCCTGCCATGTGGAGGAAATAATCGGCTTTTCTTCATTTTTTGCCATAGATGAATTGCATTTCCATGCCTGCCTATGGTAAAATGAAGCCAGCAAACATCCCAAAGGAGGAATAATCCATGGCAAAAGCTGTCAAGAACATTCTCCTGGTACTGCTAACCCTGGTGCTGGCCTGCTGCATTGTTTTTTGCTGTTTGTACTGGACGCGCTTCCAGACCATGGCATCCGTTGAAAAGCTCACCGATTTCGACGATGGCTACAACGTCTACCGCATGAACGTAGCCTACGATTACGACCTGGACGCCATCATTGCCAAGGGCATTACGGACAACCAGTCCTTCATCGATGCCATTGTGCAGGAGGCGCTGCCCCTGTTGCCCATCCACATGAAGGCGCCCTCCTTCGGCTGCTCTGCGCTGACCCTGAAGGCCACGGATGGCCAGGTGCATATGGGCCGCAATTACGATTTCAAGCTGAACACCTCCGCCATGGTGGTATACTGCACGCCCAGGAACGGCTATAAGTCCGTGGCGCTTGCCGCCCTGGACAACATTGCCGCCAACGATGCGCAGGCAGGCCTGAAGCAAAAGATGGCAACGCTGACGGCTCCCTTCATCTGCCTGGACGGCATGAACGAAAAGGGCGTTTCCATCGCCGTGCTGACCCTGGACAGCGAGCCTGTCCACCACCAGACCGACAAGCCGGACATCAGCACCTCCATTGCCATCCGCCTGGTGCTGGACAGGGCTGCCACCACCCAGGAGGCCGTTGACCTGCTGGCAGGCTATGACATGTATGCCGTTGCCGGGCGGGACTACCACTTCTACATCACCGATGCCACCGGCGATGGACGCATTGTGGAGTATGACCCGGAGGATCCCGCCCGTCCCCTGGTTGCCACCAGGACCGATGTGATTACCAACTTCTTCATCCAGTATAAGGATCAGGTGCTGCCCAACCAGAAGAACGGCATTTACGGCCACGGACGGGAGCGGTTCGACGCTATTGAGGCCGTGCTCGCCGCCGAGGCGAACCCCACCACCGCCACCGTGTGGCAGGCCCTGCAGGCCGCCGCCCAGGAGCCTAACCCGGAGGATGTGACCAGCAACACCCAGTGGTCCCTGGACTACAACAACACCGCGCTGACCCTGGACATTGTCCTCCGCCGCCACTGGGACACCACCCTGCACTACGACCTGAACACCAACCAATTCCGCTAAGAAAGCAAAAGCGCCGGCAAAAGGGCGGCAGCCACAAAACAGTTAACAGCCACAGCAGTTTGATCTGTTGTGGCTGTTCTTGCATATGCAGCTTGCTTAAAAGACTTCGTGCTTGTTATAGAAGGGCAACATGGAGGAAAGTTTCATCGGGTTGACCTTGTTGCTGAACAGTAGCGGTGCACTTCTATACACCTACCGCGTATACCGTGGAATTTGCTGCCACAAAAAAGCCAGGGGCGCTCCTGCCCGCTGCAACAAACAAAACTGACCTATGATTGCAACCATGGGTCGGTTTAATCGTTTTGCGAACGCCGCCCAAATCGTCGGCGCTTTTTTCATTCCACCATGTCCCGCAGCTTTTCCGCCACAGCCAGGCCTAAGGCCCGGTGGCCTTCCGGCAGCATGTGCACACAGTCGATGGCGGATGGTTCCGCCAGCTCCTGGGCATTCAGGCAGGCCACACCCATACCGGCGCACAGCTCGCGGAACAGCTCCGGGAACTTGCGGGATTCCTCATGCTTGCCAGCCAGGTCGTCCTGCACATCCCGGGTTGCCAGCTCCTCCCCAATGGCAATGGGCGTTATAACCAGAATCTTCGGCCCGTTGCGGAAAACATGCTCACCCCACGGGTTCAGCTGGTCGATATGCTGGGCATAGTTCACCAGCCGCCCCACGCCCTGGGATGCATGCCATGCCGGGTGGCACTTCAGGTCGTTGGTGCCCAGGCAGATCACCACCGCGTCCAGCGGCTTCTGTCCGTCCAGCGCGCCGGGAAAGGTGTGCCCGCCATTCAGGTCAACGTCACCCTTGAAGGGCGAATCAAAATAGCTCATGCGGGCATTCAGGCCATCCTCATGCACCCGCCAGTCCGGCCCGAGAGCATCCGCCAGCACGCCCGTCCAGCGGGTGTGCTCGTCATACCGTTTTCCTGTGCCGGGCACAAATCCCCATGTGTTGGAATCCCCATAGCAAAGAACGTGTTTCATCCTGCATTCCTCCGTTTGGCGCAGCCTTCGCCGCACCCTTTGCCCATTGTACCATAAACTGAAGGCGGAATCAATTCGCAAGGAGGGCTCATCATGGAACAGCAAAACCGCATCTGCCCCCGTGGCGCCGGGTATTACATCTGGCGCAGCGGCGACACCCTGGCCTCCGTGGCCCGCAGCAACAGCACCACCATCCAGGCCATTCGGCTGAACAACACCGGTGTGGATTTCGCCACCATTACCCCCGGCACGGAAATCTGCATGCCATCTCAGTCCCTCACCTGCCAGAGCGGCCAGCCCTACACCGCCCAGCAGGGTGAAACCCTGGCCTCCATCGCCCAGAAGCTGGGCATGACCCAGCTGGCGCTCAGCGAGCGCAACCCTGATGTGACCGACCTGGCTGCCGGCGACGTGATTTGCATCCCGGCGGACGCAAGCCCCGGTGCTCCCGTGCAGGACGGTACCGCGGCGGACAACAACACCGTTGCGCCTGCGCCAGGCCTTTCCTGCCCCGTGGGCTACAGCGCCCAGCGTGTGCACATGGGCCAGACCTATGCCGACCTGCTGATTGACCTGAACGTGAGCTACAAGGCCATGCGCAGCGCCAACCCCAGCCTGCGTCCCGGCGGGCTGGTGGCTGGCACGGCCTATTGTGCGCCGCCCGCCGGCATGCGTGAGAGCTGCACCCGCAGCTATGCCGTGCAGGATGGTGACACCCTGGCCTCCATCGCCCGGCAGCTGAACACCACCCCAGGCCGCCTGCTGATGCTGAATCCCACCCTGCTGCCCACGGATTTCTCCCAGCCCGGCATAATGATTTGCATTCCCTAACGGGTCCGTCCTCTGCGTGAAAATGCAGAGGATTTTGTATTGCTGAAGGCGAACAGGCGAAGAAGGTGATGACATGACAGGTGAATTTCCTCCGGCTGGTGCTGCGCATTGGGAACCGCACCGCCCTGTATCGTGGACAAAAAAAGCGCAACAAGACCTCCTTGCCAGCTGGAAGGAGCCACAAGGAGGCTTGTTGCGGTAATGCTTTGCCAGATGCCGATTGTTGACGGCTGAACCTATGCAGTTTTATTTCTTTGCGCGATGCTCTGCCAGGGCGGCGCTGAGCTTTGCAGCAAACACCTGCTGGCCATCCGTCTGATAGCCAAGGAAATAAACCGTATCAATGGCATCCTGATTGAAAACGTAATTCTTGTCAGGAGAGGTATGTCCTTCGGGCCACAGGCAGCCAACATAATCGTACAGTTCATCGCTGTCCTGCAGCTTTTGGGCATACCCGGTCACCATCAGGCGATGGTTGCCGCCGTTGAGCATAACAACAGAACCAACAGGCAGAATCCCCTGAAAAAACATGTCATGTTCCCCCTTTTTTTCTGCAGTAGTCTATCATTCAGTTAGCGAATCGAACCCGCCGGGAAGGCTTTCCAGGCATGTATTCGGCATGCAAGGTTCAATTCCTCTATTTGCTTAGAAAAGACCACTGATGCTATTGCCTAAGCCGGACACAAATTTCTTTGCACCCTTGCCAACGTTGCCAACAAATTTCTCAGCACCCTTGCCAACATCATTGACAAATCTCTTTGCGCCCTGGCCTACATCGTCCACGAATTCCGATACGCTGTCGGAAACATCGCCGACGAACTCGGAAATATTTCCGTCAATCTTCACCATACCGTCGCGAATGTTCTCAACCAGTCCGCTTACGTCGATTTCACCCTTCATGGTGACGCCAATGCCCACAGCGGCACCGAAATCATACGAGAACGTGCCATCCTTATAGCCAACTTTACCATGAGCACCGAGGCCAACGGAAACGCCAGCCGAACCTTTGGCCTTCACGCCGCCAACCTCAACACCATACTCCTGCGATGCTTCAAGCAGGATTACTTCGGCCGAGCCCGACGCTTGGGCAACAAACTCGCCATCATAAAAGCCAATCTTGCCATCTGCATTAACGCCAATCTTGCCAATAACAAGGTTGGACTTGGAGCTGAGCGTCACACCGTCAATCAGCTCATATTCAGAGGAAATTTCGGTGTCAAGCACGGTGTAGCTTGCGCCACCATGCGCTTCAACGCCAGGAGAAAACACGAGATACTTGTTGCCAAATACATCAGTCACCTCGGTAAAGAGGTGGGCGTCATACCCCGCTCCAATGTCCAGCTTGCCAACGTCCAGCATGTAGTCCGTTGTCGTCCTGCCATCGGCGGAGGTCTGGGTGCTGCGCATGGAGTAGATGCTGTTCGTCATGCCACAGCTGGCACCACATGCAAGTTTAGCAAACCGACCGAAAAGGGAATCGTTATCATCATCGGCTCCGCCGTTTGCCATCTCTTTGCTCAGCTCACCGAGATCGATGGTTTCACTTTCCTTAAACAGCTGTCTTGTATCGGGGCCAACGAGCGGCTCATGCTGGAAAAGGTAGTCAACCATTCCCCAGGAGATGACTCCAGCTTGGTATTGCCCGCCAATGTCATTTCCGGAAGCTATGCTTTCGATTTTCCCAACCAGTTCCCGCTCGTTTTCTTCGAAGATGTCCTTCACCCTGGTAACAGCTCTTGCCAGGCTTTCTGTTTCGCTGCTTATCTTCTTCAGTGCAGTCTTGGTGCTTTCCAACTGTTCCTGGGCATTCTGTGCACGCATCTGATACCCTGTAAAGGTTAGCCTTGTGCTTGAATGCAGCGAGATATTCGCTCCGGTATCAGCCGTAAGGTTTATTCTGCTTACACTCTGCTGACAATCCTGCAGCGAAGAGGAAAGCCGCTTCAGCTGCGCAGTAAGATCGCTCAAGACTTCAGGATCAATGACGATTTGGTTCTTCATCTCCGTCTGTCCTCATCTCTTCCTATGGTCAAATGCGGATGTTTCGGCGCCCTTGTGCAGGGGCGGTGCAATGCCGCATTCGTCTGGCAGCGTCCCTGCCAAAAAGAAGCGGGAGAAAGATCCGTCTTCCTCCCGCGTGGTTTCATCAGCCCTCAGCAAAAGGATCGGTCGTATCCGTCATTGATTCGAGGAGAGAGCTTGCCTCGCTCTCGGTCTCGCTGTAAATGTTCAGCGCGGCCTGCAGGTCGTTAATGGCCTTCTCCATGGTCTGGTCGCTGGTCTTCAGCTTTTCCTGCAGCTCCAGGAAGCGGGCCTTGAAGGTTTCGCTGGCGTCACCATTCCAGGAAGAGTCCAGGGTAAACACAGCGGAAATCTCCTGCAGGTATGCAATGGTGAGCTTGTCCTTGCAGTTAGTGAACTGGGACAGCGCGGTTTGGAACGCTTCCTCTGTTACTGTAATTCTGGCTTCGCTAATATCTGCCATTTTGCAAATCCTCCTTCGGAATAATCAGTCAATCGTTATTTCTTACCGTTTGCGGATAGCTGCCGTGGCGCGGCCATCCGTCTCTTCATACTTGGCGGCAGCTTCCTTCAGCATCGTCACATAGTCGTCAACGATGGTGGCCATCTGCTCATACCAGGCAAGGCGCTCCTCCATCACGGAAACGAAATCATCGTGGGCAACGCCAGTCCAGCTGTCGCTCAGGGTGCCGGTGGCGCTCTTCAGTGCGGCTGCCGCATCGCGGAAGGCCTCATTCTGCGTGGCAATCTTTGCAGCGGCGTTTTCAATCTCAGATAACGTTACTTCCAAAACGTTCATGCTTATACTTCCTTTCTACCTTCGTTCGCTCCGGTTTACTCCTGGAAGGGGCTGGCGGTGCCCACGTCCAGGCTGTTAGCGCGGGAGGAGATATTGCTTTCGTTTTCCTCGTAGATGTCCTTCACCTCGCCCAGCTCGCTCACCACATCGGTCAGCTTCTCAAAGGATTTTTTCAGATCCAGGGACATCTTCACCACCTTGGCGCTCATGATGGCGAAGGCTCTGCCGGTGTAGTCATTGCTCAGGTCGTTCAAGGACTTTTCATACTTCGCAACGCATTCCTGAAGGGTGGACAGGGCGGTCAAATAGCGAGCCTTGCACGCTTCAATGTCTTGTACACTAACTTTCTGAATATCAGCCATGGATTAGCACTCCTTTCTAATTGTGAATCATCAGAGGCCGATCCGCTGTTGGATCGATCTTTCGGCCTCTTCATACTTTGTAGCAACCTTCTGCAGAGTCTCGATGTACTCGGCGCCGATGCTGATCATCTTCTGCACCCAGCTCTCCGTCTTGTTCTGCTCTTCCATGAAGGCCACCGCCCAATCGCCGCTGGAAACGGAGCACAGCTCTTCGGCGGCCTGCTTCATCGCATTGTTGGCTTCATCCAACAGCGACTGCGCTTGCCTGGCATCATTGCAATACTTCAGAATTGCCCTAATGGTCACGATCATACTCATGAAATGTCCCTTCCTTTCTTCTTAACCTCGCGGTTGATGATTTTAGTATAGTCAATCCGGCAAAATATAGTATATTTTTCGACCAAATGCCCGTTTTTTCCGACGAATGGAAAAAAGCTTCCCGCCCAGTGCGTACACGGGCGGGAAGCCGCTGTGGTCAGTGCTTACTTCTGTTTGAAGAAGCTATTCTGCCGGCTGCCGAAAGCATCCTCCGGCTGGCGGTAGGTCAGCGAGTTCAGCGATGCAGGAGAGCTGGCAATGCCGTTGATGCTGACATCAAAGGTGTAGCCCTCATACAGATCGTTGAGAATATCCAGGTCACCCTGGCCCAGCACAACGCACACCAGCATCCGGCTCAGCGTGGGCTGCTCCTTGTTGAAGGTGCCGGAATAGGTAGCCTCGCCCTGGACCAGCGCATCGTTTTTCACGGTGAAGATGATGGCCTTGTTGCCATTCAGGGAGGTTACCAGCGCGCCATCCGCCATGAAGAACACGGTGTCGGCGGCAGCGGTGTAGGCATCCAGCGGGTTGCAGGTAATCAGATCCAGCAGGTTGGCCACGCCGCCCAGCAGGTAGGCAATCTTGTCACCCGCAGGAGAAACCTCAAACTTGCTGGCGCCAACAGAATCCTTAATCTGCCACACCTTGCCGGTTTCGGGCATGATGATGGCAATGTTGGTCAGGGTGCAGTTATTCTCGGCATCCCAGGGGGCAATGGCCAGCAGCTGCGCGCCATCGGAGCCCACCACGGCATAATCGCTGTAGCTGCCGCCAAAGATTTCTTCCAGGCTCCATGCAGCCGTGGGGCGCATAATGCCGTTCATGGTGGTAAAGGCAACCAGCAGGTTTTCTTCGCGGTAAATGCCAAACAGCATGGAACCGTCTGCGTTGCTCTTCACATAGTTGACATTCTTGAACTTCTGCAGGTTGATGGACTTATCGCCACGGAAAATCACCTTGCCGCCCTTGCGCTCATAGGGCGTGATGTTCATGGCCTCCAGATAGCTGCGGCCAACCTCGGTCAGGGTGTTCAGGGCAGCTTCCATTTCCTCGTTGGTCAGGGCGGGAGCAGCAGCGTTCATCATGAATCCCAGGCGGATGTTCACCGCGCTGAACGTGTCGCCAAAGCCGTAGTAGTTCTTCATCAGCAGGGCGCGCATGTCGTCCACGCCATCGTCATCGGTGTCAACCTTGTTGGGATTCAGGCCATTGGCCAGCTCCTCGCTATCGGTCAGGCCGTCACCATCGGTGTCGGCATCGCGGGGGTTGGTCTTGTGCTGATACTCCTGCAGGTCGTCCAGGCCATCGTGGTCGGTGTCGACCTCTGCCGGGTCGGAATCGAAGCTCAGCTCGAAGGTATCATTCAGGCCGTCACCGTCGGTATCAATAAAGGTGCGGTTGAACACCTCAACTTCGTTGCCAGCCACGTCGGTAATGGTGATAACATACTTGCCCGGCTGGTAGAACACCCAGTTGCCAGCGCGGGTATAGTCCGCCTCCGTAACCTTTTCGGGGTCCATTTCTTCCAGCTTGATTTCGTCCTCCAGGCGGTCGTTATGCCACAGGCTGATGATAACGCCGCTGGCCTGGCTGATGTCAATCAGGCCTTCGCCAGGCTTGTCGGTAGCCACCAGGGAAACCTGGGTGGTGTTGTCGTTCAGGGTAAACTCAGGCGTCTTGGTGTCCTGCTTGTAGGAAACGGTAACAGGCTCGGTAATGGCGCCATCCTCCCCACGGAGGCGGCAGGTCACCTGCACATAGCCGTCAGCGCAGGTGATGTAGGCAGCGAAGCCGGTTACACCATTCTCGTCAATGGCCCACTCGGCGTCCTTGGCAATGGTGTAGCCCCTGTAGGATACCTTCACAGGCTCGCCAAAGTACCACTCCTCATTGATGGTGCCGTCCAGGGTTGCCCTGATGGCGGGAACGGGCGCATAGCCAATGGTCATCTTGCTGTCAACAAAGGTAACCTCATAGTTGCCCTGTTCCTTCTCGCCGGTAACGGTAATGGCATACTCGCCCACCGCTTCGCCAGCGGCACGCTCCAGCGTGTAGGCAATGGGGTCAGCCTCGTCCACCAGGCCGGTAACCACAGCGGTCAGCTCCGGCTCCACCGTGCCGCAGTACTTCTGCAGGGCCTGAGCGGTAACGGTAACGGGCTTCCGCTGAATGTCATAGGTCATGGTAACGCTTCCGGTGTAGTTGCCCTTGCCGGTCACCGTTACAGTCACAGTGCCCACATTGGTCGTGTCGCCCGTGAAGGTAACGGTGTAATCCTCGTTCTCCTTCATGGTCGTTGCGCCGTCCTTCACGGTCACCGTGGGCTTCTGCTCCTGACCATTGTAGATCAGCTCAGTTGCGGACAGGCTTGCATTGGTTTCGGAAACGTTCTTGGGCGTGATGGTGTAGGTCATGGTAACGCTTCCGGTGTAGTTGCCCTTGCCGGTCACCGTTACAGTCACAGTGCCCACATTGGTCGTGTCGCCCGTGAAGGTAACGGTGTAATCCTCGTTCTCCTTCATGGTCGTTGCGCCGTCCTTCACGGTCACCGTGGGCTTCTGCTCCTGACCATTGTAGATCAGCTCAGTTGCGGACAGGCTTGCATTGGTTTCGGAAACGTTCTTGGGCGTGATGGTGTAGGTCATGGTAACGCTTCCGGTGTAGTTGCCCTTGCCGGTCACCGTTACAGTCACAGTGCCCACATTGGTCGTGTCGCCCGTGAAGGTAACGGTGTAATCCTCGTTCTCCTTCATGGTCGTTGCGCCGTCCTTCACGGTCACCGTGGGCTTCTGCTCCTGACCATTGTAGATCAGCTCAGTTGCGGACAGGCTTGCATTGGTTTCGGAAACGTTCTTGGGCGTGATGGTGTAGGTCATGGTAACGCTTCCGGTGTAGTTGCCCTTGCCGGTCACCGTTACAGTCACAGTGCCCACATTGGTCGTGTCGCCCGTGAAGGTAACGGTGTAATCCTCGGTCTCCTTCATGGGCGTTGCGCCGTCCTTCACGGTCACCGTAGGCTTCTGCTCCTGACCATTGTAGATCAACTCAGTTGCGGACAGGGTCACAGCATCATCCGAAATCGTCTTTGCGTTGATGTTGTAGTTCTTTGTCGCGCTTCCGGTGTAGTTGCCCATGCCGGTCACTGTTACAGTCACAGTGCCCACATTGGTCGTGTTGCCCGTGAAGGAAAGGGTGTAGTCCACGTCTTCCTCGAGGGTCTTTGCGCCGTCCGTCACGGTCACCGCGGGCTTCTGCTCCTGACCATTGTAGGTAAACGTGTCCGGGGATAGCGTTATTGTTATGTTCTTCAGATCCGAAGGTGTTGATAATCCGTCTGCCAAGGCTGCAGCTGTAGCACATATGCAGCTCAGGCAAACCAGCACCAGTGCGATAAGCCTTTTGGTTCTTTTCATGGGGTTCTCTCCTTTCTCTCTATAGGCACCTTGCAGCTTTCTGCAAGGTTAACCACCGGGTAAAGCCTGCCTTTGCCGCCATCTTACGGGATGGGGCAAAAGCGGTAGGTCAGTCCAGCCAGGGTGATTTCCACATTGGGCAGCAGCTTTTCCTGCTTGTAGGGTTCCAGCCTGCGGGCGCCCACATAGGTGCCACTGGTGCTGTTCAAATCCTCAATGTAATACTCCTGGCTGTACTTTCTGTAAACAATCCGGCAGTGCCTGGCGGATACCGAGCGGTTTTTCGCCAGGCACATGGCGGCCTCTTGGGAGCGTCCAACCAGGAATTCCATCCGGTCTATTCGGTAGATTTCCTGATCGTTGTGTGTGTTAACCAGCTGAAACCTTTCGTAGAAGTTGGTATCCACCAGCTGAGTGCTCATCTGGGCTTTGCGTTTTTCCTCCCGGCGCTTGCGAAAAGCGTCAGCCGCTTCGTGCACGGCGGCCGGCAGTGGTGCATAGGTAAACCAGAGAATGGTACCTGCCAGCATCCACAGCACCAGATACAGCACAGCCATGAGCGGCCAGGCAATCAGCAGAAAGGCAAAGCCTATCAGCGCAAACCCGCCCACCAGCATAGCCATCTGCAATACTCGACGTTTTTGCATTCCCATTCTCCTTCTGCTTTTACCAAACCACCTTGATGCTGCACTTCTCGCCCAGGGTGATTTCGTCACCGGAGGTCAGCTCATAATCAGCGCTGCGGGCTTCGCTGCTGCGAATCGGGAGGGTAAAGTCGCCTGCGGGCACAGCTTCCGCGCTGTTGACCTTCTTCCCGTTCACCCAGGTGGAATGGAAGGTGGAAACATCCCGCAGGTACAGCGTGCCCTTGTTGCTGGTAAGAATCGCATGCTTGGAGGACACCGTCCTGTCGGAGGAGTCCGTCCGCAGGTCGCATCCGCTGCCACGCCCGATCACAAAGTCTTCGGAGGTCACCAGGCGGGAATCCGTCCAGGTTGCACAGTTGCCACTGATGGTGAAGGTCACCCGCAGTGCTGCGCTAGCCGGAAGGGTTGAAAGCATGTCATCGTTCCTGCCCGCGCCACTCTGCACAGGCCGTGTTTTCTCGTCGTCATTGTCCCCCATGCTCCCGGCAGAAACAGCTTCTTGAGCAAATGCGACTGCTTCCGCCTCACCCTCCGTGCTGGTCCTGGAGCGCATGAGAATCACGATGAGCAGAATGGAGAACAGCAATACCAGAATCAGCACAACAATCATCCACGTCTTCACCGCAAAGGTGCCAATGGAGAAGATGTCCTGCTTCAGGAAGCTGATCAGCTTTTCTGCCGTGCTGGGTTCAGGCGCGGTGTAGGGCGTACGGTTTTCGCCCATGGTCAGCACATCGTTTACAATCTGCTGGCTAACAGCGTCCACTCCGGCGGTGTTCAGCAGGCCATAGGTGGTGCAGTACAGCCCGGCAGCATCCAGCGTTGCGCGGTCCATCAGGCCAGGCGTATACTCGCCGCTGAACATGTTCAGCTCAGCCAGGATGCTCTGCATCGTGCTGATGAATCCGCTGCCTTCCCCGTCGCGGGTGTTCAGCGTATATCCGTCCACAGGAACGGTCGGTTCCGGGGTGGGGGTCAGCACGGGTTCCGGGGTGGGCGTGGCCTTCGGGGTGGTGCAGCTCATCAGGAACTGGTAAGCATCATCGTCAATGTAATCCTTGTCGTAGGAAATGCCATTGTCGATGCACAAATCCAGGAAGGCGCTCATGCAGCCGGCATCAAACTCGGCATGGCTCTCAGCCGGATCCAGGTAGTACAGCTTCTGCAGCTGTTTGATGGCATAGAAGGCCGTTGTTGAGGTGGAACCGCTGTACACCTTCGGGACAGGGGTAGCAGTTTCCATCACCGGCGTTGGGGATGGCGTAGGCTCGGGGGTGGCGGTGGCCCTGGCTACAACCTGACCATACAGCAGCAGGTTAAAGGCCTCCTCATCCACCTCATCCTTTTCTTCCAGGCCATTCTCCCGGCAGAATTCCATAAAGGCATACCGGCACGAATCGTCAAAGGAATTGGTACGCTCCTCCAGGTAATACAGTTCCCACAGCCGGTTGATGGCCCGCAAGGCATTGCTGTCGTTTCCATCCCGGGCCACCACAGGGGTAGCCTCCGGAACAGGGGTGGGTGTATCCGCTACGACGGGCACCGGCGAAGGCGGAACCACATCGGTTGTCAGCGTATTAATCTGCTGTTCCCCATCGCTGGAGGAGGCAATAATGCTGAAGGTGTGCGACTGCTTGCTGTAGTCAATCAGCCGATGGGTGTCGGAAAGATCGATGACGTAGTACTGCAGGTTGTTCAGCGTTTGCGTTACCTGGGTGGTCAGGCTGCTGCAATCAAGGGTGCCCTTGCCCGTGTGCTCAAGGCAAATGTACACACCGTTGTTCGCAGTTGCAAAGGACTGATAGGCATCATAGTTGCCGCTGTTCGCCTGGGTTTTCCTGTCCGTCACCTCGGTGCCGCTCTGTGCAATTGTTGTCACAAACAGCGGAAAGGTTCCGCTGCCCATGGGCAGGCTGCTGCTGGCGCTGGCTACATCCATCACAGCAAACACGTTTTTGAACAGCGGCTGCCCGTCAACGTATTGCTTCGCCTCCTTGAAGGCAAGGTTCAGCGCGTTTACGGCGCCGGTTTCGCCGGCCTCCGTCTGCAGCTTAATGCTGTTGCGCACATAGTCCTGGGCCTGGTTGTTCATCATCCAGTCGGTTTCTGTATAGCTGGTTCCGGCGCCAGCGATGATGAAGCGAACCAGCTCGTTATTGCTGATGGAGCTCAGGTACTTCTGCAATATCTGCTGGTAAGCATTTTCGTAGGTCAGCCATGCATTGTTGACGGTGTTGCAGTATGGCTGCCTGGTATCCACAACGATGATGTGTCCAATCTTTGCAGAGGGAAGCGCACCGGCCTTGACGGGCACCTCGGCGCTGCCGTCAACCGCACCGGAAAAGTCCAGCGTGCAGCGATAGGACTGGCGAATCGCTGCGTAGATGGTCAGGTTGCTCATGTCTGTCCAATAGTCAACAATCGTGCCATTTCCATCCGCCAGTGCGCCAGCTGTGCACAGCATAAGCAGGACAAGCGCCGCTATGCAACTGATGAGCTTTTTCATATTCGTGTGCCTCTCATTTCCTTTTTTTGTATCAGGCTTTGCCGCTGATGGCTTGGGAAATCTTCTGGTCTGCCTTTTCAATCGCCGCGATATAGGCCGTCAGCGCCCGGTTGACATCGTTCAGCCCCCTGGCGATTTTCCCAATATCACCCGACAGCTCGTCCAGCGTTGTCAGGAGCGTATCCGCCGCTTCACCCTTCAGGCTGCTTTTCACAGTGCCCTTCATGGAGGATACATTTGTGTTCGACAGGTATTGAACATTTTCGGAAATGGAGCCTACCTTCTTGATGATTTCCCTAATCTCGTCCGTATCAATGCGACCAATGGTTTCACTCATGTTCCGTTTCTCCTTTCCTTTTGTGCCAGTTAAATCAGCATCAGCGCTGCCCGCTCGTGTACGCCGCATTGGGCCAGCGTCCATTGGGGCTGCAGCGGTTTTTTGTCCTCCAGGCTGTACAGCATGGCGCTATCATCGTACGCCACATTCCAGAAGGTCAAGCCAACCTGCCGGAGAATGCTGTCCATCAAGTTTTGTATGGGCACATGCGCTGGCAAAATGAATTCCACCGTTTTTCCCAGCGCACCCAGGGTGATATTCACAATGATTGTTTCCACCTCAGCCAACCTCCTTTATCCCGCCGTTGCACATTCATCAGCCTAGGTTTTTGCCTGAAGCAGCTGCCGCATTGTCTGCCGGAAGGACTTTGCCAGCGGTGCCGTGCTGCCGTCCTTCAGGGAAATGGTTAGGCCGGCAAAGTCAACATCCTGGATGGCATTCAGGTTCACCAGGCAGCTGCGGTGGCACTGGCAGAAGGCGTCGCCCAGCTGCTGCTTCAGGCGCACCAGCGTGCCATATGCCTTGAAAACGCCCTCCTCCGTGTGGAGAACCAGCTCCTTGCTTTCTGCCATAACCGCATAGAGCTGGGAAGGGTGAACGCGCTTAACCGCTCCGCCCGGGGACTTAACGCACAGCCACTGGCTTTCATCAGGCTCATCGCTGGCAGTCAGCTTGCCATAATCCTCGCGGATTGCGGTTAGGGCCGCCTGTCCCCGCTGCAGAAACATGGAAAGCGTCATGCTGGCCACAGCCCGCACGCAGGCCGGTGCCATTCGCAGCAGCGTTTCATTGTCGTGCGCCAGGTAGATGATGTAATTGTCCCTGTTGGCCCGGGCGGCAATCTGCCCCAGGCGGATAGCCTCAACATCCGGCATGGACCGGCCGTTTTCATCCCGGTGTGCTGAAACGTATGTCACAAGCAGGTGGATGTTCCTCTGCGCCAGGTACTTCACAGCCTGTTCCGCATTGGCAAAGCGTGCATCAACGCGAAAATTGCCCTGCCCGTTGCCGAACACTGTATGAAAAACGCCCATCATTTTTTCAAAATCCTGCTCGCCAACATGGTAGAATACACATGGCAGCGTCATTTTCGTCATCACTTCCTTTTTTCTACCTCGGCAGTAAATCAGGCTTTCTGTTCCACCTCCACCTGCGGCAATACCAGCCTGTACAGGTTGTCATCATACAGGGCAATCGCCTCGCCCGGGGCGAAGGTTATGCCACGGGGCAAGCTGCGGGAGATGCTGAACGGGTCAAACTCGTTGTTAACGCCCTGGAGCATCAGGACACGCCGGGCAGCGCGCAGGCTCGTCAGGGGATCCTTGAGGTAGTTTTCATTGTATCCCTTCCGGCTGATGGTGGCATAGGTCATCACACGGTAGGTTGCAATCTTCTCATTTTCTTCAACGAAGGCCTTCAGCTTGCCCAATGTATCCTGATAGGCCGCCATATACTTATCCAGCTGGTCAATCAGAATCACAATGGGTGTAAAGGTCATCGATACGCGCCTGTGCTCTTCCATGTTGATGGTTTTCGCTTCCCTCAGCAGTGTCGAGCGTTCGCCCGCAGCCTCCGCAAGAATCGAGCTGAAGCAATCGACCCATTCCGGCTGACCGAAGTGGAAGCCTGTCATGCCCTGCTCCAGGGCCCAGCGGGCCAGGCCCTCATCGCCAACAACGTAGACTCTTGCGCCTCTGCGCTGCATAATCAGTGCCGTCACCTTAACCCATGTGGTCTTGCCGGAGCGTCTTGGGCCAACCACCAGGCCGGCATAGAAGCTCTTCAGGCTGGCCTCCAGCACCGCGCCGGTGCCCTTTTCATAGCCCAGGGGCAGCAGGGTTGCATCGGTCACGCCGCTCTGGCAGTCTGCAAGCATCTGCTCCAGCGTAGGATGCTGCGGAATGCGCGGAATGCGCTTGGGCAGCGGGCCGTTCCAGGCAGCCTGCATCGCCCTGCCGGCTGCGATGATTGCATCCGTGCGCGCCTTGTCCGATTGGTCGTTTGCGAATACCGCCGTCTGCACCTCATACAGGAAGGTGGTCTTCATTTCCTTGTTTTCCACTGCAATCATGCCACGGCCCGGATATTCGCGTATGCCGCCCCAGTCCTGGCCGATTCTGGCACCCAGCGCCTCGGCATAGTCATTTCGCTCGTTTTGCCGCAGGGTCAGGCCGCGGGTAAACTTCTGCTGGGAGGAGGGCAGCTCATTCCGGGTCAGGCCGCTGACAACGAAGAAAATACCCTGGCTGGATGCCGAGCGGAGCAGCTCGTAGAATTTCCTTGTTTTGTCCCCTCTGGGGGTGTACTCCCATTCCTTCACCTTGCCTACCCCGTCCACAAGAACGATAATGGCAGGCAGCCTTGCTTCGGGGTTGCTTTCCCGCACGGCACGGTTGTACTGGATAAAGTTATCGGTCGACACATCGCGGAAAACGCGCTTGCGCTGTTCGCTCTCGGTGTACAGCATATCAATCAGGCGGTCCTGCTCGTCCTGCTCCTCGTCGAAGATAACCTCGCCCACATGGGGAAGCTCCTTCAGCGACTGGAGCACATGGCTCGTCATGGAAAGGACGTAGATGTTAACATCCGCCGGCGAATAGCACAGCGCCAGGGACATGGCCACCGTTTGCAGCAGCGTGGTTTTGCCGGAGCCGGACAGGCCTGTTACAAACACGTTCTGATCTGCCAGGAAGTCGATGGTTGCGGGGAGGCGCTGCTGCGTTTCCACATCGTCGGCCATGCCGAATATGCAGGATAGCCGCTGGCTGTCCGCATCCACCCAGGCATTGTCCTTCCAGGCGCCAGCACCGGAGGCGGAAAGCACATTCTCCAGCAGCAGCGTTTTGGCAAGCTCCTCCAGCCACATTTTCCGTGCAGGCTCAAAGTGATACTTCGCGCAGCATTCGGAAATGTAGTCCAGCACCACATCAATCTCGCGCTTCTCGTACGCCTCTGCACCCATGCGCTTTTTCTTCTTGGGGAAGGAGACCGGCTGGCCAATGGCATTCAGGATGCGCGGCTCCTCCTCCGGGCGCAGGTCATCAGGGGCATATGTAGCGCCAGACCAGGAGGTCTGCACCTCTTCAAACACCTCATTGTTGCCCACCTGCACATAGCACCGGCCCATGCCCTTCAGGTAGGCAGCCTCGGGCCGCTTGAGCATTTCGGAAGAATCGCTCCGGGAGGCCACACGCAGGCAAATGCGGAAGCGGGTATTGGCGTCGATTTCCTCGCTGACGGAGTTGCCTGGCTTCTGCGTAGCCAGCACCAGGTGAAGGCCCAGGGAGCGGCCCACGCGGGCAGCGCTGACCAGCTCCTTCATGAAGTCGGGCTGTTCCTTTTTCAGTTCGGCAAATTCATCTACAACGATGATGACATGGCCCAGCGTAGGCTCGGTTTCATCGGAGTTGAAAACCTTCATGTAGTCGTCAATGTTGTTGACGCCCACCTCTTTGAAAATTCTCTCGCGCCGCTTAATCTCACCCTGGATGGAAGCCAGCGCACGGAAAATGGTGCGCTCACCCTGAAGGGAGTCGATCACGCCAGCAGCATGGGGCAGGTTGCGGAAATCTTCCGATGTGCCGCCGCCCTTGTAGTCAATCAGGATGAACTGCACCTCACTGGGGCTGTAGTTCAGCGCCAGTGAAAGGATGAAGGACTGCAGCAGCACGCTTTTGCCCGCGCCCGTTGTGCCTGCAATAAGGCCATGCGGGCCATGGTTTTTATCGGAAATATCCAGCACAAAGGGCGCACTGCCCGATTTGAATCCCAGCACCGCCCGGATATTCTTCCAGGCATGGTTTTCATTCCAGTTATGCCGGATATCGATCTCTTCCACCCGGCGGGCATTGTATGTCTCCAGGAAGGTAACCAGGGATGGAATGGAGTTGTTCCCGGTGATTTCCTTAATGCGGAACGGCGCAATATCCTTGGCAAACTGCTGGATATGCTGGGCATCCACCGTTTCAAACTTCACGCCAGTCATATCGCCGTTTTCCTGGAAAATCGTTCCCATGGGCGAGAAGGCCTCGATAATCAATCCGCATTCCTTGGGCAGTTCTTCGGTTTGGCTGGTCTGCATCACCAGGGTAAAGCCCAGGCCGGGAACGCCAAGGAACCGCATAATCGGTTCATCCTCCAGCAGCCGCGGATCGGTAACAAAGAGGATGTACCAGGGTATCTGCTTTCGCACATCCGCCGCATCGGCATCGCTGCCGGTGTTTTCGCGCTGGCTGTCACTGCGGATGGTAAGAATATTGTCCAGGTAGGAAAGCACCTCATGCCCGGCGGAGGAGCCGCTTACGGCCATGCGCATGGTGCGGTCATCTGTGGTGTAAACATGGGGAAGATAGTGTGCAAACTGCCATTGTGCCTCGTCCTCCTCATCGTGGAGGACAACGATGCGCACATCGTGGTAGCTGTGCATAGCGGCAATCTGCACCACCATGCTTTGCAGCAGCCACGGGGACCTTTTGCTGCCCAGAACGCCAATGATCGCATGCTCCTTGGCATCGAGCACGATGGGTGCGTTCTTCATCATGGAATAGCTGTCCTTCAGGCGCTGCGGCTCGTGCCGGAGAGGGTCATCCACCAGCTCAATCTTGGACCTGGGAATTGTGATGCTGTTTGGCAGCTGTTTTTCGCCCAGGCCAATGCGGATGTGAAGGAAGTCCGGGTGCACAGGCTGCTTTTCCCACATGCGGTGTCCAGCGGCCTTTGGCAGCGCGGCGCACTCCTGTGCGGAAAGATAGTTCATGTTCAGGCGCTTCATTTCCCGCTCGGTATAGGCAGCCAGGGTTTCTTCGATTTCAGCATAATACTGCTTGCAAATTGTCTGGCGGTTTTCTTCGCTGATGGCGGCATCCTTTTCCGTGTAGCGCCTGTTCAGCATGCTCCACATAAACGAAAGCGCAGAGGATGTGCCAATCATCACCAGGCTTGCACCCATGCTCCGGCCCATGACAACGGAGGATACCAGCATCGGCATAATCATGGTCAGGCTAGGGCCAACAGCCAGCCAGGTAGGAACCTTCTTGTCACGCTGCTTTTCAACAGGATTGTCGATGGAGACAGGCTCGTCATCCGGGTACTGAATCTGGCGGGGCGCACGGTGATACTCCTGCCAGACAGAAATCTGCTTGGCATCCTTCTGCGGAGGAGCCGCCTGCAGCCTGTAGGGCTGGAGCGCCTCGCCAACGCTGGCGCCATCAGCCTGGCAAATCGCCAAAAACTCCGGGAATGCAATCATGTGCAGCGCAGGCGCAATAAACATATGATCTCCCGGGCTCAGCGTAACACGCTGACCGCTGACCAGCCTGCCATTGATCCATGTGCCGTTGTTGGATTGATCCGTATAGCTTATCGTTCCACCGCTGGTGCTGAACGTGCCGTGCTTGTGCGAGGCCAGCTTTTTCTTGTAAACGATGGTATTGTCATCGCCTTTACCCACCGAAAAATCAACGCCCGGCCAGCGCAATTTCTTCATCAGAAGGTCATCGCGCTTCACCTCGGAAATCACCAGGCTCAGCTGAACGTTGTCCTTCTTCAGCTTCAATATGTCGCCATCGTTCATTTTCTGTGGCTCGGCAGTACCGTCGCTCCACAGGAATCCTTCCGGCAAAGTGGCGCGCCACTGGCCTTCCTCAGCCGTAACGCCCAGCAAGAGCTTTTCCGTTCCGGAAATAATACCGCTTGAAATATCTATCCGTTCCGACCAGCTAAGCTGTTCCGGCAGGTAATACCCCTTTCCGTTCCGTTCCGACAGAACCCAGAAAAACAGCACGCCATTCCCTCCTCATCCTTTGCAGCCAGCTCGTCCTGCCTCAGATAATCGCCGTTGTTGTGGTCAGCGTTGTTTCGTTATCGTTCTTCTTTTTGGGAGAGCGATGCTCCTTCGCCGTCTTCACATCCACAACAATGCAGGTTGTGTTGTCCTTGCCACCCTCCTCCAGGGCCATTGCAACCAACCGGGTGGCGCACTCCAGGGCAGAAATGGGCTCCACCATCACCGAGGCAATTCGCTCGTTCGACATAAGATCGCTAACGCCATCGGAGCAAAGCATAAACCGGTCTCCCTGGGAAACGTCAACCTGGCTGATGCTTTCAAAGCTCGCCGGCATTTCCTCCGGGTCCATGCCCAGGTAGCGGGTTATCATATTGTTCATGGGGGATTTGCGGGCCTGCTCCCGGGTCATTTCACCGTTGATGTAGGCATCCCACACCAGGGAGTGATCCTGCGTCAGCTGCTCCAGCCTGCCGTTGCGCAGGCGGTAAACACGGCTGTCGCCCACATTGCATACATAGCCTGCCTGCTCCCTGATAACCAGGGCCGTGCAGGTTGTTCCCTCATATTCCGCATCGTTGGCGCGGCAGTCGTCCAGCACGGCGCGGTTTATCCGCCCAATGGCCTGGTGCAGGCATGCCTCGGGCTGCTGCACCCGAAGCTCGTCCAGCACATCCACCAGCATACTTGCAGCAATGGCAGAGGCACGCTCGCCCAGGTCGCCGCCGCCCATGCCGTCCACCACGGCGTAGAGCTGGCAATCATCGGTAAAGCTGCGGCTGATCATGGCGCCCGCGTTCATTTCTTCCAGCTTCATCCGGTCGCCGTTGAAGGAGAAGTTGTCCTCATTGTTTTTCCGCACACAACCTTTGTGGCTCACAACGGCCGCGCTGATGACCTGCTTTTTTTCTGCCACCTTACTCATCTCCGTTCCGCACATGCATCGCTGTGGTGCTGGTTTGGGGTTCCCGGTGCGCTTTCGCATTTTTTCCCACCGTCATGCGGGCCAGCCATTCTGTTGGCTTTGTGCCTGTAAGGTCGCCAGGGGTTCCCACAGGCTTCTCCGTTTCCGCAGGTGATGGCGTTGGTGTTGACCCCCGTGGCGGCAGCTTTTGCGTCACCGTTGCCGCTGGCGTCGGTGATGGCGTGTCCTGCGGTGTCTGCTTGTTCGTTGGTGTCTCCGTTGCCACCGGCATTTGCGTTGTTACCGGTGATGGCGTGTCCTGCGGTGTCTGCTTGTTCGTTGGTGTTGCCGTTACCACCGGCATTCGCGTTGTTACCGGTGATGGCGTGGGCCGAAGCGTCTGCTGCTTGTTCGTCGGCGTTTCCGTTGCCTCAGGCGTTGTCGTTGGCACAGGGGTCGGGCTTTCAGTCTCGGTTGGCTTTATCGTCCATACGATGTTGGGTGAATACTTTGGGACAAATTTGGAAGGACAGCGCTTCGTCGGTTCTTCACCGTCCATCTGCGACTCCACATGGTACCATCTTCCGATGGGTAGCAGCAGCTCGGTTTCGTTTTGTTCGTTTGGTGTCAGCTCCAGTTTATTGCCTTCGTTGCCTTCCTCATCCGTCACCAGCCACTTGACACCGTTTTCTTCCTGAGGCAGCTGGATGGTGATAGGCGTATACTCCCAGCTTTCGCAGCGCCTGTTCCATTCATCGTCAATGGCCTTCTCAGTCAGCAGAGGATGATCCTTGTCCGCGGGCCTCGCGAGCCACTCGGGCAGTTTTTCAATCTCCTCCTCCGCCAGCGCCTGCAGGAGCACAGCTTTGTTTTCCCCTTCAGCGGAAACGGTGAAGGTTCCCTGCAGTTCCTGCCTGCCATCAACGGTAATCTCCACCTGGTACTCACCGGCAGAGAGCCTGGCAAGCTCCCCGGCAGGCTTTCCGGCGAAGGTGATGCTTACAGCATCCGGGTTGATTCGCTCATCCAGGGTGATTTCCGCATCGTACTGTTCAAACTTCTGGCAGGTGGCGTTGGGCATGAAAATTTCCGCCATGGAAATGACTTGCTCCGCCGTATATCCCTGCAAATCCTCCACAATGGCGCCATCCTTCAGCAGGCAGACTTTGCCGTCCCTGAAGGTTGCAGCATAATCCGTTTTTCCAACCAGATCTTCGCATTCCTTCAATTCCTCTTCCAGGTTCTCCTGGATGAGGTTGCCGGTAATCTCGATTCCTTTATCGATTGTATACCCATTCTTGAAGCAAATGGTCAGGCTGGCCTTTCCTTTGGTAGCCTGGACAACTGCGTGCCAGTTTTTATCCTCGTCGATTTCACCTGCGATGCTTTGGCCGTCAATCTGCACCTCAATCTGTTCCGACTGCTCCTCCTGCAGATAATACCGGTCAATCTTAATGGAGATTTCCTGCAGCAGCTCGCTGAAAACCCCCGGGAAGCTCCTCATATCCGCCTGCAGCGCCGGCTGATTCTGGGGAAGAATGAGGTTGTCGCCGCTCAGCATGATAAAGGTGTTGGCCCATTTTGCCGCTATTTCATCACACTTCTCCTGGCCAATCTTCCATGTGGCTTCACCGGTGGCCTGCTCCACGCTCACCGTTTCAGTGAAGGAGGCATCCCCCACGGTGCCGCTCAGGGCAACCTGTTCAGCGCCCACCAGGCATACCCGCACGCCCGGCTCCCACGCCATGCCCTCAATGGTCACGCTGGCGCCGTTCATCCGCTGGTCCATGGACAGGGAAAGCTCCTCGGGTATGTACTTTTCGTAGAGTTCAGGATATTCGGCAACCCATTTGTCCAGTTTTCCCAGCGTCAGTTCCTTAATGCTGAGGCTGTTATTCTCACCAACAAAGACAATGCTGTCGCTCTCCCCCAGCGCCTTCGCCATGCGAATGGCTTCACCGTTAATCTTGTTCTGTCGGTTCTCGCCAGCCTGCAGGTCGGCAACGGTTTTCCATTCCCCGTCTACGCTGAGGTACAGCTTGCAACTGTTCCTGGAGGACTGGAAAACCAGCTGGGCATCGCTGAAGTGCACCGGCATCTCAACGCCCGCGTCGCCCACGGCGAAGCTCGCACTTTCATCGGCATCCCAGTTTTCAAGGGTTACCGTGTAGGCATACATGGCGCAATCAAGCTCGCCTCTCTTCTCTTCCTGGCCGGAAGCGGAAACGAGGGTGTAGGCGCCATCCTGATTGGCATAAACCCATTCGCCCTCTTCGGGGGTAATGCGGGGTATGGGCGTTGCCGTTGGGTCGGGCAGCACCAGCTGGCGAACCACATTGCCGGAGAGCACCTGAATTTCTTCAGCCGGGACGCGCATGCCGTTTGTCCCTTCCGCCTCAAAGGTGTAGGTGCCGTTTGCCAGCTGCACCATGTAGGCAACGGTCCCGTGCTCATCCGGGGTTGCAGCAGGCAGCTGCTGTGTGCCAATCCTTGCAGCAGCAATGCCCGCACTGGTCTTGATTTCGATGGTCACATTGTGCTTCTGCGTAATGAAGAAGGCCGTGGCGCCTACGGTTGCCAGAATCGCTGCCCCTATTGCCACGGCAGCAATTTTCAGCCCCCGATGGTTGCTCCTCACCCCAACGGGAGAAATGGGGCTTTCGGGCTGAGGCAGAGGCTGCACGGGTGCTTCGTTGTTCTCGGGCTGCCTGGGCTTTGCAGCAATAACCTCATGCTCCGGCTGCCGCCACTCGCGCCGCACG
The DNA here is from genome assembly GCA_964383815.1 of uncultured Faecalibacterium sp. Taxonomy (GTDB): domain Bacteria; phylum Bacillota; class Clostridia; order Christensenellales; family Aristaeellaceae; genus UBA11524. The sequence goes on along the minus strand of CAYLIC010000004.1, from coordinate 37,141 downwards.
GGCATGGGCGGTATTTCCAGGGCGCAAACGTTCATCATGGGGTTCTGGCTGCTGTCGCGGAAGTATACGGGCAAATCCAGCAGCCGGTCAATCACCTCGGCGGTCTGCGCGTTCACTTCCTCCAGCAGATAAGCACGGTAGGCCGTTCCATTCTCTGCAAAAGCAGCAATCAGGGGCAGCGGCATGGGCTGCCGGCCTTGGGCATACATGGCGCATGCCTGCTGAAACAGCGCAGAAAAGCGTCTGGGCATGACCACTCCGTTTTTGCGTGTAGCCTGGTTTCTCGGGAAAAACTCCGTTACAACAGCGGGTTTCTGCAGCTGCATATCCCATGCGAGGTAGGCAACCGACTGGAAGCTGTCCTGCTTAACCAGGCCCAGCTCAAACCTGGACCCAACCACGGTGCCCGGCACAAGCGCACCTGATACCTTCACCTGTTTAACGTCCGGATAACCGCAGTGTGTGCACTCATTCTGAGCCATCTCGTTCATGCAATTCGGACATCTGAGCATGATCGTCAGCCTCCCTACTTCCTGATGTTTATAAACCCATCCGTTGTCATGGTGCCCCGGAGCAGCAAACCAATCTGTCCATTGGCATCAACAAGCAACGTTCTTTGATCATCCAGGCGTCTCATCATCTGCACGCCCTGAACACCGCTGACAGGGGATGCAATGGTCTCGCTCCCCTCCACGCGCCAGATGGTACCATCACTGAGGCAAAGCAGCGCATACCCGTCATGCAGGATGGCGGAGCACACACCTGTAATGGGCTGCCCGCCTGCGGTGCGGATGGCCTGGAACTTCTGCTTCTTCTTTTCGGTATCCGTGCTGCTAATCCGTCCCAGCACCTCCGCCGTACCATCTGCCTCAACAACAATCAGCGCGTCATCGCTCACAGCCAGTGCAATGGGCGTGTGGCTTTCGGAAAGCTCCGGTTTGGATTTTACCTTTGCGAAAAGCCGGTTTGCCGTCTTGTCCGGGCCGCCATTGTAGGCTCCCTTGCCCAGCAGGCCGGCCAGCACACCATCCTTCCCGGTCATTTTCACATAAATGCCGCCATCCTCCTGGGCAAAGGCCAGGGCAGTCCCACCGGAGGCCGTAGCCGTAATGCCGCTTGCAGCCTGCTTGTTTGCCACCAGCACGGCTTGAGCTATCGTATCGCCAAAGCGAAGCGTGAATGCTTGCCCGCCTTCAATAGCCATGTCCGGGTTTTTCTTCGGGTTTAATGCCGTGTCGCCATACAGGGAGAATACACCATCACCGATAACGAACAGCATGCTGTCCTGTGCCAGTTCGACCTGTGCAATGTCTGTTGCAAGCTCTTCAAAGAGGGTGTCCAGCTGCAGGTCTATGCCGGCCAGCGCGGGAACGCCGGTCCCATCGACAATCAGGGCCATGCCGCCGTTTCCGCCAATGGCGGAGACGCCATCCTTCTTCGTTTCAAGCACATTACCGTCCAGGTCGCAAATCACCAGATAGCCGTCCCGGTCGTGCAGGTAGAGCCGCTCATTTACCTCGGCACCATCAAGGATGAAGAACTCCGTCTTTTCCTGCGTGTTTTCCTTTTGAGTCTGCAGGCCGGCTGCTTCCTGTACCTTTTGCTGCTCCAAAGCGGTTTGCTCAAGGGACATCAGCAGCACATAGTCTTCCCTGCTCAGGCCTTCCTTTTCGCCAAAGCCGGCAGTGGTTCCCTTTACCTTGGCAATAGCAGCCATAATGCGCTCGCTCAGGCCGTTGCCCTCATAGGCCCGGCTCATGTTGGCCTCCAGCGAGCCGTTCAGGCAGCCCGTGTTAATCAGTGCGCGCACAACATCGGAAACAATCTGCTGAGCATCGTCATTGCCGGTCGAAACAGCAGTGCTGTCCATATACCAGGGCTTCTCCACCGTCACATTCACGGTGCACAGCACGGTTTCTGTTGAACCATCCTGGAAGGTGATTCCTTCATCGGGTATGCTATATACCAGGCTCACTGCAAAGCTGCCTTCCTGCTCGGCATAGCTTGCCTTCACCTGGCGGTGGCTATCATTCATGCTTTCCAGGATGCCGCCATCCGTATCCCAGCGGACATTCGGCATGGTGGCAGTAAACGTCACCGTTTCATCGCCGGCAATGGTCAGCGTTTCGCCGCCGAAAAGCTTTGTGCCGCCATTCGCCTCAACGCCCTCAAAGGGGTGGAAGGCCACGGTAAAGGAGCACTCGCTCCGCCAGTCGCTCAGGCTGACGGTGGAAGTGGCACCCACATCAGACTGCAGGAACAGCTTTCCATCTTCTATCCAGGCCTGCGCATTGGTGGCGCTTACGCTCACCGGGATCTCCTCAGCAATGAAGGTCAGCGGTATCGCAACGGGCTGGCTACCGGCAACCACCGTGTATTGCTCTTCAAAGGTGTTTACCAGTGCAGAGCAAGCATTAACCTCTATCTCCAGCAGCTTTCCCTGGCGGCTATCCAGCGCAGGCATTTCGCAGCTAACCTGATAGGTGCCGGACATGGTTGGCGTAAAGGTTTCCAGCTCTTCTTTCGTGGTGGCATGCACAGTTCCATCGGGGTCGGTCATCGTCAGTGACAGGTATTGCCCGTCGCCGATGATCGGCAGTGACAGCTGCTCATTGGTGCCGGTTGTCACGCAGAAAACACCGTTTTCATTTGGGGCAGCAGCCTCCATATTCAGCCGGGGAGCATCCACCACATCAACGGTCAGGGTGATGCCATCCACCTGCACTGTTCCCTCACCGGTTCCGCTGCCGGTAATCACCACTTCGCCGTTTTCGTTCAGCTCAGCTGCCGCGCTGCCAGAAACGCTTATCTCCGGCTCAAAGGCTTGATTGCCATGGAAAACCAGCGGAATAACAATGCTGTCGCCATTCAGGAGCAGGTATTGCTCCTTTGCAAAGGATGCTTTCTCCACCTTCAGCAGCGGGCCAACCTGAACAGGGATCTGATTCATGCTCTGAACAGGCGTGTCGATCCCATCGAGCGATATACTCAGGGTGTAATCACCCATGGTTTCCGTTTGCAGGGTAAGCACGCCCTCATCGCTCACGGGTATGCTGCTTGCTGTGCCTTGGGCATCAATCAGCGCAGCGGTAACAACGCCCGTCTCCGGCATCGGAGAGAGCTTTACTGTTGCGGGCTCCTCGTTGTTCATGGTCAGCTGGCTGCCCACATCGGCAAACTGTATTTTGTCAATGACGCAAACATCAAAGGTATTGCCATCCACAGAAACATGGCTTGTTCCACCGGAAATGCCAAACAGCTCCAGGTTGCCGTCCAAAATATCCACAGCCAGGTTTTCTTCGGTGCTGATGGCTGGGGTAAAGGCAGCCGCATCGAAGAAGGAAAGCGGAATGCGCAGCGTTTCACCAACGGCGATGGTGTACTGGGCCTTAAAGGAGTTTAGCAGCATGTAGCTCTGCTGCACGGTAACGCGAATGTCATACAGATGGATGCGTCCCTGGTCGTCCTGCTCAACGCTTTGCGAACCGCCGGCATAGACGGACACCACGCCTTCCCCGTCCTGTATGGCGCTAATCAGCAGCCTGGCATCCTCCACCTTTGCAGTTACATAGGTATTATCGCCCTCTGCATACAGCGTCAGCGCCTCATCCAGCCCGGTTATTTCACACGCCAGGTCCTGCAGCTCCAGGATTGTCGCGCTGTAGCCCTCTGCCGTTTGCACAAGGCTGTCGCTTTCCAGTGCAGGGCGAGAAACAACCCTGATATGCACGGAATAATCGTCAATCAGCACATCCGTTTCGCCCAGTGCTTTCCCCTGGGTGTCGAAGCACAGCTGATGGGCGCCCTGCATCCAGACCGACACAATATCCTCATCGGCAATGCTGAGCCGCGGCGCATAGGCTTCTCCTTCAAAGGACAGCTCCTCAAAGAAAAGCTGATCCTGAAAAATGGTATACTCCCGCTGAAAGCTGTCCACCAGCCCGGTCGGTACAGGCGTGGGTGTAGGCGTGGGGACCTCAGTAGGCGTTTCAGTTGGTGCTTCGGTTGGCGTTTCGGTAGGCGCTTCGGTAGGCGTATCGGTAGGCGTATCGGTTGGCGTTTCGGTAGGTACTTCTGTTGGTACCTCCGTGGGTGCTTGGGTGGGTACGGGTGTGTCCGTTGCGATAAGAGCAGCGGTTGTCTTGGGCAAGGTGGTATCGTCGCCCGGTTTCACAGCTGCAACCACCACAAATATCAGCAGAAACAACAAAAGGGTCAGCAAAGACACCAAAGCCACCAGCAATCCCTTCTTGCTCTTTTGCTTTTTCTTTGCAACCGTAGTTGTTTTGATATGCGCTGTTCTGAGGGTTTTTGTATATCCGCTCGTCCGCCGGCGCAAATCATTCAGCATGGCCTCTGCTGTTTGGTAGCGCTCTCTTGAATTTCGGCGCGTTGCCTTCTGGAAAATCGCCGTCAGCTCCGGGCCGGCGCAGGCAACGTCCGGCGGTGTCATTTCCTTGCCGGCATCGGGCACCTTGGGCGCCTTGCCCATCAGCATGAAGTACAAAACGCAGCCAAGGGAATACAGGTCGGTATATGCGCCTTCCTTATCGTGTGTAAGAACCTCCGGGGCGGTGTATACGCCCTTCATGAAGCCTGTTTTCTCGTTCTGGCTTGTAACGCGGGCCGAGCCAAAGTCAATCAGCTTAACCCGATGAACTTTCATCGTCGGGTCGCCCACCAGTTCATTTTTGAGAAGAAAGATGTTATCAGGGCTGATGTCCCTGTGCAGCAGGCCTTTTTTGTGAACGGCAATCAGTGTTGTAAGAATCTCCTGCAGGTACAGGGCAGCCTGCTCAGGGGAAATGCTGTTCTTTATGCCGGTGCCTTTGCCTGTCACAAAGGAAAGCATGTTGATGCCGTCCAGCAGCTCCATAACCAGATAATGGGTGTTGTTGGCTGAAATGGAATCGATATAGTGCACGGCGCCGGGCACATCCGCCATTTTGACCAGGCTTTCGCCCTCGTTAACAAACGATGTGCGGTGCGCCTCAAATTCCTCTTCATCGCCGCTGTTTGGCAACAGCTCGGCCGGGTTGTCCGGGTTGCGATAGCTGCACTTGTTCAGGTTGTACTCTTTTACGCAAACGAGCCGGTTTTTGAAAAGGTCAATCGCCTTATAGGTTACACCAAAGCCGCCATGACCGATGCTGTATCCAACCAGATACCGCCCGGCAATGATGCTCCCCGGTGGAAGGTCCCGTGAATCCATCGCCGCATCCGAAACCGCCGTCGTGCACTTTGGGCAGTGCGTTTCGTCGCCCTTCAGCTGACAGAAACAGCTGTAGCAGTAGCGCGCCATGGTTCACACCTCCTTTTCCTTCGCACTCTGAAAAGCACCATCAAAACGACAAAAGGATCCTCCCTGACCCTGCCATGAATAAAGTGCTTTTATCTTCAAGTATCGCCATTTCTTTTCAATGTCCCCTACAATTTTACAGCGATTTCCGTTTATATGCATACGCACATGCGTAAATGCGGCATCCTCGGCAACTTACAGCCGTGCCTGCAGCACAAAAAAAACGGCGCCCTGGTCATCAAGGCTCCGCTGAACTTCTGAACCAATATTTACTTGCTCGGCTGCATTTCCACAAAGGATTCATAGTGGTCTGCGGTATAGTACACCAGGCCGTCGCTGGAGAAAACAATGCGGTGACCGTTGCGGGCTGTGCCATCATAGTAGCAGTCCGCCTCGTAGTAGGTACGTCCGCTGGCCCTGGGCAGCAGGCCTTCATAGTTGCCAAAGCGGTCGCCGCCCAGGGACTTGCCCGGCGCCACATCGCCAACGTAGTTGGTTTCCTTGTCCCAGCCCAGCTTCTCCGCCTCAGCCTTGGTGATGAAGTTGTCCGGCAGGCAGCCGTGCTGGAAGATGTAATCCGCAATGGCCTGGGGCTCGGTGATGGGGGCGGACACGGTTTCCCGGGTAACGGTCGTAACGGCATAGTCCGTGCCCTGGGTCTGCTCCCCGGGCAGGATCCCCGTGGCCCAGCCCACCACCAGCAGCACCGCTGCAATCAGGCCAATCAGGCTCTTCTTCAGGTTCTTCACGCGTATCTCTCCTTACTTGTGATAGCGCTCTCCGGCGCGGATCTTCATGGCCCGGTATACCTGCTCCAGCAGCATCACCCGGGCCAGCTGATGGGGAAAGGTCATGGGTGACATGGACAGCTCCTCGTCCGCCCGGGCAATCACCCCGTCCGACAGGCCCAGGGAGCCGCCAATCACAAACACGATGCTGGAAGCACCCCTGGCCATCAGCTGATCCAGGTGGCGTGACAGGCCGGGAGAATCCCACTGCCTGCCGGGGATGGTCAGCGCAATAACGTAATCCCCGGGCCGGATGCGCTGGAGAATGGCTTCGCCTTCCCGCTGTCTGATCTGCTCCTCGATAGCGGGTGAGGTGTTGGCAGGCTCCGGCAGGTCGGGCAGCTCAATTTCCTCAAGCCTGCCGTACCGGGAAAGGCGCTTCACATATTCGTCCGCCATGGCCCGGTAGGGCTTCTCCTTCATGCGGCCCACGGCAATCAGCGTCATGCTCATGCGTTTTCCTCCCGCAGGTCAAAAACATAGCGTTTTTCATTCATGGGATCAAAGAGGATTTCCACTGTGTCGCCGGGCTGCAGGGTGCAGTTCATCACGTTATGGCTGCGGAGGGTAACGGTTTCCCGGGTAACGGGGTGTGTGCACCGGGCCAGCACCACATCGGGGTTGCGGCCATTCACCCGCACATTTTGGTTGGCGCGTACGTCAGTCACCGCAGCCCTGACCCGGGTGCCCCAGGTGAGCAGCTCCTCCCGCCGGCGGTTTGCGCGGTTGAAAAAATACCACACCGCCGCCGTTGCCAGCAGAAACGCCGCGCCCAGGGGCAGAAACACATACCCCAGCACCGGACTTACGCCTGTGTGCAGCGCCACGCCGCCAATGGCTGTGTAGGCCAGGCCCAGCAGGCCGAAAACCAGCATCAGAATGTTCTTTACAATGCGCATTTCATTGCTCCCTTCTCAACCGGCTTCATTATAGCACACGCGCCAAACCTTGACAATAGCAGGCGAAAACAGTACAATCAAGGGCGTGTAGCGCTGCAATACACCTTGCGCGTCCGCCGGGGAGCCTATGCCCGGCACCGTTCCAGCCTGTGGCTGTACATGATTCGCGCAACCCTGCGCAACGAAGGAGCTGTTTGCCATGCAGGCAGAGGAAAGCCGCTATATGGAGCCGCTGCAGCTAGCCGGTCGGCTCATTATGGAAAACGGCGGCGAAACCTACCGTGTTGAGGAAACCATCACCCGCATGGGCCGTGCCTTCGGCCTGGAGCGGGTGGAGAGCTTTGCCGTGCCCAGCGGGCTGTTCATCAGCTACCGCCGGGCGGATGGCGGCACGGAAACCTCCGTCACCCGGGTACACCGGGGCACCCGGCGGCTGAACCGGGTGGATGAGGTGAACGCCGTGTCCCGCCAGGTGGAGCGGGAGGGACTGGACTGCCGGCAGGCACTCCTGCGGCTGCAGACCATTGAGGGTGCGCCGCCCTATGTGACAGGCGGCAGGCTGATTGCCGCCGCTGCGGCCTGCGCGGCTGGCTTTACAGGCATGTTTGGCGGCACCCTGGCGGACATTGCCATCAGCGGCGCCGTAGCCGCCCTGGTGGAGCTGCTGATTCGCGGCCTGGACAGGCTGAACCTGCGGGACATGATGGCCACGCTGCTGGGCAGCTTCTTTTCTGCACTGCTGCCCATGCTGGCAGCCCTGATGGGCGTAAGCTGCAATGTGGGCGTCATCGTTGGCGGCGCATTGATGCCGCTGCTTCCCGGCCTTGCCATGACCAACGCCGTGCAGGACGCCCTGCGGGGCGATATGGTTTCCGGCCTGTCCCACGGGCTATCCGCCGTGCTGACGGCAGTGCTGGTGGCAGGCGGCGCCCTGGTGGCTTCCGCCCTGGTGCGCCTGCTGGGAGGTGTGCCTGCATGATTGCCAGCCTGCTGCGTATTCTGCTGATGAGCTTTCTTGGCACGCTGGGGTTTGCGGTATTGCTCCACGCGCCCAGGCGGGCCTGGCTGCCTGCCAGCCTGATTGGCGGCGTGAGCTACACCCTTTACATCGCCCTGATGGAGCTTGCCGTGCCGGAGGCTGCCGCCATGTTCTGCGCGGCGCTGGCAGGCTCCCTGCTGGCCCAGGTGTGCGCCCGGAGAATGCGGATGATAGCCACCGTGTTCATCACCCTGTCCATTGTGAGCCTGGTGCCGGGCCTTGGGCTGTACCGCTGCATGGAATACCTTGGTGCCGGTCAGAACAGCCTGGGTCTGGAGGCGGGTGTTTCCGCCATGACCGATATTCTGATGATTGCCCTGGGCCTGGGCGTGGGGAGCCTGGTGTTCCGCACCCTTGTCACCCGCCCGTGGGCCGCGAAAGGATGAACCCATGACCTGTGTGAAGCATCCCCTGTTGACCATCCGCCCGGCCATGAAGCGCCGCTACGCCAGAGAAATGACCCCTGTGATGGAGCGCTGGCAGCTGAACAGCATGGAGCTGGATGTGATTCTGTTCCTGGGCAACAACCCCGGCTGCGATACCGCCAGCGACATCACCATGCAGCGCATGCTGGAGCTGATTGCCCGGAACGCCGTTGCCGAGGATTGACAGGCGGAAACCTGGAGTTTCCCGGGCCGCAACCATTGGTTGCAACAGGCGCTGCAAGCCAGATTTGCTGGCGCTGTGCCTTTTTCCATGCTATACTGAACAGGCGAAAAAGGAGGTATTACCATGACCCTGGAAACCGCCAACCGCCTTGTGCAGCTGCGCAAGGCCCACGACCTGAGCCAGGAGGAGCTGGCAGAGCGCCTTTGCGTAAGCCGCCAGGCCGTAAGCAAGTGGGAGCGTGCCGAGTCCTCCCCCGATACGGACAACCTGATTGCCCTGGCCAGGCTCTACGGCATTACCCTGGACGAGCTGATTTCCGGCACCGGCACCGCCACCCCGGTAACCCCCGGCAATGCCGATGACCCACTGCCCAACGGCAGCTATTTCGAGCTCAAGGCCCAGCAGGAGCAGCAGGCCCAGGAGCAGCGCCGCCGCTCCTTTCCATATCCGGTGGTGGTCGTCTTTGCCTACCTGGTGCTGGGCGCCTGCTTCAACCTGTGGCACCCCGGCTGGCTGCTGTTTCTGACCATTCCCCTGTACTACCTGCCAGCCTCCCAGCGCAGCCCCCTGAAGCTGCTGGGCAACCCGGTGATGATCACCATCGCCTACCTGCTCCTGGGCTTCGAGTGCGGCCTGTGGCACCCCGGCTGGGTAATCTTCCTGCTGATTCCCGTGCTGAACGCCGCCGCCAGGTAAATGGCAGCTGGTTTGTGGCAGCTCTCCTCCGTCCGCGACCTGATGGGTCAGCGGGCGGTTTTTGTTTGCCTTCACCATCCTGGAGCAGGCACGCCAAAGAAACATGCGACACTTGCAAGAATCATCCTTGACGTAGAGCTCTTGAGCAGGTATCATACAAAGTAACGGAGAGCCTCCCGGAGCCAGGTGATACTCCCCGGGAGGCTCTATGTAAATCTGCTTATCCACGAGGTGGTCATCATGACAATGAAGCATATGGATTTCCGAAACACCAGCCTGCCGGAGAGCGAGCGCCTTTGCAACCTGCTGGAGCAGTTAACGCTGCAGGAAAAGTGCGGCATGCTGGTCAACTGGCAGCGGGCCATTCCGCGCCTGGGCATCAAGGAAGCCCACATGGGCCTGGAAATTGCCCGCGGGCATGTGTCGCGCAACCCGGCGCACCCCACCACTGTATTCCCCCAGCCCATCGGCATGGCAGCCATGTTTGACCCGGCGCTGATGGAGAAAATCGGCGCGGCTGCCGGTGTGGAGTCCCGCATCATGGCGGTGCAGGCAGCCCGGGAAAACCCGGAGCTGTCCCCCTGTTCCGGCCTGCTGACCTTCGGCCCGACCATCGACATGGAGCGTCACCCCCTCTGGGGCCGCACGGAGGAAGCCTATGGGGAGGATCCCTTCCTTGCCGGGAAAATGTCCGCCGCCTACACCCGCGGGCTTCGGGGCAGCCACCCATATTACGCCCAGGTCATTCCCGGCATCAAGCATTTCTTCGCCAACAATAACGAGCGCGACCGCATGGCAAGCGATTCGCAGGTGTCGCCCCGCATCAGGCGCGAATACTATTACGAGCCTTTCCGCCGCTGCTTTGAAGAGGGCGGCGCCATGGGCGTTATGTCTGCCTATAACGAGGTGAACGGCGTGCCCATGCTCTGCTCACCCGATTTGCAGCGCGTCGTCAAGGATGAGTGGCGCGGAGATTTCGTCATGTCTGACGGCGGCGATTTTGCCGGCAATGTCACCGACCACAAGCGCTATGCCGACCATGCGCACTCCTATGCTGCCGCCCTTCACGCCGGCGCGGATTTCATGCTGGACAACCCGGAAATCGTGTCGACCGGCATAACAACAGCGCTGGAGCAGGGACTGATTACCATGGCGGAGCTGGATAAGGCCGTCAGCAATGTGCTGCGGCTGCGCTTCCGGCTGGGCGAGTTTGACCCTGAAGAGCAGAACCCCTATGCCAGGCCGGACGAAAGCCTGCTGATGTGCGCCAATCACACCATGCTGAACCGCCGCGCCGCCTGCGAACAGATGGTGCTGCTGGAGAACAACGGCCTTCTTCCGCTGGATGAGGGCGTTCCTTCCCTTGCACTGGTGGGCCCGCAGGCAAAGAAGAACCGTATGGACTGGTACACCGGTCACAGCGCCTACAATGTTACGATTCATAACGGCCTGGCGGAGGCCCTCGGGCAGCGCGTTGTGACCGATGAAGGCTTTGATACGGTGGCTGTGCGCAGCCGGATGACCGGCAAGTATGTGGTTGCGGATGAGAGCGGCGTTCTTCGCGCAAATGGTGATGAACCTGAAATGTTTGTGCTGGAGGACTGGGGCTTTGGCAGCATCCGCCTGATGCGGCAAAGCACCGGGCTGTATGTCCGCGCGGAGGATGATGGCACCCTGGCGGCTGTTTGCAGCGATACCACAGAGTGGTTCACCAAGTCCGCGCTGCAGTGCGAGGCGTGCGGCGACATCCGCTATCTGCGGACATGGAATCATCTGCATGTTGTTGCTGATGCTGCGGGGAATATCACCACATCTGCCTATGCAGCGGAGGAGGAAGCATGCGAGGCATACGAGCTTGTGGTTATTTCCTCCGGCGCAGACAGGATTCGCGCATTGGCGTCAAAGGCGGACACGGTGGTTGTGTGCCTGGGCAATGACCCCATGCTCAACGGGCGCGAAATACAGGACAGGCCCGGCCTGGCGCTGCCTGCCTCCCAGCAGCGGTTGCTGAAAGCGGCTGCGGAAGCAAACAAGCGGGTCATCCTGCTGCTGGTGTCCAGCTATCCCTTCGCCATCACCGAGGAGTGCAAGCACTGCGCCGCCGTGCTCCACACCAGCCATGCCGGGCCGGAGCTGGGGCACGCCGTCTGCGATACGCTCTTTGGCGCAAGCAACCCCGCAGGCCGCCTGCCCATGACCTGGTACGCCAGTGACCGGGAGCTGCCGGACATTCTGGACTACGAGCTGCCCCACAATCACCTGACCTACCTGTACCGAACCCGCAGGCCGCTGTATCCCTTCGGCTACGGGTTGAGCTACACCACCTTCCGCTATGAAAATGTGAAGGTGCAGCAAAACGGCGATGAAATACAGGTCCGGGTGGATGTAACCAACACCGGCAGCTGTGCCGGGGAGGACGTGGTGCAGGTTTACTTCCGGGCGGTGGAGCCCTGTGTGCAGCGCCCGCTGCGCCAGCTGTGCGCCTTCGAGCGCCGGATGATTCACCCCGGCAGCACGGAGCACTTTTCCTTCAACATTCCCGTGCAGGACCTGCGCCGCTGGCTGCCGGCGGAGGAGCGGTTTGTGGTTGACACCGGGCTGTACAGCTTCATGGTTGGCCGGAATTGTCTGGATGTTCAGGGCGAGCAGACCATCCATATCCAGGGTGATGATGCACAGCCCAGGCGCTTCGACAGGCCCGTCCAGGCCTGCCTGTATGACGATGCGTGGAAGATGAAGACCCGCTACGATGATGCCTCCGGTGAGTATCGCCTGTGTGCGGCGGAGGATGGCAGCAGGGTCATCTATCTGAATGTGGATTTGAATCAGGCAGAAACGCTGATGATTGATGCCTCGAACCCCTTCGCAGCCGGTGACGTCATTGTCACAGCAGATGGCGCGGAGCTTGGCCGGGCGCGAATCCCATCGATGGCTTCGGCAAAAGCGTTCCAGCCTGTCCGCATTCCAATCAGGGCAACAGGCCTGGTGAAGCAGCTTATCATAACCGTTCCCAGGGAAACCCGCCTGCGCACCATCCAGGCGGAATAACACCCAAACATGAAGATGGATTGCCCTGTGTTTACTCAGGCGCCTGCAATACCATACCTGCGATGTGACGCACCTGCCAACCTCCGGTGGAAACGCCCCGGGCGTTACGCTTTCTTCCGGCTGGTGGAGCGATGCACAAACCTACACCGGAGCCAGCTGCAACAACTTTGGAGAAAGGGAGACCCTGCTGTGCAAGCCGGTGATGGAATGCGCAGACGGCAGCCGCGAGGCAATCGTCTCCGAGCCGGATACCTGGCACTGCTGGGTCAACGGCTTCTGGCAGTATGCAGGCCTTTTTGCGCCGGCAGGCAACCAGAAATGCCCTCGAATCCATTCAATGGATCCGAGGGCATTTTTCACAGCATCTGTCGCACCTGCCCGCCGGCATCGGCGATGGCATCGGCGCACTGGGCCAGGGCGGAGGCAACGGGCTCGCTGCCGGGGTGGAGAATCCACAGGTTCACCTGTTCCCGGCGGGTGGTCAGGCAGTCGTACAGGGCATCGGCATTGCAGCCGTAGTAGGGCGGCAGGTGCAGCAGCTGCTGGAGAGCCTGGTGCAGGGCGCGGCGGCTTGCATAGTCCCGTCCGTCTATCATGATGGTTTGCATGTCACAGCTTCTCCACGGCTTCAATAAAGGCGTCCACATACGCATCCGGCGTGGCCCAGGAGGTGCAAACCCGCAGAACCACGCAGTTTTCGCCTGCCTGCTCCCAGAAATCCAGCTGGAATGCCTGGCCAATCCGCTCCGCCTGCTCCACCGTGAAAACGGGGAAAAGCTGGTTTGTGGGCGAGTCAATCAGCAGCGGCAGGCCCTTGTGCAGCAGGGCTTCCCGGATGCGCATGGCCTGGGCCACAGCCTTCCGGGCGATGGTGAAATACAGGTCGTCCTCCATCAGGGTCTGGAATTGCAGGCCCAGCAGCCGTCCTTTGGCCAGCATGCCGCCGTGCTGCTTGATCATGTAGCGGAAGTCCCTGTTCAGCGCCGGTGCAGTGATGACCACCGCCTCGCCAAACAGTGCGCCCACCTTGGTGCCGCCAATGGTGAACACATCGCACAGCGCAGGCAAATCCTCCGGCGCCAGGTCGCAGGCAGGCGAGGCCAGGGCGTATCCCAGCCGGGCACCATCGATGAACAGGTACAGGCCCAGCTCCCGGCAGGCCCGGTGCAGCTCGTTCAGCTCTGCCCTGGTGTACAGGGTGCCCAGCTCCGTGGACAGGCTGATGTACACCATGCCGGGCTTGACAATGTGCTCGTCATTGCCCTGGAGCGCCACAGCCTCCCGCACCTGCCGGGCGGTAATGCGGCCTTCCCTGGGCGGCAGGGCCAGGCACTTGTGCCCGCTGGCCTCAATGGCGCCTGTTTCGTGAATGTTGATATGCCCCGTTTCCGCGCAGAGCACACCTTCATAGGGCCGGAGCGCTGCGGCAATCACGGTGGCATTGGTCTGGGTGCCGCCCACCAGGAAGTGCACCGCCGCCTCCTTGCAGGCGAACCGCTCCCGGATGCTCTCCGCCGCCTGCTGGCAGTAGGGATCCAGGCCATAACCCACGGTCTGCTCCAGGTTGGTTTCGCTCAGCCTGCGGAGGATTGCCGGGTGGCAGCCCTCCAGGTAATCGCAATTAAGACGAATCATCGCAAGTCCTTTCCCGCCATCAGTAGGAACCGGCACAGAGAATATCCGGAATCGCCCGGTCGTTCTTGTGAATGCCGCCATTGTTGCTCAGCTGAACGCTTTCACCCATGAACAGCATGGCAGCAGTGTTGCCGCCATCCAGGTTAATGGCGTTCTTGCAGCCGAAATCGTAGAGGATTTGGGCACACTGGGCCAGGGTGGCGCCATCGGAATGATTCTTGCGGCCCTCCACCAGCAGGCCCACAAAGTGGTTTGGCTCCACAATGCCAAAGCAGCTGCGGGGTTCCTTATAGGAGAAGGCGTTGCTGGAAAGGTCCTGCATTTCCCAGTCCCGCACCAGCAGCGGGCCAAAGGCCAGCACCGTGGTGGCGCCCCTGTTCACATACTCCTGGGCAGACATTTCCCAGGCCTCGTTCACCTCGGCCTTGCCGGAGGGAAAGAAACCGATGGTAGCCAGGTTGGGCATGCGGGTCTGCATTTTGGTATAGGTCTTGCTGTACAGAATCTTTCCATCCCGCACAATGCTCCCCGTGCGCTGCTTATGGCTGACCCGATAGGAGTAAAAATCAGCGCTCTGGGCATACACCACGTTGTGCTTCAGGGCAATGTCCTGGGGCAGACCATTGGTGCGTCCGGGGTTTTCCTCGTTATGGCTCGCCGTGTAGACAGAGGAGCCTGGCGCCAGAAACATATCCGCCAGGTAATAGGTCATCAGCGGATCACTGGTCTGGGTACGGGTGATTTCCAGGCGCAGGGTGTCATCCACATAGAGCCAGTAGCCTTCCTGGTGATCCTTGTAATACACCGGCGTTTCGCCCTCGTTCAGAAAGCCGGCATCGTTGGTTTCCGGCCACTGGTGCAGGTCGTACACCTGCACCGGCATAGCGGCATGCGCGGTAGACGCCGCCAGCAACAGCACCATCAGCAGAATCATCATGCGTTTCATCATCATACCTCCTCATGCCATTATATCCCATTCCCGCTGCTCCGTCAACCCGGTGCAAAGGGAGGCGCAGCGCATCCAAAAAGGCCTTCCGCGTTTAAGGGAGGCCGGGATTTTCCGGGGCCGTTACTTGTACCAGCCGGTCACAGCCTCCTCCGCCAGGTGGAGGAAGCGGCTCAGGGTCACCCGGTCGTCCTCGGAAAGGCTGGTGGGGTAGTGGTAGTTGTCATTCTTGTGCAGGCTGGCCTGCAGCAGGTAAACAGGGCTGATGCACAGCTCGTTGCACAGGGCAACAAAGGTTTCCAGGCTGGCAGCACGGGTGCCGCGCTCGATATGCCCCAGGAAGGACGCGGAAATGCCCACCTTCTCCGCCAGCATCTCTTGGGTAAGGCCTGCGTGCTGGCGAACGTTGCGCACCCGCCGCCCCAGATCCTGATAATCCATCGCATATCCCTCCTGCTTGCACAGTTTTCGCTTCATTTTACATGTTTTTTCTCTTTCCCGGAACTAACCAAAAGAATAAACTGTACTGTGAGTACAATTTCGACAATCCCACGGAGAAACCCTTCCCTCTCCCGGGCGCGGAAACAGTTTTTTTGACAGGCTTTCAGCGTGCTATCAGTGTTTGATGCATTTGTCATTCGGCATAAAACACCCCGCATGCCTGCGCGGCGTGCGGGGAAAAGGCTGGAAGGCACTTCATCTTGTGGTGCTCTTCGCCGTGCAACCTACAGCACGGCATGATCAATGGGAAATTCAAAGGTTTTGCACCCCAGCTTCTCCGCCTGTGCCCGGTCGTGGGTCACCAGCAGCAGCAGCCGGTTGCCTTGCTCCTGGCGGATCAGCTCCAGCATGGCCTCCGCCGTTGGCTCGTCCAGCTCCCGGACGGGCTCGTCCAGCACCAGCACATCGCTTTCATGGGCCAGTGCCCGGGCCAGGGACAGCCGCCGCCTCATACCACCGGAAAGCTCATTGGGATAAAGGTCGGCTGCATCCGCCAAATGTACCTTGTCCAGCCAAGGCTCCGGCTCCGCGCCCACCAGGCGCAGGTTTTCCGCCGCTGTATACCAGGGCAGCAGCCGATCCTCCTGAAAGTGGCAGGCAAAGCGCAGTCCCTTAGGGATGCTCACCTGCCCGGCGTCCGGCTTGTCCAGCCCGCAGATAAGCCGCAGCAGGGTGGTTTTCCCGCAGCCGGACGGGCCAAAGAAGCACACCGCACCCTTGTCCGGCAGGGTCAGGCTGATGTTTTGCAGCACCTGCCTGCCATCAAAGGCACGGCACACACCCTCAAGCGTGATGCACACGGCGCAGCCCCCTTTCGAATGCCGCCTTCAGCAGCCGTTCGATAGCCATGCTCAGCAGAATGACCACCAGTGTCCAGGCCAATAGCGCATCAGTTTCCAGGTAGATTTTCGCGTTGTACAGCTGGGTACCAATGGCGTTCTTCGGCACGCCGATGACCTCCGCCGCAATGGTTGCCTTAAAGCACAGACCCACGCAGGCCTCGCAGGCCGCCACAAAGGTGGGCAGCACGGTGGGAATCACCACCCGCCGCCAGGTTTTCCAGCGGCTCCAGCCAAAGAGGCGGGCCATTTCCAGCAACTGTTTGTCGGTGGAGTCAATGCCCTCCCGCACGTTGGCAAACACCACAGGCGTTACCATCAGCAGGCCTGCCAGGATGGGGACATTGGAGGCGGACAGCCATACCAGCGCCAGAATGATGAAGGACGCCACAGGCGTGGCCCGCACCACCAGCAGCGCCGGTGAGAGCACGGCATCCGCCCAGCGGGAGGCATGGCACAGGGCCGCCAGCGCGCATCCCAGCACCACACCCAGGGCATAGGCCGCCGCCGTCCGCCACAGGGACATGCCCACGCAACGCCAAAAGGACGCCTCGCCCACAAAGGCAAAGCGCCTCGCCACCTGCAGCGGTGAGGCCAGCAGCAAGTCCGACCCCACCGCCCGGTGGCAGGCTGCCCAAACCAGCAGCCAGAATATCACCGGAAGCGCCTTTCGCAGCGCTGATTTGAGCTTTTCATTCATAGCCGTTTACTTTGCAATGTAGTAGAAGTTCTCGCCAGGCAGCTCGCCGCCTACAGACTTGGGGTTGGCATTATACAGCACCTGGAAGAATGGGGCAATCTGCTCCTTCATCTCTTCACCGGTGATGAACACAATGTGGCAGTTGGGAATGGCCTTCCTGGCCACAGCAGCCTTGGGAATGATGCCCTGAGCCTCCACCATGGTGCTTGCAGCCTCCACGTCGCTGTTAACAAACTCCACGCTGGCAGCGTAGGCAGCCATAAAGGCAGCCAGCCTGTCGGCATTGGCAGCGGCCCATTCCCTGTTGGCAATCACGCAACCCATGCTCAGCACGGCGTTCTCGTTCCTGTCGGCAGCGGCCTGGTTGAACAGCTCGGTTACATCCAGCGCAATGCGGAAGTCCCCGTTCTGGCTCAGCACGCTGGTCACATTGGGTTCAGGCAGCATGGCAATGTCCACCATGCCGGAGGCCGCCAGCGTGGCAAGCTCCGCATGCTCGGCCTTGTATTCCACAGTCACATCCTCGGTCAGGCCGTTGGCCTCCAGGATGTAGTTCAGCACATATTCCGGGGTGGAGCCCTGGCCCGTGGCATAAATGGCCTTGCCCTTCAGGTCTTCCAGGGTGTTGATGTCCGGGTTGCTGGTCAGGATGTGCAGCACACCCAGGGTGTTCAGGGCCACCAGCTGCACATTGCCTTCGGTTTTTGCGTAAAGGGTAGCAGCCAGGTTGGTGGGCACAGCAGCAATATCCGCCTGCCCGCTGACCACCGCAGCAACCACCTCATCCGGCGCGCCAGCCAGGGTGAAGGCATAGGTGCCGTCGTTGTCGTTCATCACCTTCACCATACCGATGCCGGTGGGGCCCTTCAGGGCGTATACGTTAATGGCATCCTCCGCGCCAGCCAGGGAAACCATGCCCAGCGCCACAACCAGCACCAGCAGAATAGCAGCAAATCTCTTCATCATCATTCATCTTCCTTTCGGATTTTCTTCGCAGTCAGCGCGCTTTTCACCGTCACACCGGAGAGGTTCCCCAGCTTGCCGGTCATGGCGCCAACCTGCTCATTGCTTCCCTCCACCACCAGGCCAATCACCGCCAGACCGGATTCCTGATCGGGAATGCCGATGCGCCCGCGGATGATTCCGCCAAATGCGGACAGGATGCGGTTCACGTCCTCGGCGCGGGAGCGTTCCTCCACCACCACGCCAACAAAGCCTAAGCGTGTGTCGCCCATTGTTCCACACCTCCAATAAAAAAGCGGGTAAGCCAGCACGCAAAAAACGCTATGGCTCGCCCAGCAACAGCAGCATATCCTCGTCCCCCTTTCCCATCTCCCGCCAGGGCGCACCCGGGCAGTCAATCAGGAGTGTTTTGCCTGGCCTCCCCCGCACGTTGCCGCTAGGGTTTGGCATATTGGCTATATTGATTATACCCCACTTTTCACCCTTTGAAAAGCATTTTGACATTTTTCTAACAAAAAAGTCCGGGGATGTGCTTTCCATCCCCGAACACAGATCACCTTGCCAGCTTCTCCTGCATAACCTCCAGGGCCTTGGCCAGCTGAGCATCCGCCAGGTCGCCAAACTCATACATGCCGTTGTCACCCTCGGGCAGGTCGATTTCCACATCCGGCGTAATGCCAATCTTGTGCACCTTGTTGCCATTGGGCGTGTAATACTGGGCGATGGTCAGCTGCATGCCGGAGCCGTCGCTGGCAATGGGAACCACGCTCTGCACGATCCCCTTGCCATAGCTCTGCACGCCCACAATGGTAGCGTCTGCCCGGTCCTTCAGCGCGCCGGAGAGAATCTCGGAGGAGGAGGCGCTGTTTTCGTTCAGCAGGATCACCAGCTCCACATCCGCCTTGCCATCAGTGGTCTTGTAATACTCCCGGGTGCCGTCCCGGTATTCCAGGTAGCACAGGGTGCCCTCATCCAGGAACAGGTCGCCTATGGCCTTGGCATCCTCCACCCAGCCGCCGGGGTTGTCCCGCAGGTCGATGATGATACCCTTCGCGCCCTGCCGGGTCAGGCTGGTCAGCGCCTCCTCAAACTTGGTGGCGCAGTCCCCTGCAAACTCATACAGGGCAATGTACCCCACGCTGTCCGCCAGCATGCCGCTTTCCACCCGGTTCACGCTAATCTGCGCCCGGGTCAGGGTGAAGGTCATCTCCTCCCCGTCCCGCAGGAAGGTTACCTCCACATCCGTGCCGGGCGTGCCGCGCATAATGTCCACCGCATCGTTCAGGGTAGCGGCAGTAACATACAAATCCTCCACCTTGTACAGCACATCGCCCTTGTGCACGCCAGCCTCCCGGGCCGGGCCATTGTCAAACACGCGGCTGATGGTGCAGATGCCTGTCAGGTAGTTGCCGGAAATCTGGATGCCCACACCGGCATACTCGCCCTCGTCATCCTCCCACATTTCGGCGTATTCCTCGGGTGTATAGTAGTAGGTATACGGGTCGCCCAGGCCGGACAGCAGGCCGCGGGCTGCGCCATCCAGCAGGTCGTTCTCGTCAAACTCCTCAAAGAAATAGGCGTCTGCAATGTCCTGCAGCTCCAGCAGCTTGTCAAACTGCTGATACCTTTCGTACAGCTCCCTGGAGATGGTCACTGTTTCACCATTGTCCACCGGGGTGTCTTTCTGGGCAATGCCCAGCATGTTCGTCATGCCGGACAGGGGCAGATAGGCACAGCCGCACACCAGGCAGGCGGTCAGCGCAAGGGCCGTTAACAGCAGCAGTTTCTTTTTCATGTCATGCACCCTCCGATTATTTCCGGTTCAGCTTCTCGCCGCCGCATTTTTTCAGTTCCATCAGAATTTTGAAGGTCACCGCATCGTCAAAGGAGCGCAGGTCAAGGCCTGTCTGCCGCTGCACCTTGTCCAGCCGGTATACCAGGGTGTTGCGGTGGATATACAGCTGGCGCGCCGTGTCGGAAAGGTTCAAATCTTTCTTGAAGAACATGTCGATGGTGTAGAGCATTTCCTCGTTAAACAGGCGCAGGGTTTTCCTGTTGAACAGCAGGGAATGATAATAGGCGCTGATGTCCTGGGGCAGCTCCATCAAAAACCGCTCCAGAATCAGCCGGCTGAACACATGCAGGCTGCTTTCCGGCTGGAATATGCGCCCAACCTCAATGGCCCGCTTGGCCTCGGCATAGCTTTCCCGCAATTCGTCCATGGTATGACGGCTGCTGCCAATGCCCACGGTCATCTGGTGGGCGGTTTCACTCATGAGGGTTTCCTGCAGGGCCTGAGCAAACTGCATCTGCTCCTCCACGGTTTCCCCATCGGTCACGTCCTTCACCAGGGCCACGGTGTGCCTGTCCAGGTCAATCAGCACATCCTTGTCCTGTATGGGAGTAATGTCCCTCAGCAGGTCGAAGGCCCGCTCCCGCCCGGTCTGCACCATGTGAAAGACCATCACACAGCGCTCCAGCTCCGGGGGAATCTGGTGCTCAGCGCACAGGGCCTCCAGCTCCGCGCCGGAGGTTTCGCCCCGCAGCGCCCGGCGGTATACGTCAAAGCTGTTCTCGCTGTGGGCCTCGCTGCCGCCCATGCTGCTGACCAGCGCACTGCCCAGCAGCAGCACATCCCTGGCACCGGGCAGCTTGTCCGGGCAGGACAAAAGCACCGAGGGCTGCTTCACGGCAAGATACAGCATGCCATTCATGCTCTCGGGAACGCCATCGGTTAAATCCTTCAGGGCAGCGCGGGTATCGGCTGGCAGCTGCATGCCGCCGTCCCGCTCCATCACACCCACCGGTATGGACAGCTGGGACAGCACCGCCTCCAGCCGCTCCTGCAAATGCTTATCCATGTGGCTTTCGCTCCTTCCGGGAAAGTCTTCCTTCCCCATCACCGACCATTATAGCACACATGCAAGGCGGAGGAAAGCGAAAAACCGCCGAAAAATGCAAATTTTTTGTGACATTTTCACAAAACAGCGCCTTATTCGACCTTGACAGCGAAGCTGATTTCCCCATCCCTGCCGCCGTTGTACAGGGCATCGTCATCCTCGGTATAGGGCGTTACGGTGTAGGGAATGGTCAGTGTCATGGTATCCTGCTGCAGCGCGTGGCGCAGCTTTTCCGCCAGGCTCACATCGCCGCTGTCCATTTCCGCGTCCTTGTCCTGCTGGAGGAAGTCCATCCGCACCTCAATGATGATGTGCACGCTGCCGTCCTCCTGCACATAGCTGTCCATGCTGGACATGTCGCCAATAAGAATATCCCCGTCCAGGTGAACCCAGCCGCAATTCACCAGCAGCAGTTCTTTTCCAGGATCGACCATTTCATCCACCGGGCCAAAGCCGTTTTCCGTCCACAGCCAGTGCTTCTCCCGGGCCTCCTCGTCATATGGGTACAAGCCCAGGTTCCCCTCGCCCACATAGGATCCATCAGCATCCAGGTTTTCCATGGGATGCAGCTCAATACGCTCCTGATCCAGCGCCACGGCAGTTACCTCCACCACCATCATTTGCTGCCTGGGCGCCCAGGAAATCTCCGTTACCGCAATGTCAATGTCCTCATCCGCCGTCCTCGTCTGCTCCACATCCGTCTGCAAATGGCTGATGATGGCCTCATACCGCTCCGGCTCGTACTGCTGGTAGGCGGTAAACCGGTTGTCGTAGTACCACTTCACACCCCGGGACATGAGTGCCACAGCCGTGGAGCACACCACAGCCAGTGCCACACCCAGCACAACAGCGCGGCGCACGCCGGCCCTGTGCCTGGGTGTCTCCTCCTGCAGGCCGCGCAGGGTGCGGCGCATTTTTTCATCAAAGGATGTGGGCGTTGGTCCAATTGCCCGGTCAAGGTCATTGCTCCGCATGTTCCAGCACCTCTCTTTCCAGCAGCTTCTTTCCCCTGGCAATGCGGGACTTCACCGTGCCCAGGGGCAGCTTCATCATGGTGGCAATGTCCTGCAGCCTGTAACCCTCCAGCAGGCTCAATACCAGCGGCACCCGGTACCGCTCCTGCATGGCAAACAGCACCCTTCGCACGTCTGCTGCCTTCTCGTCCTCCGGCGGCGTGAACAGGGCGGGCAGCTCCGCCACAGGGATCATGCGGCGGCGCTTGCGCAGGATATTCTTGCATTCGTTAATGAGTATGCGGGTCAGCCAGGTGGCGAAGAGCGTCTCCTCCCGCAGGGTGTCCCGCCTGTCCCAGGCCCGGAGAAGCGCCTCCTGCATGGCGTCCTCCGCATCGGCGCTGCTGGCGGTGTAGCTGACGGCGATGCGGTACAGCCGCCGCTCCTGCGCCAGTGCCAGCTGGGTAAACCTTTCCTTGTCCATGGCATCCTCCGTGTAGGCTTCAGCATTCGCCGCCCATTAGACGCGCCAGCCCGGCAAAAGGTTGCACACCGCAACAAAAAAAGCGACCCTCCATGGCAGAGGGTCGCGGAAGCGCGGAAATTAGCGGCTCAGGATGGTCTTCTCAGTTTCCTTGCAGAAGAAGTGCAGGTGGTTCACGTCGAAGGCAACCTTGATCTTGTCGCCAGCGCGGCTGGTGGTGCGGGGATCAACACGGGCGATGATGTTGCCATCCTTGCCGGTGGTGGTCAGGTACAGGTAGGTTTCAGAGCCCATCTGCTCGGTCACTTCCACAGACACGTTGATGGTGGCATTCTCATAGGTGGAGAGGAAGTTGGCATCGTCGTGGATGTTCTCAGGACGGATACCCATCACAACATCCTTGCCGATGTAGCTCTCGTCGATGAACTTGGCAACCTTGCTGCCGGGCACAACAATCTTGTTGTCGCCGAAGATGGCAACCACGTCCTGGCCTTCCTTGTCCAGCTTCACGTCGAAGAAGTTCATCTGGGGGCTGCCGATGAAGCCGGCCACGAACTCGTTGGCGGGATAGTCGTACAGGTTCTGGGGGGTATCCACCTGCTGGATAACGCCGTCCTTCATAACCACGATGCGGGAAGCCATGGTCATAGCCTCGGTCTGGTCGTGGGTAACGTAGATGAAGGTGGTCTGCAGGCGCTGGTGCAGCTTGGTAATCTCGGTACGCATGGCAACGCGCAGCTTGGCGTCCAGGTTGGACAGAGGCTCGTCGAACAGGAAGACCTTGGGCTCACGGACGATGGCACGACCCAGAGCAACACGCTGGCGCTGGCCGCCGGACAGGGCCTTGGGCTTACGGTTCAGCAGGTGAGCGATGTCCAGGATCTTGGCGGCTTCTTCCACGCGACGCTTGATTTCGTCCTTGGGGGTCTTGCGCAGCTTCAGGCCGAAAGCCATGTTGTCATACACGGTCATATGGGGATACAGAGCGTAGTTCTGGAACACCATGGCGATGTCGCGGTCCTTGGGAGCCACGTCGTTCACCAGCTTATCGCCGATGTACAGCTCGCCATCGGAGATTTCCTCCAGGCCGGCCACCATGCGCAGGGTGGTGGACTTGCCGCAGCCAGAGGGGCCAACCAGCACGATGAACTCCTTATCCTCAATGTCCAGGCAGAAGTCGCTAACAGCGGTCACGCCGCCCTGGTAAACCTTGTAGATGTGTTGCAGAGATACGCTTGCCATAAATCTTATTCCTCCTCCGAATAATCCCACGCGGCATGCAGGAACAGCAGCACCACGTTTCGTTGCACTTATTATACCTGTTTTTTGATAAAAAAGTAAATTGGCTAAATTGACAAGTCTTGAGGTCATTCTTTGTTCAGAATGTTTAATACGGTTTTCCCTCAACCGATTATGACATCGTTTTCAGTGCAATTTCAGCGCATCCACCGGCAGAAGCGCCGCCGCGCGCAGGGCAGGTGCCACGCCAAACAGCACGCCTACCCCGCCCGCTGCCGCCACCGCACCCAGGGCCAGCCCGGGTGACAAAGCTGCCTCCAGGCCAATCAGCAAGCCGAAAAGCCACACCATGCCCGCGCCCAGCGCCACACCCAGCACGCCGCCCAGCAGCGCATAGCACGCCGCCTCCAGCAGGAACAGCAGGCCCACCTGCCCGGCTGTGCCGCCAATGGCCTTGATGAGCCCGATTTCCCTCCGCCGCTCCCGCACGCTGACCAGCAGGATGTTCATCACCCCAATGCCGCCCGTCAGCATGCACACCGCCGCCACGCAGGCCAGCACCATCACAAAGATGCGCACCACCGCCCGGGCCGCGTCAATCTCCGCCTGAAGGGATGTGGCCCTGTACCCGTCCCCCAGGGCGGAGAGCGCCGCATCGGCAATGCTGTCCGCCCGCTGACCCCGTGGCACGGCAATGGTCACCTGGCTGATTGCCCCATTGCCCCAGGTGTCCAGGAAGGTGGCAAGGGGCAGCACCACCGTGGGCGTTTGCGCAGCCCGCGTCACCACGCCCACCACCTGCAGCCTG
This sequence comes from uncultured Faecalibacterium sp., assembly GCA_964383815.1. Taxonomy (GTDB): domain Bacteria; phylum Bacillota; class Clostridia; order Christensenellales; family Aristaeellaceae; genus UBA11524. The sequence continues at coordinate 12,795 of CAYLIC010000004.1, read as the reverse complement.
CGGCTGCCCAGGGTGATGCGCTGCCCCAGCACCTGCCCGCCCAGGGCCTCCGCCATGCCCTCATCCACCAGGGCAACGGCGCTGCCCCGGTGCTCCCGGGCGGCAAACATGCGGCCTGCAGCCAGCTCCAGGCCATGCACGGCCTGCAGGCTTTCATCATAGCCGGTGATCTGCCCTGCCGCTGTCCTGTCCCCCAGGGCAACGGTGCCCATGATGTATGCGCCCGCGCAGGCATCCGCCCGGGTCGCCACCCGAATGGCCTCCCCATCCGCCCGGGACAGGGTGTGGCCTTCCTCCGCCGTCACCCATACCTTGTCCACGCCCAGCCGGGCGATTTGCACCTCCACCTGCTTCTCTCCCGCGCTGCCCAGGGTTAACACCGTCAGCACCGCGCCAATGCCCACGCCCAGGCCCAGGATGGTCAGCAGGGTGCGCACAGGGTTTTTCCGCAGGCTGGAAAGGGCCAGGCCTGCCGCATCCCGGAGTCTCACGGCCTCACCGCCTTCACCTGCTGTCCCTCTGCCAGTGCCTCAACGCCGCAGATGATTTCCGTTCCCTCCGGCAGCGGCACCCAGCAGCTTGCCTCATCCGCCAGCAGCACCCGGGCGGGCACCTCGTAGCAGCGCCCGTCCGCCACCCACCACAGGGTGTCTCTTTCCGTCAGTGCCTCCACAGGCACCACAGGCACCTGATTGCGGCTTGCCAGGACGATTTCCACCTCCAGCGCTGCGCCCAGGGGCAGGTCGATGCGCTCCGCCGGGGTCAGCGTCACCTGGCACTGCACCTGCCCGGTGCCTGCATTGACCTGGGCCGGGCCAATCTCCGCCACCACAGCGGTGGTCAGGCATGTGCCGTCCTTCAGGATGGTGGCCTGCATGCCCGGGCGGAGCTTTTCCGCATCCCGCAGAACGGCGCTGCACTGGATGGCCTGGCCTTCCCCGCTGAGCAGCACCGCCGCCGCGCCGGCTGCCACGCCGCCATGGGGTGTGACCTGCACCTGCTGCACTAGGCCGTCCGCCGCCGCACGGATGGTGAGCGCCTCCAGCTGGGCCGCCGCCTGCTGCAGGCGGGTCTGTGTCAGCCCGGCGCCCATGTCCCCCAGGCTGCTGCCGCCGGAGAGCAGCGCCGCCACTGCCTGTCCTTGAGCCTTGCCGTTCAGGCGCAGCAGTGCCTGGCCTGCCTGCACCCTGTCCCCCGGGTGGACATAAACCGCCTCCACCACACCGGCCTGCGGGGTAATGGCGGCGTATTCCGTTTCGTATCGCAGCACGCCGTTCAGCGCCAGCACCTGCTCCACAGTCCCCAGAACAACCCGGCAGGTCTGCACCTGTGCCACAGGCGCTCCCCGCCCGGGAGATGCTGCCAGGCACAGCACCGCCGCCAGGGTTATCCCCAGTATGCCAAGGGAAGCCTTCACCTTGTTCACGCGCTTCAACTCCCATCCTCATCATACTGTTTCCGCGCGGGGCGCAATCATCCGCGGGAATCCATGCCATCACAAAGGCCGCCGGCGTTATGCCAGCGGCCTTTGCTTGTATGGAGGATAGGGAGGTTGACATTCACGAGGAATGTCAGGGAAAAAGGAGATTGCTCTCATTCGGGTGGTGGCTTCCCTCCTGAGTGCATACTTAATGTAAATCACAAATGTGAAAACAGTATGAACGAACCATGAATAATCCTGATAACTTTTTTATCGTTTTCTGCATCAGCGATGGTTGTTCAGGTCGCCACGCTCGCCGCGAACCTCGTTGGTCAGCGTCACCAGGCACTGATCCACCCTGCCCAGCACGCCATCCAGATAGTCGAAGGTATTGTGGCGGATGGTGGCCATTTCGGCGCTGGTGCGCTCCCGCAGCTCCTCCGCCTCCACCATGGCCTTCTGGTACACCGTTTCCTGGGAAACCAGCTGATCCCTGTCCCGCTCGGCCTGGGCGCGGATGGCGGCAGCCTCCTGGTTCACCTGCTGGAGAATGCGGTTGCCCTCCTCCTGAGCCCGCTGCTGTGCCTCCTGCACGGCGCGCTGAGCAGCCTCGTTGGCGGCTTGAGTTTCCCGCTGGATTTGCGCTGCCTGGTTCTGTGCATCGGCAAGCATCTGCTTGGCCCGGGCCTGTGCATCGGTCAGCGCCTCGTTGCATTCCCGGGCGGTTTTGGCGCGCATGGCGGCATCCTCCTGCAGGATGCGCTCCGCCTGGCGCAGGGCATCGGGCAGGCATTCGTCCAGCTGGGCCAGGCGATCCATCATCGTCCTGCGGCTCAGCACGCAGGCATCAGCGTTGATGAAGGCCTTTCTGGCGGTGTCCACCATGTCGTTCAGTTCACGGATAATTGCGCGGCACTGCTCCACGCTGCTGACGTTCATCGCCATATCCATATCCTCCTGCATTTATTTTGCAAATCGTTTTTGTATCCTGTCCACATTACAGGCCGGAACATACCTGTCCAGCGGCGCGCCATAGCCTGCCAGCTCCCTCACGGTGGAGGAGGACACATGTCCGTGCTCCGGCCTGGTGAGGAGGAACACCGTTTCCGTCCCCGGTCGCAGCTCCGCGTTGAACTGGGCCATGGCCTTTTCCGTTTCATAGTCCGCCATGGTGCGCAGGCCGCGGATCACCGCCACAGCGCCCGTGGCCTCCACGGCCTCCACCAGCATGCCGCCAAAGGCCCGGGCCTCCACCTGGGGCAGGTCAGCGCAGGCGGCGCGAATCATGTCCAGCCTTTCCTCCACGGTAAAGCAGCCAGCCTTTGCGGGATTGTGCAGCACAGCTACTATCACCCTGTCAAACAGGCGGCAGGCCCGGCGAATCAGGTCCTCATGTCCCAGGGTCAGCGGGTCAAAGCTGCCGGGATAGATGCACACGCTCTCCATGCTTATCATGCCTTTCTGTTGCCCCGTTATGCCTGCCTGCGGAAGAAGCTCACGCCGGCATAGCCATACCTGCGGCTGTCATACAGCTCATACCCATCGGCAATGGCGGGCATCACCCGGGCCTCATGCTCCACCACCACGCAGGCCTCCGGCGCCAGCAGCGGCTTCAGGGCCTCCATCACGCCGGATAGCTCGTGCATGGCGTAGGGTGGGTCGAGAAACACCAGGTCGAACACCTGGCCATCGGCGGTCAGCTGGCTCACGGCCTGCCGCCAGTCCATCAGCAGGATGCGGGCCCTGTCCGCATAGCCCAGCCTGGCAGCATTCTGCCTTTGGCAGGCATTGGCGGCCCGGTCGCAATCCACCAGCACGGCCTTGGCCGCACCACGGCTCAGCGCCTCCAGGGACAGGGCGCCGCTGCCGGAAAACAAATCCAGCACCCTTGCCTCCCACACCCGGCGCTGAAGGATATTGAACAGGTTCTCACGCACCCTGTCCAGGGTGGGACGGGTGTCCCGGCCCTTGGGCGCCTCAATGGTTCGTCCCCTTGCCTCTCCTGCAATAATGCGCATGCGGCGCCTCCCTCAGTTCAGCTGCTCCGGCGCCTTGGCACGGGCCTGGCGGCGCTTCTTGTCCTTGCGGGCGCGCTTGCGCTTGCCTATGGCAATCTCCGTGTGCACCCTGGAGCGGATGCTCTCGCCCTGCAGGTAGCCAATGCCATAGCTCAGGCCGGGCATCAGCATGGGCAGCAGGCTCAGGCGTTCCAGCACCAGCAGGCCTTCCCGGTTGTTTGCGCCCACCATGTTCACATAGGGCATAATCAGCATGCGGACAACCACCCGCAGCATGCTTTCCATAGTCATGCCGGCAGCTGTGTTGTACATGGCCAGCGCACCGGCAGTTTCGCTCTGGCGCTGCAGGCCGGAAATCCAGGATGGCAGCGCACCCAGGCCGGTGTATTGCCTTTGCGCCACAAGGGCCAGCAGCACGCAGCACACCAGTGCCGGCACAAGGCCAAGCAGGCCGATGATGAACCCCTTCGCCGGGTGATAGCAGGCAGCCTGCTCCTTGCTGTCCACCGTGCGCCCGTTCTCCTGCCGCTGCAGGAGAATCTCACCCTGGTTCACCGCCGCCGTACCCTTGGCAGCGCCGTTCTGGTAATACATGCCGTACACCACCAGCAGCAGCGCGCAGTTGAACAGGATGTTCAGCCACTGGATGTCCCAGGAGGCCATGGTGCCCAGCAGCATATTTGCCAGCACCAGGCCGAACAGGGAAAGGAACAGCTTTGCTGCGCTGCCCAGGGTGGTGCTGTCCACCGCCGCACCACGGAGGAACGGCTTGTGCACAGGCTTGATGGTTTTCTTGTTCTTTTTCTTTGGCTGCATTGTTTCAAACATCCTTTCGAGCCTTGTCAAAAAGGTTGATTCCCTCTGCATCCGCGCAGGCCCTGATGGGCATGTCCCACCGGCAGCACGGCATATCCTCCACCCATTGGTGGGCAAGCGCCACACCCAGGGACAGGCCCTGCCACCGGGCCAGCACCCTGTCGTAATACCCGCCGCCCTTGCCCAGGCGCTGACCCTTTCGGCTGATGGCCTCCAGGGGCACCAGCATCAGGTCGATATCCGCCGGCGGCACGGCGGGCGCGTCCGGCGTTGGCTCCGGCAGACCATAGGCACCGGGTATCAGCTCCTCCAGGCTATTCACCCGGCGAAAGGTCATGCGTCCCGGGGCATCGCACCTGGGCAGTGCAAGCACCTTGCCGCTGGCCAGCGCATCCAGCAAAAGCGCTGTCACATCCGCCTCGTGCCCCATGGGCATATAGCCTGCTATGACCTCCGCCCGGCGGTATGGCTCCCATGCCATAACATGCCGGCACAGGGCGATGCTTTGGTCGTCGCGACTCGCTTTGCCGGGAAAGGCCTGGCGGATGGCCCGGCGCAGGGCCTGCTTGTCACTGCTCATGGAGCCATTCACGGGGCACGCGGCCCGTTGCTGCCAGCAGCACCTCATAGCTGATGGTGCCCGCCCAGGCGGCAATGTCCTCAGCGGTGATACACGCGTTGCCGTCCCGGCCCATGAGGGTCACCCGGTCGCCGGGCGCTACGCCAGGGATGTCCGTTACGTCCACCATCATCTGATCCATGCAGATGCGCCCCAGCACCCTGGCCCGCTGTCCGCGAATGATGACCTGCGCCTTGCCGGAGGCCGCCCGGTGGTATCCGTCGCCATAGCCGCAGGCAATGGTCGCCACCCGCATGGGGTGCTCCGCCGTAAAGGTGCGGCCATAGCTCACCGTGTCACCGGGCTGAATGTCCTTCACATAGGTGACCTCCGTGTGCCAGTCCATCACCATTTCCAGGGGCATGTCCGTTGCCACAGGCGGGTAACCGTACATGGAAATACCCGCACGCACCATGTCCATGGTTGCCTCCGGCAGGCGGTGAATGGCAGCGGAATTGGCACAGTGGCGCAAAATGCCTTCCGGCAGCAGTGCCGTCAGCGTTTTAAACCGCTGAAGCTGCTGACCGGTGAAAGTCATATCACCGCCGTCCGCATCGGCAAAATGGGTGAAGACGCCGGTCAGGCGCACATGGGGGCAGACCGCCAGGGTGCCCAGCACCGCGCGAACCTCTTCCTCCGTCCGCGCGCCAATGCGGCACATGCCCGTGTCCACCTTCAGGTGCACCAGGGCCGGGCAGCCGGTGTCCAGCGCCGCCTGCTCCGCCGCGCGCACCATGTCGCCATCGCACACGGTCAGGGTCAGGCCGGCGGCAACGCCTGCCTGTGCCTCCGCCGGTGATGTGGCGCCCAGCACCAGGATGGGCGCCTGAACGCCCGCGTCCCGCAGGGTTGTGCCTTCCTCCACCAGGGCCACCGCCAGGTGACTGGCGCCTGCCTGCAGGGCGGCCCGCGCCACCTGCACCATGCCGTGACCATAGGCATCCGCCTTCACCACAGCCAGCAGGCCGGTGTGCTCCGGCAGGCTATGCCGAATGTGCTCCACGTTTCTGCGCAGTGCAGCCAGGTTCACCCGCCGCAGCTGATGCCGCACGTTCATGTTCCCTCGCCTCTTTGCTGAATGAAGTTGTTTCATTATAGCATGATTTTCTCCCTTGCACAACCACCGCCGGATGCTTTTTGCAAAGTCCGTCATCCGGTCGATGCCTGTCGCAAATATGTGACAAGAATGGAAACGTATGTCGTTTACTGGATACTTTGCGCGTTTTTCCCTTTTCGCCGCAGGTATATGCTATAATGCACCCGGATTAGCCGCAAAAGCGCCCTTCAGCGCAGAAAAGGCTGATTGCCCGCGAAAGAGAAGCAATATGGAGGACCGATGAAAGGAGCCCGGAACACATGGAAGATATGAAGGTAATGCTGGTGGATGACAACGCGGAGCTGCGCCGCGCCATGAAGGCCGCCATCGAGCAGCAGGAGGGTATGCAGGTCACCGCCGAATGCGCCAGCGGCCTGGAGGCCCTGGAGCGCCTGGGAAAGGCCCAGGTGGATGTGGTGGTGCTGGACATTATCATGCCGCAGATGGACGGCTACAGCCTGATGGAGGAGATTGCGCGCCAGGGCCTGGAAAAGCCGCCGCAGTTCATTGTGGTATCCGCCCTGGGCAGGGATGATTTTGTTATGCGGGCGGTAAACCTGGGCGCCCGGTATTATATGGTGAAGCCCATTGAAACCTCCGCCCTGGTGTCCCGCATCCGGGAGGCCTGCGGCCAGGGTGCCCTGCTGCCGGACAGCGCCCGCTTTGCCGCCAACCACCTGCCCACCATGGATGAAAAGCTGGCAGGCCTGTTCCTGACCATCGGCATCCCGGCGCACATCAAAGGCTATTCCTTCCTGCGTGAGGCCGTGAAAATGGTGGTGGAGAACCCGGACATCATCAACCGCATCACCAAGGAGCTGTACCCGGGCATCGGCAAGCGTTTCAACACCTCCGCCAGCAAGGTGGAGCGAGCCATCCGCCACGCCATCGAGGTAGCCTGGAGCCGCGGGCGCATCGACACGCTGAACAAAGCCTTTGGCTGCAAGGTAGCCACCAAGGAGGACAAGCCCACCAACGGCGAGTTCATCGCCATGATTGCGGACAAGCTGGCGCTGGAACAAAGGAGCGCGTGAGCGGGAGCACAGCAACACCCCCTGCGGAAAGCCGCAGGGGGTGATTGTCGTGTCGAAGGAGCTGATCATTCCTCATCCATTTGACAACACTTGTCCGCAGCATCCACCTCATCAGTCCCTTTGGGACATCTTCCCCTCTAGGGGAAGCCTTTGCCCATGCCATGCACGAATCTTTCCCCCGGAGGTGGAGGCAGCCGTTAGTACGGATGAAGCGGAACGCGGTGGCTGTGAATGGCGGCTGCTAACAAACCGAACATTCTTGATTCCGTCAACATGCACCTTCCGTGCAAACTCAGTTCGAAACCACCCTTGACTTGATAACCGATTTTGGTTAATACCAATATACACCGTATTCGGTTATTGTGTCAATAGAACTTTGCAAAAAAACGGGTGAGATTGATGATAACCTACGACCGGCTTTGGAGCACCATGCGCGCAAAGGGCGTAAGCCAGTATGCGCTCATCCACACCTATGGCGTCAGCCCGGCGCAGATCACCCGGCTGAAGCGGAACGAAAGCGTCAGCACCCACACGATTGAAATGTTCTGCCGCATATTGAACTGCCGGGTGGAGGACATTATGGAGTACCGGCCCGGCTGAAGCCTGCATTGCCACTTTCTCCACTTTTTTCTTGCCAAACGTCCATCACTCATGTATAATGGAAAACACCAGCCAGCGTTATCCAATTTCATCATGAGGAGCGATGTATTGTGGCCATTCAGCTTTTCGACCTTCCCAACACCTCCAGCAACGTCCGCCTGCGCCTGGCGAAGGGGCACTTTGCCACCAGCCACAGCCATATCAACTATTATATCGACCTGACCATGACCAAGCATCGCCTGTCCGAGGCCAGCGAGGCTGCTGCCGCCCTGTGTGCAGGCTTCCGGGCCTCTGCGGTGGTGGACACCATCCTCTGCCTGGACGGTACTGAGGTGATTGGCGCCTGCATGGCCAACGACCTGACCCGGGCGGGCTATTCCAACATGAACGCTCACCGCACCATTTATGTTGTGACCCCCGAGCATACCTCCGGCAGCCAGCTGATTTTCCGGGACAACATCGCCCCCATGATTGTGGGCAAGCATGTGCTGGTGCTGGCGGCCTCCGTTACCACGGGATACACCGTGCAGGCCGCCCTGGAGGCCATCCGCTATTACAGCGGTAAGCCCGCAGGCGTGTGCGCCATCTTCTCCTGCATGGACAGCTGCGAAGGCTTCCCCATTGTGAGCATCTTCACCAAAAAGGATCACCTGCCCGAGTACGAAAGCTGTCCCTCCACCGATTGCCCCCTGTGCAAGCATGGCACCCGGCTGGACGGCATGGTGAACAGCTTCGGCATTTCCACATTCAGGTAAACGCAATTCGTCAGCCCTTGACATTTTTCGCCCGCACTGCTATCATACGCACATGTGGGTATCCTCGCATAACCACCGCATTGCACGAATGCGATAAGCCCCGCAGCGCTGTCTGCCGGGGTTTTTCTTTTCCAAAGGAGGCGGCTGTATGGCGGCTGATCGGGTTATTCTTTTCGACACAACGCTCCGGGATGGGGAGCAGACCCCGGGCGTATCCTTCCACCGGGCTGAAAAGGTGGAGATTGCCCGCGCCCTGGAGGCCATGGGCGTGGACGTGATTGAGGCTGGCTTTGCTGCCTCCTCCAAAGGGGATTTCAAGGCCATCCGCGCCATCAGCCAGGTGGTGAGGCAGGCCCGGGTCTGCTCCCTGGCCCGGTGCGTGGCGGAGGACATCGAGGCTGCCAGCCAGGCCCTGGAGGCCGCCGCCCTCAAGCGCATCCATGTGTTCATCGCCACCAGTCCCATTCATATGGCAGCCAAGCTGCGCATGTCCCCGGAGGATGTGTACCAGTCCGCCATCCGCTGCGTCACCCTGGCCCGGAACCTGTGCGATGACGTGGAGTTCTCCTGCGAGGACGCCACCCGCACCGAGCGGGACTTCCTCTACCGCGTGGTGGAGGGTGCCATCCGCGCCGGCGCCACCACCATCAACCTGCCGGACACCGTGGGCTATGCCGCCGTGGATGAATATGGACAGATGTTCCGGGATGTGCTGGAAAAGGTACCCGGTGCCGACGGCGTAACCCTTTCCGTCCATTGCCATAACGACCTGGGCCTGGGCGTTGCCACATCCCTGGAGGGTGTGCGCTGCGGCGCCCGGCAGGTGGAGTGCACCGTCAACGGCCTGGGCGAGCGGGCAGGCAACGCACCCATGGAGGAAATCGTTATGGGTCTGCGCACCCGGCGCGGCTATTACGGCTGTGACACGGGCATCAATACCAGGGGCTTGTACAAGGTTTCCCGGATGATTGCCAACCTTTCCGGCATCGAGCCTGCACCCAACAAGCCCGTGGTGGGCGCCAATGCCTTCCAGCACCAGAGCGGCATCCACCAGCACGGCGTGCTGGCCAACCGGGAGACCTACGAGGTCATGAAGCCGGAGGATCTGGGCATCCCCCAGCAGAGCCTGTCCCTGGGCAAGCTGTCCGGCAGTCACGCGCTGGCGGACAGGGCGCACCAGCTTGGCTACGCCCTGGAGGGAGAAGCCCTGCAAGCCGCCTTTGCCCGCTTCAAGGAGCTGGCGGACAGGAAAAAGGAGATTACCGACAGGGATGTGCTGGCCATTCTGCGGGAGTCCCGGCTGACCCCGCAAGCCGCCTACCGCCTTTCCGCCTTCCAGATTTTCGCCGGAAACAAAATGACGCCCACTGCCACCGTTACCGTGGAAAAGAACGGCGAAACCACCACCCGGGCTGCCTGGGGCGTGGGGCCTGTGGAGGCCTGCTTCAACGCGGTGGACGCCATCACCGGCCTGCATTGTTCCCTGGAAAGCTACAACATCAAGGCCGTTACCGAGGGCCAGGACGCCCTGGGCGAGGTTACCGTCCGGGTGTCCCTCGGGGCGGAGAGCATGCTGGGCCGGGGCGTTTCCACCGACGTGCTGGAGGCCAGCTGCCTGGCCTACCTGAACGCGGTCAACAGGCTCATTGCCCACCGGGAGGCCGAGGAATCCAGCGAGGTGCAGCCATGAGCACACCTTTGCTGATTGCCCTGGTGATTCTTGTCTGCCTGTTGTGTGCTGCCGGGCTGGCAGGCATCATCCGCCGCCGCCGGGCCCAGGAGGCACTGGTGCGCCGGGTGCGCGCCTCCCAGCTATACGGTCACCTGTACCCTTTGCTAATCCGCTGCCGGGAGCAATGCGTGGAAAGCGTCACCCTGCGGACGGATGGCGTGTACATCCGCCTGTACAAGCCCGCAGGCCAGGCCCTGAACTACACCTTCGACAAGCACGACATCGACCCCATGCAGCCCCAGTACCTGTACGCCCTGGCCCAGGCCGTGGCGGTGGAGCTCCCCCTCCTGCGGGATGGCGCACGCTATGCCTTCCGCACCCGGACGGACACGCTTGCCACCGGCGAGAAAATCACTTATTACGAGTACACCATCACCACCGATTACAAGGACAGCATGCTCCGTGCAGATTACCTTTCCGGCAGCCGTGATTAAGGAGAAACCATGCGAACGCTGATTATCGCTGACATTCACGGCAATCTTCCCGCCCTGGAGGCCGTGCTGGCCACACCAGAGGCGCAAAGCTGCCAGCGGGTCATTTCCCTGGGGGATCAGGTGAACTTTGGTCCGCAGCCTCGCCAGGTGCTTCTCCGGCTCCTGGAGATGAACGCCATCATGCTGCTGGGCAACCATGAAGCCCGCCTGCTGCGGGTTAATGCACCGGAGTTTGCCGGGTACAACTGGGCCATCCAGCGGTGGACGCACCGGCAGCTGCACGGTCTGGACATCAGCTTTCCCATGGATTATGCAGAAGGCAGCAAGCTGTTTACCCACGGCACACCCAGCGACCCCTTTCACCTGATTTATCCAGACCAGATCCCTGCCCTGCTGGACAGCCTGCCCGCCCATGTCACCCACCTGTTTTCCGGGCACAACCACGCTCCCTGGCTGGTGGAGCACAACGGGCGGATTGCCTGCAATCCCGGCTCCCTGGGCATGCTGGAGGACGGTAAAGGTGGCTGCGCACCCTTTGTGGTTATGGAGGAGCAGAATGGCACCATCCACCTGACCCGCCACGCAGCAGCCTATGACACCACCGTCCTGAAGCGGGCGTTCATTGAAAGCGGCTGCGCTGCCGCCGCGCCGGAAATGGCCCGCATTGTTCTCCACACCATGCTGACCGGGGAATACCAGGCTACGCTGAAGCTTGTGCGCTTTATCTCCACCATGGGGGATGCGGCTGACCCTGCCACCTGGCACAAGGCCGACAGCGCCTGGCCCTGGCTTGAACCCGTGCTCACTTCCCAATATTGGAAGCACCTGGAGGAGGAACTGTTTTGACCAACGATACCATCGCCGCCATTGCCACGGCACCCGGACAAGGTGGCGTGAGCATTGTGCGGCTTTCCGGCCCGGAAGCGGAGGAGATTCTGCGCCGGGTTTTCCGCCCGGCGAAGGCCGCGCCGCTGACCTCCCATATGCTGACCTACGGTCATGTGCTGGACGGCGGCGAAACGGTGGACGAGTGCATGGGGGTCATCATGCGTGCGCCCCGCAGCTACACCCGGGAAAACGTGGCGGAGCTGCAGCTCCACGGCGGCGGCTACACCTGCCAGCGGGTGCTGTCCCTGTGCTTGGATTCCGGTGCACGGCTGGCGGAGCCCGGGGAGTTCACCCGCCGTGCCTTCCTGAACGGGCGCATTGACCTAAGCCAGGCCGAGGCCGTAATGGCGCTCATCGCCGCCCAGGGTGACAAGGCTCATCAGGCTGCCATACACCAGCTGCAGGGCGGCGCATCCGCCTTCATCCGCCAGGTAGCGGACGAGCTATATGACATTCAGGCCGGTGCCGCCGCCTGCATTGACTACCCGGAGGAAATCACCGAGGAGGAAGCCGCCAGTGGCCTTGCGCCGCGCATTTTGACCCTGGCGGACAGCCTGGACGCCGCCTGTAACGAGCGCGCTGCCCGCATTGTCACCTCTGGACTGACGGTGGCCCTTTGCGGCAGGCCCAACGTGGGCAAGAGCAGCCTGCTGAACGCGCTTTTGGGTGAGGAGCGGGCCATTGTGACCCCCATTCCCGGCACCACAAGGGACATGATTACCGGGGATGTGAGCCTTTGCGGCAGCATCATCCACCTGATGGACACCGCTGGCCTCCGCACAACGGACGACCCGGTGGAACAGCTGGGCGTGGCCCGGGCCGAGCGTGCCATCCGCCAGGCAGACGCGGTGCTGCTGGTGCTGGATGCCAGCCAGCCGCTGACCGATGAAGATAGCACCCTGCTGGAGAAGCTCCGCGGCCTGAACGCCGCCCTGGTGCTGAACAAGGCCGACCTGCCCGCCGCGCTGACGGCAGACGCCGCCGCATCCCTGCTGCCCGGCGCACCGGTAATCACCCTGTCCGCCCGCCAGCCCGGCACCCTGGCACCGCTGAAAAGCTACCTGTGCCAGCAGGCCGCCGTCAGCGACCACCTGACCCTGACCCAACCCCGTCACCTGGAGGCCGCACGCCGGGCCGCTGCCCACCTGCGCCAGGCCGCCGGCGCACTGGATATGGCTGTTGACTTTGCCACCATTGACCTGCAGGCCGCCCAGCTGGCGCTGAGCGAAATCACCGGCGACCAGGTGGAGGAAAAGCTGCTGGACAGGGTGTTCAGCCAGTTCTGCGTGGGGAAATGAAAATTTGCCTGGGAATCATTTCCCAGGCAATTGCGTGTCGAAAAAGTGGCAGAGCCACTTTTTCGAGGAATTGCGCTCCGTCACT
>CAYLIC010000003.1:0-80101 GCA_964383815.1 uncultured Faecalibacterium sp. | reverse complement strand
ACTGCTGCAGGCCATAGGTCAGGTAGATGGTGGAGCCGGGCTTCAGGGCACTGTAGTCATCATTCAAGTCCTGCAGATTGCTCTCGCCAGCCAACTTGTATTGCTTCTTCACAGGGTCAGAGCTGTAGTAATTGCTGTCGCTGCCAACCTGCGAACCTTCCGTACCAATCTTGAAGTACGCCTGAGTGCCATTGAAGTTATTAGATCCGAAGTCTTCCATGCGCACGGTCTTGGGGCCAATAACGGTCATGTCCGCATCGCCCGCCAGCAGCGCGTTGCCCTTCACAAACTCACGCTTAATGCCAGGAAGCGCACGGGATTCTTCCGTGGGGATGTCCACAGCGTACTCGATGGTCAGATACGCATCGTAGTACAGGGTCACCTCAACGTTCGCAACGTTGCTGTCGTTCACCTTCAGGGCCGTGGTGTTCAGCTTACGATCAGTGATGTCTACAGAAGAGTTGGCATTGTTTGCATCCACCGCGCTGGCATTTCTTTCGGTGCTGGCCTTAATATTGGTGTCGCCGCTGTACACATAATCAGTCAGATTGATGGTGCGGTCTTCGGCAGCGGGCAGCAGGGTAGCAGTGCTGTCCGTTGTTGCCTCGTAAAAGGTCGGGCTGTTTCCGTTGCCGCCGAACGCATACTTGTGATGAATCGTTACGTTGACGGTGGGGTATTCATACACAGGGGTCAGGGTCAGCGAGCCGGTGATGGGGTCGCCAACGTTCACGCGGGCACCATTGGCGTCCGTCCAGTACGCGAAGTACTTGCCTTCGCCGTTGTCAACCGCAACGCTTGCGTCCTTGGCATGCTTAACGGTGTCGTCCTTCTCCTGCTGCGTGGGGGTATTTTCGCCATACTTGATGTCGTACTTGGGATTTGTGAAGTTCAGGTCCCACTTATCCCAGTCCGTGCTTCCCGCCGCTGTCGCGGTAATATCAATCTTCCAAACGCCATCCGCCTGCTGGGTCTGTTCAACATTAGCAATGGCTTTTACGCTTTCAGGAACGTTCAGCTCAACAAGGCTATACACAGTGGCCGAATCACCAACCTTCAAGCTCTTAACGTTGTCAGGCATGGTGATTTTGTTAAAATCATTGATGTCCTTGTTGATCAGCGCATTGGCATAGGTGATGTTCACATGAGCCATCGGGTAGTACCAGTCAACCGTAGCCGGGTACTTGGCCTTCAGCGTGAACTTGTAGATTGTATTGCCATTTTCATCAACAGCTACTTCTCCACCGTTGATTTCCAGGGCATTTGGATTTCTATTGCTACTATTTTTAATCAAATCCAGATTGGTGTAGATGGTCTTGGTTTCGCCCAGGGTCATTCCAAGGGTTTCGCCCTCAGCCAGCCAGGGCGTATAGCTGGAAGTTCCCAGGTTCGCCGGTGCAGGGTCGCCGCCGGAACTGCCGAGCACCGTCGGCGCACCGGAAACCGACCGACCGTCGGTTTGCTTTCCCGAATTAGACATGCTCGGAGAGGTTTCAGGCGTGGGGTCAGGCTTCTGGGAGGATTCCGGGTCAGGCGTCTGCACAGGGTCAGGCTCCTGGCTGGCCTCCGGATCGCCGGGCGCAGGCTGCTGCACCGTGGTGGACGTATCCGTCGGTGTGGAGATGCCCGTGTCCGCAGCTTCTGCCAGCGCACTCATAGGCGTCAGCACCAGCATAACAAGCGCCATGATCAGCGCCACAAAGCGGTTCGTACTCTTCTTCATGGTAATGCCTCCTCTGAGCAACCAGTGATGGGCAACCACGGATTTGCACAGCTACCCACCATTTAGTAGAATTATTATAGCACACTTTTATTCATTATGCACCATATTTTGAAAAAAAGTGTATGAATTTTTTCAGACTGCTCTTCACACTTTCTTCATTATTATGGAAAGCGCGCGTTACAGCCGCTTGCCGAAGCCAAAGCCGCCGGATGTGGGCTGGGGCGCCATGCGGTTTCCCCGCTCCATGGTTTCCGGGTGAACGGCATAGAGGGTGGCAGTCTCTTGGGTGATTTTCCCTTCCTTCACCAGGCGCTGCAGCTCGGCATCCATGGACAGCATGCCGGGCCCGCCGCTGAAGATTGCGTTGTCAATCTGGTGGGTCTTGCCTTCGCGGATCAGGTTCTGTATGGCGGGATTCACCGTCATCACCTCAAACACCGGGGTCAGCTCCCCATCGTTTTTCAGGATGAGCCGCTGGGAAATGACGCCCTTGAGCACCATGGACAGCTGGGCGCGAATCTGGTTCTGCTGCTCCGCCGGGAAGGCATCCACAATGCGGTCGATGGTCTTGGCGGCGCCAATGGTGTGCAGGGAGGAAAGCAGCAGGTGTCCCGTTTCCGCGGCGGTGATGGCGGTGGAAATGGTCTCCTGGTCGCGCATTTCGCCCAGCATAATCACATCCGGCGCCTGGCGCAGGGAGGCACGCAGGGCCCGGGCAAAGGTGGATGCATCGTTGGGCACCTCGCGCTGGCTCACAAGGGACATGCGGTGCGGGTGCAGAAACTCGATGGGATCCTCAATGGTGATAATGTGCCCGCTGCGGGTGGAATTGATGCGATCCACTAGGCAGGCCAGGGTGGTGCTTTTGCCATTGCCGGCAGGGCCCGTCACCAGCACCATGCCGCTGCGGAGCTCCGCCAGGTTCAGCACCACATCGGGTATGTGGGCCTTCTCCGGGTCGGGCAGGCCGAAGGCAACCACGCGGCAGGTGGCTGCCAGGGTGTTGCGCTGGCGATAGGTGTTGCAGCGGAAGCGGCTCACATCCCGCACGGAGAAGGAAAAGTCGTCGTCGCCCTCCGTGTCCAGGACGGTGGTGTCCCGGCCTGCCAGGCTGTAGGCGGTGGCAATCAGCGCCTCCGCGTCCGTGGGCATCATGCGCTGCTCCGTCAGCGGCACCATCCGCCCGTGGGATTTGACCATCACCGGTGAGCCGGGGATGATGAAAATGTCCGAGCCTTCCTTGGCCAGGGCATCCTTCAGCAGGGAAATCAGTTCCATTCGTCCTCCGTTTCCACCATCAGGGCGTGGGTGGCCCAGGCCAGGCGGGGTTCCTCGCCCCATGGTGCCAGGCGCACAGCGCACAGCAGCGCCCGCTCATCCTGGCTTTCCGTCCAGGCAATGGTGTTATCCATCAGTTCCATATTCTCCGGCAGGCACTGGGCTGCCAGCTGCAAATATTCCGCCTGATTTTCCGCCTGCCGGGCACAGCCTGCCAGCAGGGCGTCCAGCCGGGCCAGGGTGCGCTCGCTTTGCTCGTTCAGGGTGTATACCTGCTGGGTCATTTCCGCACTGCGGGTGCTGAGGGACAGGGCGTCCCGGGCGCTGATGTAGGTCAGCATGCACAAAACGCACATGCTCAGGCATACCACAATCAGTATCAGCGAGGCCGCGCCGGGCCCCAGGGCGATTTTTCGCTGCTTCATGGCTGCACCTCCCCGGGCTGATACCTTGCCGCCGGCAGCGCAAACAGTGCCTGGCCCCGGTAAAGGGCTGTCAGCTCCACCAGGTGAAGGGCGCCGGCCTCGGTTTCCTCCGGCTGATAGTCCGCCACCAGGTCGTATTCACCGCAGTGCATGCGCCAGCCCTCTGCCTCCAGGGTGAAGCCAGCCTCCTGCAGGGCGGCCTGCATATCATCGGCAGCGTAAAGGGTTTCGGCAATGTTCTGGGCCTGGAGCAGCGCCGCGCTGCATGCGCTGGCCCGGCTGCTGCTTTGCTTGGCAGCGCCGAAAAGCTCCATCAGCGTGGTGGCAGCAAGCATGAAGAACAGCACCACAACCAGCAGCTCCACCAGGAGCGTGTTTCCGCGTCCATTCTGCTTCATTGGTCCACCTCCACACTGCGCAGGCACATTTTCACAGTGCTCTCCGCGCCGTCCGGGCCGGTGAGCCGCACGGTCAGCAGGCCGTTTTCCAGGCTTGGGTCAAAGCCGGAGGCCTGGCACAGGGTTTCGCCGTCCTCCAGGTCAAATTCGTATGCCGCAGAGGTAAAGCTCTCCCACAGGCTGCCATCGTGGCAGTACAGGCGCTTCACATAGCTTTCGCCGTCGTAGGTGTTGGTAACCTCCAGGGCCTTCACCCCGCTGTAGTCCTTCACCTGCACCTGTCCCAGGCCATCCTCCGCCCAAAGGGAGCTGCGCACCACGGCGGAAAGGATGCGTGCCTCGTTGTCCCGGTTGGCCCGCTCCACGGCGCTGCGGTAGGCCTGGGCGCCCAGGGTAACCAGCAGGGTGCTCATGGCGGCGAACACCGCCAGCAGCAGCAGAACAAATACGTTTTGGATGCTGCGCGGCGGCTTGCTGTCACGGATGCTCACGGTGCTCCCTTCCCCCTTTCCACCACGCGGATGTCAGGCAGCACGTTGGATGCGAAGGCATCGTAGTAAATCATGTATCGTTCCTCGCTATAGGCCAGGCCGTAGTGCTGGCGAAGGTAGGCAATATCCTCCGGGTAGGCGCCCTCCACGGCATAGCAGGTCAGCGCGGCGTTTTTCACAGCGTCCCGCACAAGGGTCAGCTCCGCCTTGTCGCTGGCGCGGGTCAGCTGATCCACCACCAGGCAAAAGGCCAGCACAATGGCAATAAACAGCGCCAGTGCGGCAACATCCCTGCGCTTCATCCGCATACCTCCCTTCCCGAAGGCGTTTCGCCTTGCTTACAGATTGGACAGAATGCCCGCCATGGGCAGCATGACCGACAGGAGAATCGCGCCCACCACCACGGACAGGAGCGCCACCAGCGTAGGCTCGATAATGCCCACCAGGCGGGTGAAGCCGTCCTCCACCTGCTCCTCATAAATGGCGGCAATCTTCGCCATCACCTGGGGCTCGTGGCCGGAGGCGGCGCCAACCCGGATCATCCGGGTGTAGAAATCCTCAAACAGTTTGGACTGGCCCAGCGCCTCGGTAAAGGTGGCACCCTCTGCCATGGCCAGGCGCACGCCCTCCACCCGCCTGGCAGCCTTTTCGTCCGTCAGGGCATAGGGGGCCATTTCCAGGGCTCTTTCCATGGGATAGCCGCTGGACAGCATCAGGGACAGCATGCTGGCAACCCGGGCGGAGGACAGCTTGCCGTTCAGCCGTTTCAGCGGCGGGAACAGCCGCTGAATCAGCTGGGTCACCCTGTCCCGGCAGGCGGTTTTCATCAGGATGAGGCACACCAGCACCGCAACGCCCACCAGGCCAATCAACCCCAGCACCACCCAGCCAACGGTGGCGCCCAGGTTCATCAGCACCGCGCCGGACTCCGTTCCGCCAACGCCCAGGCTGTCCAGCACCCGGTTGAACACGGGCAGCACCCGCCACAGAAGCACCAGGATGATCACCACCAGCATGGCGCCCAGCACCAGCGGATAGGTGATGGCGCTGGAGGCAGCCGTGCGGATGCGGCCTTCCCGCTCGTAGTACTGGGTCAGTGCCTGCATAATGTCCTCCAGGCGGCCGGTTTCCTCGCCAATGCCCACCATCTGCACCATATACCTGGGCCAGGTTTCGTCCTGGCGCAGCGCCTCGTACAGGGAGCCGGTGCCGCCCATGCCCGCCAGCAGCGTGCGGTACAGGCCGTGCTCCTCCTGCTCGTCCTCCGCCAGCATCTCAATGCCGTCGTAGAGGGTCATGCCGGAATCCAGCATCAGGGCAATCTGCTCGCAGAAGCTGCTCAGCTCCTCCGGGGACAGCTTGCGCCGCTTGCTCATGCGTTCCTTTGCCATGGTCAATCCTCCCTGTATCGATCAATAGAATCTTTCGATGGTGTACTCCTGCTCCCTGGCTACCGCGCTCAGCTCCGCCGTGGGGTCGAACAGAATCTCCCGCCCGTCCACCACCGCCACCACCCAGGCGTGATAGGTGCCGTTGCCCAGGGTGCCAATCATCAGCTTTGCCGGAATGCCCTGCACCCGCAGCATGCAGACGCTGACGGCGGACAAATCCTGGCAAATGCCCATGCGCTTGTCAAAGCAATCGTCAATATCCGGCAGCATACCGGGCTTGACGGTGACCATTTTTACAAAATCGTATGCGAAATTGCCGGTAATATATTGGAAAATTGCATCGTACCGCTCCTGCTGTGTGGTCAGCCCCTGGCAGATCTCCTCGGACATGCGCACAGCAGGCGTGTCCTGGTTGTAATCCACATACATGTTGGGGTAGAGGAAGGCGCAGTTTTCATCCGCCAGCTCAGCCGTTACGGTCACCTTGCCCTCCTGGGCATATTTCTTGCCGGAGGCGTTCTTGTACAGGGTGCAGGCGTATTTGCCGCTGCCCAGCTGCAGCGGAATCACCTCATACTCGCCGCTGCCGTTCAGGTCGTAGTCCAGGGTCTGGTCGCCAAACTTCACGCGGAGCTTCAGCCGTTTGCTGGTTTCCGGGCCCTTCACCATCAGGTAGCCATCGTTGGCATGGCTGGCGTCCACCGTCAGTCCGCCGTCGGTTTTCACCTGGGCGCCATCCGCCGCAGGCCAGCGGGCATCGCTCAGCGCCGCCCAGGCCAGCGCCGCATAGCTCACCAGGAGGACAGCCAAAACGCATGCCTTCAGCATGCGCTTGCCTCCGCCCCATTGCCTCATTGGCTGACCCTCCTGACACGAAAACAGTAACAATGACATTATAGTCTGTTTTGTTCCCAAATGCAACCATTATTGCGGAAAAACCGGCGGATCCGCCGCAGTTCACAAAAGGGTCATTCTGTGGTACAATATAGGCCAGCAAAAGGAGGAGTGATCCATGCCGCTGACGGCCTATTGCAAAAAGTGTGCCCGGGATGTGCCGCCCGGGGAGTGCTGTCCCCACTGCGGTGGCAAGCTGGCGAAAAGCGCCGTCCGCATTGCCTGGTGTGCCGAGCATGTGCCCGCCCGGGACTGGATGTGCTGGAACGCCGCCATGCGCGTGCTGCTGCCCGCGCTGGGCCTGGTGTTTCTGCTGGTGCTGGCGCTGGAGGCCGCAGCCGCCGGCCTTGCTGGAGTGGAGGTGCTGCTCCAGGGCGGATTGCTGTTTGCCCTGCTGGGCCTGCTGGTGATAACCTCCGCCGTGCTGCTGCTGGTTTTCCTCCTGCAGGGCGAGGACCTGCTGGACTGCGTGGTGGACAGCCGCGGCATTCACATCCAGCAATATCTTCCCCACCCCACAGCCTTCAAGCTGCTCCTGCGCATGAAGCCAGCCAGCCTCCTGCAGCGCTACAGCCCGGAGGAAGGCATCCTGCTCATTGGGCAAAGGGAGCTTTTGTGGAAGGACATTGCCCGTGTTCAGCTGTGGCCGGAAAAGGCGTTGATCCTTTTCTACGCGCCCGCCTGGTGGATGCGCCTGTCCCTGCCCTGCACAGCCTTCACCTATGAGGACTGCCTTTCCTTCATCCAGGAAAAGCTGGGCAGAAAAAAGGCCGTCCAGCTGCCCGGGGAGCTGCGCCTTGCTCCCCGGCCCAAGGCCGAAAAGCCGCCCCGGGAGCAACAGCTGTCCATGGCGGACATACCCGCCCAGGAGCCGGAGCCTACACCGGCACAGGAGGGTGATTTTGTCCCTCTGGAGGACGTGCTGAAGGAGATACAGAACAGCGAAAACGAATGAAAAAAGCGCTCCGTGCGGGGCGCTTTTTCATATGCGTTATCTCAGCCTTTTCAGTGCATCCAGCGCAGCAGCCTGTTCGGCCTGCTTCTTGGTGCGGCCTGTTCCCCGGCCCAGCTCGGTGCCGTTGCGGTAGGCAGCCGCCTGGAAGGTGCGGTCGTGTGGCGGGCCGTCCTGGGCCAGGATGGCATAGGTGGGTGCCTCGCCGCCGTCCTTTTGCAGAAACTCCTGCAAGGCTCCCTTGCTGTCCTGCATGGGGCGGTGGACGTCCTCCGGCTTGGGCCAGAAGGCCTTCACAATGCGGCGCGCCTCCTCCATGCCGCCATCCAGGTAAACCGCCGCCAGAATGGCCTCCATGGCATCGCACAGCACGCTGGGCTTGTCCCTGCCGCCGGTCATTTCCTCGCCCCTGTCCATGATGAGCGCCTGGCCCACGTTCAGCCCGCGTGCCACCTGGCTCAGCGCCGCCTCGCACACCAGCAGCGCCCGCAGGTGGGTCAGGCTACCCTCCTGGCTCTCCGGATGGGTGGCAAACAGCATGTCGCTCATCACATACTGCAGCACGGCATCCCCCAGAAACTCCAGGCGCTGGTTGTCGTTCTTTCCCATGGACGGGTGGGTCAGCGCCTGCCGCAGCAGCGCCGGGTTCTTGAACTGATAACCCAATGCATTCATTAAGTTTTGCATGTTTCCTCCAACGGGCAGAACAGAAAGCATTCCGCGAACGTCCTCTGTTCTGCACATTCTTATGATGTGAAAAGCCGCAGAAAACCATTCCCGTACCCGCCATTGTGCACCCGCGCCGCGCCTGTTGCGCGGCGTGACCCCTGCTGAGCAGGCGAACGTTTCACCTGCCCAGCCAGGGATTCTCAAGGGATGAACTTCCTTGAGCAGGGTGCAGGGACAGCGTCCCTGCCGGGAGACCCGGGGCAGCACCCACCGGTTACTGATGCTTTTCGATGTAGGCAGCCACGTCGCCCACGGTCTTGAGCTTCATGATCTGGTCATCCTCAACCACAATGCCGTACTGATCCTCCAGGTCCATGATCATAACCATGATGTTGGCGGAATCGGCCTTCAGGTCCTCAATGAGGCGGGAATCGGCGGTAATGGCGGCCTCGTCCACCTTCAGCTGCTTGGCAATCATGCTCTTCACGGTGTCAAAAATCATTGTTGTTTTCCTCCTTATGAATGCAGAATGAAAAATCTATCGCATCACCCGCAAGCGGGGAAATGCCTTACTCCCTGGGCGCAACGCCCTTTTCGATGATGTCCACCACATGCCCGTCAATCATCCGGATCACCTGGCCGATGGCGCAGGCAAACGCATGTGCATTGCTGGAGCCGTGGGCCTTGACCACAGCGCCCTGCACGCCCAGCAGCGGCGCGCCGCCCACCTCGGTGTAGTCCATCACCTTCTTCACCCGGCGGAAGGCAGGCTTGCCAATCAGCCCGGCAATCTTGCCGCGGGTATCCGCCATCATTTCTTTCTTGATGATGCCCATCAGCGTGCCGGCCACACCCTCCATAAACTTCATCACCACATTGCCGGTAAAGCCATCGCACACCAGCACATCAGCCTGGTCGGCAGTAATGTCCCGGGCCTCCACATTGCCAATGAAGTTGTAGTCCGCCTGCTCCATCATGGGGTAGGTTTCCTTCACCAGGGCGTTGCCCTTTTCGGCCTCCGCGCCAATGTTGATCAGGCCGACCCGCGGGTTGTCGATGCCCATAACACCCTTCATGTAGGCTGTGCCCATCAGGCCGAACTGGGTCAGGTATTCGGGCTTGCAGTCCACATTGGCGCCACAGTCGATCAGCAGGAAATGCCCCTTGCCATTGGGAATCAGCGGTGCCAGCGCGGGCCGCTCCACGCCCGGTATACGCCCCAGGCGGAACATGCCGCCAGCCAGGGTGGCCCCGGTGGAGCCAGCGGACACAAAGCCGTCCGCCTGCTTTTCCTTCACCTGAAGCATGCCGATAACGGTGGCGGACTTTTTCTTCGTCCGCACGCCCATCACCGGGCTTTCGTGGTTGGTGATAACCTCCGGTGCGTCCAGCAGGGTGATCCGGCTGCGCACATCATCGCAGTCCACCAGCAGCGGCTCCACCTGCTGCAGGTCGCCCGCCAGCACCACCTCCAGCTGCTCGTACCGGCGCAGGGCCTCTATGGCGCCCGCCACCGGTGCCTGGGGTGCATAATCGCCGCCCATGGCATCCACAAAAATACGCATGTGCATTCCTCCTTGGTATACAAGACGCCTCTATTCTATCAAATATGCCGAATAATTGCAAGTTTTTGTGCGTGAAATACGCTGTGGTCACGGTGCACGGCAGGCAGCCGGGCGTGCCGGGTCGGATGGAGCATGCGTGTGCACTTCTCCGCCCAAAACAAAAGAAAAAGAGCGACTCATTTCTGAATCGCTCTTGTGCACCTCCGACGGGATTCGAACCCGTGTTTCAGCCTTGAGAGGGCCGCGTCCTAGGCCTCTAGACAACGGAGGCAAATGCGCTGGGGAACTAGGATTCGAACCTAGACAATACGAGTCAGAGTCGCAGGTGCTGCCATTACACCATTCCCCATTGGCATCTCGCAGTTTTCGTGACTGCGAGAGCTATTATAGCAAAGTTCAGCACCCTTGTCAAGCGTTTTTTGAAATTCTTTCGTCTTTTGTGGGCGGGTGCTTATTTGCCTTCCTTTATCAGGTTTTTAATATCGTTCACCACGCTGGCCATGCCGGAGGAGCTTTTGACCGAGCTGGTGATGGCGTTCCAGGAGTGCAGCACGGTGGAGTGATCCCGCCCGCCAAAGGCCTGGCCTATCTGCGGCAGGCTCATGGTGGTCATTTCCCGGGTCAGGTAGATGGCGATCTGCCTGGGCACGGCAATCTCCCGGCGGCGGGTGGTGCTGATCAAGTCCTGCACGGTAATGCCGTAATAGCTGCTCACCGTTTGCATAATCACATCCGCCGTGATGGAGCGGGCCTTGGGCTTGACGAAAATGTCCCGAAGGGCATCCTGGCACAGCTCCGCCGTTACCGGCTGGCCCACCAGGTTGGCATAGGCCACCAGGCGGGTCAGGCTTCCCTCCAGCTCCCGGATGTTGTTCTCCACATTGGCGGCAATCATCTCCATCACATCATCGCCCACGTTGGCATGGTCCTGCCGGGCCTTCTCCCGCAGGATGGCAATGCGGGTTTCAATATCCGGGCGGGTAATGTCCGCAATCAGTCCCCAGGCAAACCGGCTGGACAGGCGCTCCTCCAGGCGGGCAATCTCCTGGGGCGGCTTGTCGCTGGTCAGGATAATCTGCTTGCCGGCGGTGTGCAGCGCGTTGAAGGTGTGGAAGAACTCCTCTTGGGTGCTGTCCCGCCCGGCGATGAACTGAATATCGTCCACCATCAGCACATCCACATTGCGGAAGCGGTTGCGAAACTCGGTGTTCCTGTTCTGCTGGATGGCGGAAATCAGCTCGTTGGTAAAGTTTTCGCTGGTGGTGTACAAAAGGCGCTTTTCCGGGTATTGCTGGTGGATATAGTGTCCAACGGCATGCATCAGGTGGGTCTTGCCCAGGCCCACGCCACCGTGGATGAACAGCGGGTTGTACGCATCCGCAGGCGATTCCGCCACCGCCAGCGCCGCCGCGTGGGCAAAGCGGTTGTTGTTGCCCACCACAAAGGTGTCGAAGGTGTACTTGGGGTTCAGCTGAACAGAGCCTGCCGCCAGGCCGCTGGCTGCAGCCACCTGGTCCTTGGCGGCATCGTTCTCCAGCTCGGCCCGGGTCAGCACGGTAACAGCCATCCGGTGCCCGGCCACCTGGGTCAGGCAGTTGGAAATCAGCGGCGCATAGCGGTTGTTGACCATGACCTTCATGGCATCAATGCCAATGCGCAGGGTCATCACATCGTTCTCCAGCTTCACGGGGGTCAGGTTGGTTTCTATCCAGGTTTTGTAGGAAACGGGGTTGATCTCTGCCTTCAGCAGCTCGCAGGCGCCGTCCCATAGTTCCTTCATGCTCATGTGTGTCCTTCCTCCGCCTTCCGCTTGCGTATGCCCGGCAGCGCCGGGAAAAAAAGCCCACGCGTGCTGCTGCACCGTGTGCTGTGGAAAACTAGCCTGTGGAAAACCCCTCACAAGGTTTTTCTGCTGGCCTATCATACCACGAAAACCGCGAAAATTCAAGGGGTGAGGCTAGCCTGTTTCATTCCAGCCTGTGGATAACCTCCTCCACAAGGGATTGTGTCAAGCACTTTTTTCACCACAAGACCTGTGCTTTTTCCGCCGCCGAAAATTCTTTCGTTATCAAAAAGCAGCAAAAACTTCACACCTTTGTTAAAAACATCTTTTCCCTGTGAAAAAACAGGATAAAGCCGCCCGCATGTCGAATGAGTACGAAATGAAGAAACCTGCGGGAGGAAATGTGCCATGCCTGCATCCGTCAGCACCTATGATGTCAAATGCTCCCTGCGGCCCTACCTGGGCACCGAGCTGCTCACCGCCACCAGCCTTGCGGAGGATGTGGCCCATGTGCTGCGCTCCTACGCCCCCTATAAGGAGAGCCTGGAGCAGCTGGCGCAGCGCGTGGCAGACGCCCTGTTCAGCGGGCTATATGCCGCCCTGGGCCCGCAGATGACCCTGCGGCTGGACGGCGGCGCCATGGCCCGCATCCACATGCAGGACATTCCCGATGTGGCGGATGCCGCCCTGGGCGTGCTGTTCGACGGCATGACCGTGTACTCCGTCAGCTTTCAGACCCTGAAGGACTACTCCCTGCGCACCGGCTCCCTCAGCGCCATGCGGGTTCTGTACCAGAAGTATGACGATTTCCAGTCCCCGGAGGAGAAGGCGCTGATGGCGCAGATCATCCGGGACAGCCACCCCAGGGCCCGGTATGCCGCCTGGCTGGCGGATGGGGAATAAACCGCCGGGCCAATCCGTTCAATATGCGAATCTCAAATGGAAAGGAACCCTGTATGAAGAAGCTCATCGCTGCCCTGCTGGCTGCGCTGCTGCTGCCCGCCTGCGCCCTGGGGCAGACCATTGTTGCCAGCTTTTACCCCGTTTATCTTTTCGCCCTGAACCTGACGGACGGCATTGAGGGCCTGGAGGTCAGCTGCATGGCTGCGCCCGGCACCGGGTGCCTGCACGATTATCAGCTGCAAACCAGCGACATGAAGAAGCTGGCTGCGGCGGATGCCTTCCTTATTAATGGTGCAGGCATGGAGAGCTACCTGACCCGTGTGATGGAGGCCTTTCCCAGCCTGATGGTGGTGGATGCCTCCACCGGCATTGAGCTGCTGTGCCAGGAGGAGCACGACCATGAGGCCCACGACCACGGCGAGTACAACGCCCATGTGTGGCTGGACGTAGGCAACGCGCAAATCATGGTGCGCAACCTGGCGGAAGGCCTCATCGCCGCCTGCCCGGAAAGCGGTGAAGCCATCGCCGTCAACAGGGATGCCTTCATTGCCCGCCTGGCTGCCCTGGATGAGGAAATCAGCCACGCGCTGAAGGATTTGCCCAGCAAGGACATCATCACCTTTCACGAGGCCTTTCCCTATTTCGCCAAGGCCTATGGCCTGAACGTTGCCGCCGTGGTGAACCGGGAGCCCGGGGATGCCCTTTCCCCCGCTGCGCTGGCGGAGCTGGTGATGCTGGTGAAGGCCCTGGGCACACCGCCACTGTTTGCCGAACCCCAGTATGAGGACATGGCTGCCCAAACCCTGGCCCGGGAAACCGGCGCAAAGGTGTACACCCTGGATCCTGTTGTGACCGGCCCGGAGGAAAACCCTCCGCTGACCTATTATGAGGATGTAATGCGCGCCAATGTGCAGGTGCTTCTCACCGCCCTTGGCACAGAGGAAGGAGAAACCCCATGAACATTCTTCTGGTGAATGACGACGGCTTCGACAGTCCCCTTTTGCACCTGCTGTGCCGGGCCGTGGCGGCAAGGGGCCACCATGTAACCGTGTGCGCGCCCGCCACCCAGCAGAGCGCCAAATCCCACAGCTACACCATTTCCCAGCCGCTGATTGCCCGGCCCATTACCATAGAGGGCGCCGATGAGGCCTGGGCCATCGCCGGCTCCCCGGTGGACTGCTGCCGCGTTGGCTTTATGAACCTCTGCAGCCAAAGGCCCGACCTGGTTATCAGCGGCATTAACCGCGGGTACAACACAGGCTTTGCGGTGTATGTTTCCGGCACCGTTGGCGCCGCCCGGGAGGCTGCCTTCCAGGGCATTCCCGCCATGGCGGTCAGCGGCGAATACGTTACGCCGGATGATACCATGCGCTTCTTTGCCGATTGGGCTGTTGCCATGGGCGAGCGCCTGGTGAACTACCCCGCGCCGGCGTTTTCCGTCCTGAACCTGAACGTGCCGCCCGTGCCCATGCACCAGCTGAAGGAACCCCGCATGTGCGACATTACCCGCAACGTGTACAAGGACAGCTACGAGCGCCGCCTCAGCCCCCGTGGGGATACCTACTTCTGGCTTTCCCCCCTGGAGCAGGACTGGACAAGCACCCCCGGCAGCGACCAGGATCTGCTGAACCAGGGCCACATCACCTGCACCTTCCTCTCCCCCGATGGCCTCGACCAGCAAGCCTACGCCGACCTGCTGGACTTCTAGTCCGGCACGCCTTTCCCAGATACCCCCTTTTCCGGCGCACCAATCCCACTGAAAAACGGGATTCTTCAGGGATGAAATCCCTTAAGCAGGAGTGCAGAGGGCAGCGCCCTTTGCCAGTTTTCCAGAGGGCAGCTCCCTTTGGGGCTTGCAATCGCCAGAAAGACGTGGTATAATCATCCCGATATTGAAAGGCGACGACGGAGACAATGCCGGAGCCAGGGCTGGCCTGAGAGAGGGACGCACATGGTGCAAGCGTCCTGGCGAGCCTTCCGGAAATTCCCTCCTGAGCTGCGCTGCTGAACGGGGCCTGCGCCCTCATTAGGCGGCGACGGATCGGCCCCGTAATCGGCAGCGAGCGCATCACGGCACAGGCCCGGGTGCGGAATCAGGGTGGTAACACGCGGCAATTCGCCTTCGTCCCTCCAGGGGGACGGAGGTTTTTGTTTGCAGAAGAAAGGAAGGTTTTACCATGAAGGAAAAGATTGCGCAGATCAAGCAGCTGCTGACAACCGAGCTGGCGGACTGCGAAAGCCTGCAGGCCCTGGATGCACTCCGGGTAAAGGTGCTGGGCAAGAAGGGTGAGCTGACCGCCCTTTTGCGCGGCATGGGTCAGCTGTCCCCGGAGGAGCGTCCCGCCGCAGGCCAGATGATCAACGAGGCCCGGGAGAAGTTCACCGCCATGCTGGAGGAAAAGCAGGCCCGCCTGAAGAAGCTGGCCCAGGAGGCCGCCCTGAAGCGGGAAACCATCGATGTCACCCAGCCTGTTCCCACGCCCAAGGAAGGCAGCGCACATCCCATGAACCTGGTGCTGAACGAGGTGGTGGA
The DNA here is from genome assembly GCA_964383815.1 of uncultured Faecalibacterium sp. Taxonomy (GTDB): domain Bacteria; phylum Bacillota; class Clostridia; order Christensenellales; family Aristaeellaceae; genus UBA11524. The sequence continues at coordinate 65,096 of CAYLIC010000003.1, read as the reverse complement.
CTGCTTCACCGGCATGGGCTTCCAGGTGGTTGAAGGCCCGGAGATTGAGCTAGATCACTACAATTTCGAGCTGATGAACATCCCCAAGAATCACCCCGCCCGTGACGCCCAGGACACCTTTTATGTGGATGACAACATTGTGCTGCGCACCCACACCAGCCCCATTCAGGCCCGCACCATGCTCAGCCGCAAGCCGCCCATCCGTGTGATTTGCCCCGGCCGCGTGTACCGCGCCGATGAGATGGACGCCACCCATAGCCCGGTTTTCCACCAGATTGAAGGCCTGGTGGTGGACAAGGACGTGACCATGGCCGACCTGCGCGGCACCCTGAACGCCTTTGCTGAGCGCCTGTACGGCAAGGGTATCACCACCAGGTTCCGTCCCAGCTTCTTCCCCTTCACCGAGCCCTCTACCGAGGTGGACCTGACCTGCGCCGCCTGCCATGGCAAAGGCTGCCGGGTGTGCAAGGGTACCGGCTGGATTGAGGTGCTGGGCGGCGGCATGGTGAACCCCAGGGTGCTGGAAATGTGCGGCATCGACTCCACCGTCTACTCCGGCTTTGCCTTCGGCATCGGCATCGACCGCATCACCGCCCAGCGCTACGGCGTTACCGACCTGCGCCTCCTTTTCGAGGGCGATGTGCGTTTCCTCAGCCAGTTCAGGTAACCAGAGGCTCTGCCTCTGGGCTCCGCTTAAGGGCCTTCAGCCCTTGAGAATCCCGGTTTGCGATGGAGGCTTTGGGTTCCGTTTGAGTTTATGCGCATGGATGTTACAATAGGAGGAATACAGGTATGAAGGTACCTATGAAATGGATTAAGGAATATGCTGATATTCCGGTTTCCGCTGAAGAATACCAGAACAAGATGATTATGATTGGCAACGGCGTTGAGGGCTATGAGGTTCAGGGCGCCGAGGTGGAAAACGTGGTGGTAGGCCGGGTGCTGACCTGCGAGATGCACCCGGACAGCGATCACCTGCATGTGACCACCGTGGACGTGGGCGAGGAGGAACCCCTGCAAATCGTCTGCGGCGCACCCAACTGTGAGGCCGGCATCCTGGTGCCTGTGGCAAAGATTGGCGCCCGGCTCCCCGGCGGCGTGAAGATTAAGAAGGGCAAGCTCCGCGGCGTGGCCAGCGAAGGCATGCTCTGCGGCGGTGACGAGCTGGGCGTGCCGGTGGAGGTCTACCCCCATGTGGGTGAGGCCGGACTGCTGATTTTCCACGAGGACTACCCCGTGGGCAGCGATGTAAAGCCGATTCTGGGCATGGATGACACCGTGATGGACTTTGAAGTGCTGGCCAACCGGCCCGACTGCCTGAGCGTGTGGGGCATTGCCCGCGAAACCGCCGTGGCCTGCGGCACCACCTTCACCAAACCGGAAATCACCGTGAAGGAATGCGGCGGCGATGTACACGACTATGTGAAGGTGGACATTGAGGCCACCGACCTGTGCCCGCGCTACATTGCCCGGGTTATCAAGAATGTTCGCGTAGGCCAGTCCCCCATGTGGCTGCGCAAATACCTGAATGGCGCCGGCATGCGCTCCATCAACAACGTGGTGGACATTACCAACTTCATCATGCTGGAAACAGGTCACCCCATGCACGCCTTCGACCTAGACATGGTGGAGGGCAACCACATCATCGTCCGCAAGGCCAAAGAGGGTGAGCACATTACCACCCTGGATGGCAAGCAGCACGACCTGACCCCCGGTCAGCTGGTGATCTGCGATGCGGTGAAGCCCTCCTGCGTGGCGGGCATCATGGGCGGCGAGGAATCCGAGATTACCGAAAAGACCCACACCATGATGTTCGAATGCGCCGTGTTCGACCGGGCTGCCACCCGCATCACCAGCCGCGCCCTGGGCATCCGCACCGAGTCTTCCGCCCGTTTTGAAAAGGGTGTGTCCGTCAAGACCGCCATGGAGGCCATGCAGCGGGCCTGCCAGATGATTAACCAGCTGGACGCCGGCGATGTGGTGTCCGGCATCATCGATGTTTACCCGGAGCCTGCCGGGCAGCAGGTGGTTACCGGCTCCATTGAGCGCATTGTGCACCGCACCGGTGTGGACATCCCCGCCGATGAAATCGTTAGCATCCTTGAAAAGCTGAACTTCGGCGTTCAGCGGGATGGTGATCATTTAACCGTTGCCGTGCCCGACTACCGTCAGGACGTGGACGGCGAGGCTGACCTGTCTGAGGAAGCGCTGCGGGTGTACGGCTATGACCACATTCCTTCCACCCTGCTCCGTGGCGACACCACCCCCGGCTGCCGCTCCCCCCGCATGCGCCTGAAGGACGAGGTCACCCGCCACCTGGTGGCTATGGGCTTCTATGAAATTCTGAATTTCTCCTTCGTCAATCCCCGCACAGTGGAAAAGCTGGACCTTTCCCAGGATGATCCCCGGCTGGTGCAGCTGCCCATCCGCAACCCCCTGGGCGAGGACACCAGCGTCATGCGCACCACACTGACCCCCGGCATGCTGTCCACCCTGGCCCTGAACATGAACCGCAGCAACGAGGCTGCCCGCCTGTTCGAGGCTTCCGCCGTGTTTGACGGCGAGGCGCGCACCGGGGAAGGCCTGCCTGTGGAAACCCAGAAGCTGTGCCTGGGCGTGTACGGCAAGGAGGTGGACTTCTTCACCCTGCGCGGTGTGGTGGAGCGCCTGCTTTCCGCCCTGGGCATTGAAACCGTGGTGGAGGCCCGTGGCGAAAGCTACCTGCACCCCGGGCGCAGGGCCGTGCTGATGGCTGGCGATGAGCAGGTGTGCTGCCTGGGTGAGGTGCACCCTGCCGTGCGTGAGGCCTTCGACATGCCCATGCGTGCCTACATTGCCGAGCTGGACATGGATCAGCTGGCCCGCCTGCACAAGCCCATGGGCACCGTGAAGCCCATGCCCCGCTTCCCTGCCGTAACCCGTGATCTGTCCCTGGTGATGGCAGAGGATGTGCACGTTGGCCCCCTGATGGCCGACATGGCTCAGGCCGCCGGTTCCATCCTGGAGGATGTGAAAATGTTCGATGTGTACCGTTCCGCTGCTCTGGGCGAGGGCATGAAGTCCGTGGCCTTCTCCTTCATCTTCCGCGGCGCCGATCACACCCTGACCGATGCGGAAATCACCAAAGCCATGGACAAGATTCTCCGCACCGCCGCCGACAGGCACAGCGCCACCCTGCGGGCCTGAGGACTCTGCCTGCAGGGCGCTGTCCCTGCAGGGCGCTTAAGGGATTCCATCCCATAAGCATCCCATTCGGGTGTGCGTATCCTGTGCATGCTGAGATGGCAGGTTTTTCAGTCCGTTTTCTTTTGCGGCAGGCATCATGCTTGCCGCATTTTTTGCACGTTTTGTAAAACCAGCGTCTGCGGTCTTGCGGCTTCGGCCCCGTGATGATATAATGAACCGAATGGTATTTATTCACCAAGGAGGTCCTTGACCCATGTCCAAACGCCTGCTTTCGCTATTGATGGCCCTGTGCCTGCTGCTTGCCGCCCTGCCCGCCCTGGGCGAGGAGGAATCGCCCACCCAGGAGGAGATGGACGAGCTGCTCCAGCTGGACGAGGTGGACGACACCGCTGCCGAGGAGGCCCATGTAGGCGCCACCTATCAGGAGGCTTCCCGGGAGGATTTCACCCTTTCCTCCCCCGCCCTGTACACCGCACGGGTGGAGAATGCCTCCAGCCTTTTTGCCCAGCGCGACATGGAAAGCAAGCGCATCGGCAGCGCCGGCAAGAACCAGCAGATTGACGTTCTGTACGTTGGCAGCGCGTGGGTGATTGCCCGGTCCGGTAACGATATTGGCTACATCAAGCGGGACAGGATTTCCTCCGTCACCCCCGTTGACCCGGTGAACACGCCGCCCTATGGCGTGCAGAAGGCGGCCTACATCGCCACCACAGCGGATGTATGCCCTGTGCGCAAGTCCATGAGCGACAGCGATGAGAGCTGGGTGGTCCTGAACCCGGGCACCCGGCTGAGCATCTGGCAGATACAGGACGGCTGGGCCATTGTGCTGTACTGGCGCACCTATGGCTACATCGACATGAACGACCTGACCGACCTGATTCCCGTTTCCCCCACGGATGAACCCATCAATGAGGAAACGCCCATTGCAGCCTATACCTCCTACTACACCATGGCGCAGACGGATATCAACAAGAGCCGCATCATCAACATCCGCGTGGCCTGCGAGCGCCTGACCCGGGTGATGCAGCCCGGCGAATCCCTGAACTTCAACAAGGACGTGGGCCCCTATCGCCCCCAGTACGGCTACCAGAAGGCCTGGGTGCTGGTGAACGGCACCTCCGTGCCCGGGTATGGCGGCGGCACCTGCCAGGTGTCCTCCACGCTGTACAACGCCCTGATGCAGCTGCCCCAGGTGACCATCCTGCAGCGCCGTCCCCACGGGCCCAGCGGCGCCAAGTATCTGCCCCATGGGGTGGATGCCGCCGTGGGCAATGATAACCTGAACCTGCGCTTCCGCAACGATTACGATTTCCCCATCCGCATCGAGGGCCATACCTCCGATGACGGCGCCCTGCTGATGCTGGTGTACCGGGTGTACGAATGAGGCTGTACCACCGTTTGCGGCAGGCCACCTTTCTTGCCCGGCCCAACAGGTTCATTGCCCGCTGCCTGGTGGATGGCGGAACCGCCCTCTGCCATGTGAAGAACACCGGGCGCTGCCGTGAGCTTTTGATTCCCGGCTGCCATGTGTGGCTGGAGGAAAGCGACAATCCTGCCCGGAAGACCCGCTTCGACCTGGTGGCGGTGGAGAAGGACGGCTATACCATCAACATGGACAGCCAGGCGCCCAACGCCATCTTTGCCGAATGGGCCAGCCAGGGCGGCTACCTGCCAGGCCTGACTGCTCTGCAGCCGGAGGTTCGCTACGGCGCATCCCGGTTTGATTTCGCCTACCGGCTGGGGGATGTGCCCGGCTTTGCCGAGGTAAAGGGCGTTACCCTGTTTGACGCAAAGGGCATGGCCTATTTCCCCGATGCGCCCACGGAGCGCGGCGCCAGGCACCTGCGGGAGTTAATCGCCGCCCGGCAGGCCGGGTATGATGCGGGCGTGTGCTTTGTTATCCAGCGGGACAATGTGCGGGGTCTTTCGCCCAACGATGGTACCGACCCGGCCTTTGCCCAGGCCTTGCGGGAGGCCCGCACCGCCGGCGTGCGCATCACCGCTGCCCTGTGCCGTGTAACCCCGGAGAGCTGCACCATCACCGGCACCGTTCCCGTGCATTTGTAAGGAGGTTTGCCCATGAAGAGGCTGCTGACGCTGGTATGTGCGCTGCTTCTTTTGTGCGCCTCCGCCCAGGGCGAGGCCACCGTCATTCCTCCTGCCTGGCAGGTACCGGATTATGTGACACACCTGCTGGAGATTGCCGCCGGGGAGGTTGGCTACACCGAGGGTGACCACGGCTGGAGCAAGTATGGTCAGTGGGCTGGCGACCCCTATGCCCAGTGGTGTGCCGAATACCTGTGCTGGTGCGTGGATCAGGTGGATCAGCGCTACGGCACCCAGCTTCTGCGCCACATTTACCCCCTGTACTCCGGCAGCAACACCGGGCGCAGCTGGTTTATCCGGCAGGGGCGGTACATTGTCCGCAATGGCTTCCTGCAGGACTGGGGCTACCAGTGGCTCAGGGGCAGCGAGAGCTACATCCGCACCGGGGACTATATCCCCCAGCCCGGGGACTGGGTATTCTTCACCTGGACAAACACCCAGGATACCGACCATGTGGCCATGGTGGAATACTGCACCCGGGACGAAAACGGCAGCGTGCAGGTGCATGTGCTGGAAGGCAATGCGCCCTCCGCCGTGCAGCGCAATGTGTACGACCTGACCTACAGCCGCATCCTGGGCTATGGCACCGTGCATGATGTGGCAGACTACACCATGCGCGCGGGCAACAGCGGCCTTAAGGTGCAGGCCTTGCAGGAAAAGCTGGCCTACCTGGGCTATTTGGAAGCAGGCAAGGCCGATGGCGTTTTCGGCAGCGGCACTGTGGCAGCAGTAAAGGCTTTCCAAGCCGCCCTGGGTCTTTCCCCCAATGGCATTGCCAGCCAGGCCACCCAGGCCGCCATCGACCAGGCCATGGAGACCGCCATCGACAGCGACCCGGACACCTGGACGGTTGTTGACGAAGAATAGCACCACCATGAAGGAGGCATACCCATGGATCCCATATATGTTTTCGGTCACCGTAACCCGGACACGGACTCGGTGGTGTCCGCAATGGCCTATGCCGCGCTGAACAACGCCCTGGGCAACAGCGACTATGTTGCCGCCCGCCTGGGGCATATCAACGATGAAACCACCTTTCTCCTGGAGCGTTTCGGCTTTGAAGCGCCTCAGTACATCAGCACCGTGCGCACCCAGGTGCGGGACGTGGCCTTCGACAGGCCGCCCATGCTGTCCTCCGGTGTGGCGGTCAGCCGGGCGTGGGAGGTGCTGCGAAGCAACACCGGCCTTTCCGCCGTGCCCGTAACGGACGAGCAGGGTCACCTGTTCGGCATGATTACCACCGGCAGCATTGCCGAGAAGGACATGGAGTCCATCCAGCACCCCGCCATCGACCAGGTGCCCGTGTTCAACCTGCTTTCCGCCCTGGAAGGCCTCATCATCAACGATGAAAGCGACGTGTTCGACAGCATTTCCGGCGATGTGGTCATCGCCCTGCCCACCGGCGATGGCTGCGCACCCTGCGTGAAGGAAGGCAGCGTGGTCATCTGCGGGCAGCAGGAGGACGTGGTGGAGCAGGCCCTGCAGGCCCAGGCCAGCTGCGTTATTCTGTGCCAGACCAGCCTGGCGGAAAAGTACCGTGGCCTTTCCAGCAAAACCTGCATGATTGCCACACCCTGCGACGCCTACCGGGCTGCCCGCATGATTTATCAGGCTATGCCCATTGGCCGCGTTGCGCAGATCAGCAACATCGTTCACTTCCACCTGGACGATTATATCGACGATGTGCGCGATGCCGTGCTGCAAAGCCGCTATCGCTCCTACCCCGTGCTGGATGAAAACCAGAAGGTTGTGGGCACCCTGAGCCGCTATCACCTGATCCGCCCCAGCCGCAAGCGGGTGGTGCTGGTGGACCATAACGAGCGCGCCCAGTCTGTTGATGGGCTGGAGCAGGCAGAGATCCTGGCCATTATTGACCACCACCGCCTGGCGGATGTGCAGACGGGCAACCCGGTTTTCATGCGGAACGAGCCCGTTGGCTCCACCACCACCATTGTGGCCACCATGTACCAGGAGCGCGGGCTGATGCCTTCCCGGCGGCTGGCAGGCCTGATGGCTGCCGCCATCCTGTCCGATACGGTCATGTTCAAGTCCCCCACCTGCACCAGCCACGACCGCCGCATGGCGGAGCGCCTGGCCCGCATTGCAGGCATTGACCTGGAGGCCCTGGGCAAGGAAATCTTCTCCATCGGCTCCAGCGCCGGGAAATCCGTTAAGGAGCTGCTGGGCACCGATTTTAAGGAGTTCCACATTGCCGGGCACAGCCTGGGCATTGGGCAGATTACCTGCCTGGATGCAGAGGGTGTGCTGGCCCGCCTGCCGGAGCTTTTGCCCGCCATGGAAAAAATGAAGCAGGCCAACGGCTACGACCTGCAGCTGCTGATGCTGACCGACGTGCTGCGCGAAGGCACCGAGCTGGTTTTCCTGGGCGATGAGGATGTGATCCGCATGGCCTTCAACGTGGCGGAGGCGCCGGAGCACCATGTGTTCCTGCCCGGGGTTGTCAGCCGCAAGAAGCAGATTGTTCCCGCACTGTCCCTCCTTTGGGGCTAAAAACAGAAAGCGAGGTACCCCATGCGTTCCATTTTCCGCCGCACCCTGTGCGCGCTTCTGTGCCTGTGCATGCTGGTTCCCACCCTGGCCTTTGCCGACCAGGACGCCTCCGGCCTGCGCTTCCACCTGGGGTTTCAAATGGATGGCGCCGCCTTTCCCAGGGAGCAGCAGCCCCTTATGTCCAGCCTGGCTGAGCTGGTGAACATCATCACCCTGGAGGGCACCCTGGAAAGCTCCTTCACCGGCTGCTTTGACCTGAACACCATCCTCACCCTGGGCGGGCAGGACAGCACCCGCACCTCCCTGCGGGTTTTCGGCACCGAATCGGCCTGGGGAATCAACTCCAGCCTCCTGGGCGATGAAACCCTCTTCATCAACCTGGTGGCCCTGCTGGAGTTTTCCATGAAGGCCTACTTCCACCTAGATATTCCCCTGCAGCGCCTTGCCCTGCTGGTCTCGCCCTATGTGCACACCAGCGCCCTGGACTCCCTGACCAGCGCATGGCGGCAGACCATGCTGGCCCAGAGCGGCCCGCGCACCATCACGAGGCAGCAGACCATCGCCCTGGCCCGTGAAATGGCAGACATTGCCAGCGGGGATAGGGCCTTCCAGTTCTGGGTGCAGGCGCTGACCATGGAGGCCGGCTATGACGAAACGGTTGCCGAGGCCCTGATGGACTTACCCGCCTGGGCAGAGAGCTTTGTGGCGGAGGACGGCATTACCATCGCCCAGCAGGGCGCCACCGAAACCTGGCGCACCGGTGATGTAACCCTTCTCACCCGCACGGTGGAGGACACCGTTTCTGCCTGGAGCCTGGCGCTGCCCGCCACCACCAACGGCTATGCCGTTTCCGCCCGCTATGCCGCCCAGCCCACCGGGGAGGAGCAGCTGCAGCTGACCATCACCGATGATGCGGAGGCCACTGTGCTGGCCCTGTCCCTCCAGGCGGAAGGCCTTGCAGGCCTGAAGAGCTGGCAGCTGAATGCACCGCTCCGCCTGCGGCTGGACGTGAGCGGCGAGGCGATGGCCCGGGAAACCCACCTGCTGCTGGAAGGCCAGGAGGAAAACGGCATGCTGGCCCTGTCCCTTCTGAATGCCGAAACCCGCCAGCCTCAGCTGACCCTGTCCGGCACGGTGCAGCACTACACCCCGGACAAAACCCCGGAGTTCACCAATGCCCAGCTGGAAAGCAGCTTCAACCTGCTCTCCATGAACGATGTCACCCTGACCGAGCTTCTTTCCAGGATAGGTTCCCCCATGCTGGAAGGCATCCTTCCGCTGCTGACCCGCGTGCCCGTGAACACCATGCAGAGCCTGATGGACCTGCTGGAGGAGCATCAGGTGCTGAACCTGCTTTTGAACGGCGGCGCCGCTGCCGACGATGAGGCGTACTTTGACGATTGACCCGCCGCGCCTGCTGCTGTATGTGGCAGGCGCGTTGCTATGAAGGCAGAATTGTTCACAAAATATTCAATGTGTTCGCGTTGACATGTTTTTATGGTTTGACTATACTTAAGAGTGATTCATTTATGTAAAGGGTCTTTGTGAAGAAAGGATGATCCCGACCTATGCTGAAAACCCTCATGAAACAGATCAAGGAATACAAGGCTGTTTCAATCCTCACGCCCCTTTTTGCTGCGCTGGAGGTGCTGATGGAGGTGCTGATTCCCTTCACCACCGCCTCCCTGATAGACAAGGGTATCCAGGCTGGCAGTATGGGGGAAATCATCAAGTATGGTGCGTTTATGCTGGTGCTGGCTTTCCTAAGCCTGTTCTTCGGCGTTGCCGCTGCCAAAACCGCCGCCAAGGCCTCCTCCGGCTTTGCCTACAACCTGCGGGACGCCATGTATGAAACGGTGCAGACCTTCTCCTTTTCCAACATTGATAAGTTCTCTACCGCCGGCCTCATCACCCGCATGACCACCGATGTGAGCAACGTGCAGAACGCCTTCCAGATGATTCTGCGCATTGCCGTCCGCGCGCCCCTGACCATGATTTGCTCCATGGTCATGTGCTTTGTGATTAACCATCGGCTGAGCCTGATTTTCCTGGCGGCGCTGGTGGTGCTGGCGGCGGTGCTGTTCACCATCATCAGCATCGTGTCCAAGCTGTTCCGCCAGGTGTTCAAGAAGTATGATGCGCTGAATGCCTCTGTACAGGAAAACGTTTCCGCCATCCGCGTGGTGAAGGCCTTCGTCCGGGAGGAGCACGAAACCAGCAAGTTTACCAGGGCTGCGGAAAATGTCTACAAGCTGTTTGTGAAGGCGGAAAGCATCATCGCCCTGAACAACCCCTTCATGATGCTGATTGTGTACGGCTGCATCATTATGCTGAGCTGGTTTGGCGCCAATTTTATTGTGGCTGGCAGCCTTTCCACCGGCGAGCTGACCTCCCTGTTCAGCTATGTGATGAGCACCCTCATGTCCCTGATGATGCTGTCCATGATTTTCGTTATGCTGACCATGTCCACGGCGTCCGGTCAGCGCATTTGCGAAGTGCTGGACGAGAAGCCCGACATTGTGAACCCGGAGAACCCCGTTTGCGATGTGAAGGACGGCGCCATCGACTTCAACCATGTGAACTTCTCCTACTACAAGACCGGCAGCGGCGAGGATGTGCTCCACGATATTGACCTGCACATCAAGTCCGGCGAAACCATTGGCATCATCGGCAGCACCGGCTGCGGCAAATCCTCCCTGGTGAACCTGATCAGCCGCCTGTACGATGTGACGGACGGCTCCGTGTGCGTGGGCGGCCAGGACGTGCGCAACTACGACCTGGATACCCTGCGCAACCAGGTGGCCGTGGTGCTGCAGAAGAACGTGCTGTTCTCCGGCACCATCCTGGACAACCTGCGCTGGGGCAAGGAGGATGCCACCGAGGAGGAATGCCGGGAGGTGTGCCGCCAGGCCTGCGCTGATGAGTTTATCGACCGCCTGCCCGATGGCTACAACACCTGGATTGAGCAGGGCGGCACCAATGTTTCCGGCGGGCAGAAGCAGCGCCTGTGCATTGCCCGCGCCCTGCTGAAGAAACCCCGCGTGCTGATTCTGGACGATTCTACCTCCGCTGTGGACACCGCCACCGATGCGAAAATCCGCCGTGCCTTTGCCCAGAAGATTCCCGGCACCACCAAGATTATCATTGCCCAGCGCGTGGCCTCTGTGGAGCAGGCCGACCGGATTATCGTCATGGACGATGGCTGCATTTCCGCCTTCGACACCCATGAAAACCTGCTGGCTACCAATGAGATTTACCGCGAGATTTACGAAACGCAAACCCAGGGCAGCGGCGATTTTGACGAGCCTGCGCCCGACGAGAAGGGAGGCGACCTGCAATGATGAGAGGTCCCCGTGGCCGCGGTCCCGTGATGCCCAGGCAGTCCTTTAAGGGACAGGGCAAGATTCTGATGCGGCTGATGAAGTTTGTCCTGGCAAGGTATAAGTGGCACTTCCTGGCTGTTGCCGTGCTGATTGTGATTTCCGTGCTCACCTCCCTGCAGGGCACCCTGTTCACCCAAACCCTGATTGACGATTACATTCTCCCCATGCTGGCAGACAAGGAGGCCGGCCTGACCCCGGACTTTGGCCCCCTGGCAGCCGCCATTGGCAAGCTGGCTGTCTGGCTGTCCATTGCCCTGCTCAGCTCCTACAGCTACAACCGCATCATGGTTAATGTGAGCCAGGGCAGCATGCTGGCCATCCGCACCGAGCTTTTCTCCAACATGGAAAAGCTGCCCATCAGCTACTTCGACACCCACGCCCATGGCGACATCATGTCCGTCTACACCAACGACGTGGACACCCTGCGCCAGCTGATTGGCAACACCCTTCCCCAGGTGATCAATTCCGCCATCACCATCGTTTCCACCTTTGTCAGCATGGTGAACATGTCCTTCCCGCTAACGCTTCTGTCCCTGGTGATGATTGGCGTGATGATGTTCACCGCAGGCAAGTTCAGCAGCAAGGCCGGCACCTATTTTGTGGCCCAGCAGAAAAACCTGGGCCAGGTGAACGGCTACATTGAAGAAATGATGGAAGGCCAGAAGGTGGTTAAGGTCTTCTGCCATGAGGACAAGGCCATCGAGAAGTTCCGCGCCCTGAATGAAGAGCTGCGCTCCTCTGCCGAGAATGCCAACAGCTATTCCAACCGCCTTGGGCCTATCAACAACAACCTGGGGCACATCAGCTATGTGCTGATTGCCGTGTGCGGCGCCGCCATGGCGCTCTCCGGCTGGAATCTGTCCCTGGGCCGCCTGGTGTCCTTCCTGACCCTGAACAAAAACTTCACCCAGCCCGTCACCCAGGTGGCGCAGCTGCTGAACACCATCGTCATGGCCATGGCTGGCGCCAGCCGGGTCTTTGCCATGATGGACGAAAAGCCCGAGGCGGATGAAGGCTATGTGGAGCTGGTGAACGCCATTGAAAATGCCGATGGCACCCTGACGGAAGCCGACCACCGCACCGGCCTGTGGGCCTGGAAGCACCCGCACCAGGATGGCACGGTGACCTACAAGAAGCTGGAAGGCGGCGTGACCTTCGACGATGTGGACTTTGGCTACACTGAAGAGAAAACCGTGCTGCACAACATCACCATGTATGCCATGCCCGGGCAGAAGCTGGCCTTTGTCGGCGGCACCGGTGCCGGCAAAACCACCATTACCAACCTGATCAACCGCTTCTACGATATTCAGGATGGCAAGATTCGCTACGACGACATCAACATCAACAAGATTAAGAAGGACGACCTGCGCCGCTCCCTGGGTATGGTGCTGCAGGACACCCACCTGTTCACCGGCACCGTGCTGGACAACATCCGCTACGGTCGCCTGGATGCCACCGATGAGGAGTGCATCGCCGCTGCCAGGCTGGCGAATGCTGATGCCTTCATCCGCCGCCTGGAGAACGGCTACAACACCGTGCTCACCGGCGATGGAGCCAACCTGTCTCAGGGCCAGCGCCAGCTGCTGGCCATTGCCCGCGCCGCCGTGGCTGACCCGCCTGCCCTGATTCTGGACGAGGCAACCTCCTCCATCGATACCCGCACGGAGACCCAGGTGCAGCAGGGCATGGATGCACTGATGAAAGGCCGCACCACCTTCGTCATTGCCCACAGGCTTTCCACCGTCCGTGATGCCAACTGCATCATGGTGCTGGAGAACGGCCGCATTATCGAGCGCGGCACCCACGACCAGCTTATCGACCTCCAGGGCAAGTACTACCAGCTCTACACCGGCAACGCCATCGCCTCATGACCAGGGGCGCTGCCACTGGGTCCCGCCAGAGGCTCTGCCTCTGGACTCCGCTTAAGGGATTTCATCCCTTAAGAATCCCGTTTGGGACTGCGCGGCCTGGCACATTTCCTGCATCGGGTACACCGCGCTACATAAAAAAACCGCAGGCTGTTTTTGCAGCTTGCGGGATTTTTTTCATTCGGCAAACAGTTCGGTGGAGAGGTAGCGTTCCCCGGTGTCCGGCATGAAGGCTACAATGGTTTTGCCGGCGTTTTCAGGGCGCTGGGCCAGCACCCGGGCGGCATGGAGCGCCGCACCGGAGGTGATGCCCACCAGCATGCCTTCCTTCGTCATGGCGCGGCCTGCGGCAAAGGCATCAGCTGCCTCCACCGGCAGGATTTCATCCACCACGCACCTGTCAAAGTTCCCCGGCACAAAGTTGGCACCAATACCTTGCAGCTTGTGGGGCCCGGCCTTGCCGCTGCTCAGCAGGGGTGAAGCCGCAGGCTCCACCGCCACAATGCGGACAGCGGGGTTCTGCTCCTTCAGGTATTTTCCCACACCGCTGATGGTGCCGCCTGTGCCCACGCCCGCCACGAAGATGTCCACCTTGCCATCCGTATCCTGCCAGATTTCCGGGCCGGTGGTGGCATAGTGGGCGCCGGGGTTCGCCGGGTTGTCAAACTGCCCGGCAATGATACTGCCCGGCAGATCCCGGGCCAGCTCCTCCGCCTTGGCAACAGCGCCCGCCATGCCCTGTGCGCCAGGGGTCAGCACCAGCTGTGCGCCATAGGCCTTCAGCAGGTTCCGGCGCTCGGCGCTCATGCTGTCCGGCATGGTGAGAATCACCCTGTACCCTCTTGCCAGGCCCACAGCTGCCAGGCCAATGCCCGTGTTGCCGCTGGTAGGCTCAATCACCGTGCCGCCGGGCTGCAATGCGCCGCGCTTTTCCGCCTCGTCCAGCATGGCACGGGCAGCGCGATCCTTGGCGCTGCCTGCGGGGTTGAAGCACTCCAGCTTTGCCAGGATGGTGGCGTTCAGGCCGTTGTCCCGCTCGTAGTTCACCACCTCCAGCAGCGGTGTGTGACCAATCATCTCCGAAATGCTGCGGTACACCTTCATTTTCAAGCCTCCTTCAACTTGCTCAGGCGCTCCATGGCTTGCTTGGTTTTCTCCAGGGTGTTGAAGGCCGTTAAGCGGAAGTACCCTTCCCCGCTGGGCCCGAAGCCGGAGCCCGGCGTGCCCACAATGTGGCACTTGTCCAGCAGCAGGTCGAAGAAGGCCCAGCTGGTCATGCCTTCTGGCACCTTCAGCCAGATGTAAGGCGCGTCCGTGCCGCCAAAGACGGTAAAGCCCTGTTCCGTCAGGCTTTCGCGGATGACCCGGGCATTCTCCATATAGCTGGCGATAACAGCCTTGATCTGCGCCTGTCCCTCAGGGGTGTACACAGCGGCGGCAGCCCGCTGCACGGGGTAGCTCACACCGTTGAACTTGGTGGCCATGCGGCGCTTCCACATGGCGTTCAGGCTCACCTTTTCGCCCATGGCATCCAGGCCGCACACCGTGTGCGGGATAACCGTATAGGCGCAGCGCGTGCCGGTAAAGCCTGCCGTTTTGCTGAAGGAGCAGCACTCAATCGCCACATCCCTGGCGCCCTCCACCTCGTAGATGCTCAGGGGCACATCCGGCGTGGTGATGAAGGCCCGGTACGCCGCATCGTAGATGATGATGGCGCCATGCTCCTTCGCCCAGTCCACAAAGCGCTTCAGCTGCAGCTTGTTCAGCACGGTGCCGGTGGGGTTGTTGGGATAGCAGAGGTAAATCACATCCACGGGCCTGTCCGGCAGGGGCGGCACAAAGCCGTTTTCCGCATTGCAGGGCAGGTACACCAGCCGGTTCCACCGGTCGCCCACATAGTCGCCCGCCCGGCCCGCCATGGCATTGCTGTCCACATACACAGGGTATACCGGGTCGGTCACAGCGATGACAGCATCCTGGCTGAACAGCTCCTGAATGTTGCCCACGTCGCTCTTGGCACCATCGGAAATGAACACCTCGTCATAGGCGATGTCAATGCCCCGCTGAGCATAGTCGCCTTCGCGGATAGCGTTGACCAGAAAGTCATAGCCAAAGTCCGGCCCATAACCCCTGAAGGTTTCCTGGCGGCCCATTTCGTCCACGGCCCTGTGCATGGCCTCAATCACCGCAGGCACCAGCGGCTTGGTCACATCCCCAATACCCAGGCGGATAATGTCCGCCTCCGGGTTTGCCTCCTGATAGGCCTTCACCCGGCGGGCAATCTCCGCAAAGAGGTAGGAGCCAGGCAGCTTCTGAAAATGGTCGTTTACATGAAACACAGCTTTTTCCTCCTTACTCGTCGGGCCACAGGCCATCGAATACAAACTCCGCCGGGCCTTCCATGTACACATGGTTGTCCGCGGCAGACCAGTCGATCTGCAGCACGCCGCCGTTGAGCCTAATCTCCGCGCTGCGGTCGCATTTGCCCGTCAGCACCGAGGCCACCAGCGCCGCACAGGAGCCGGTGCCGCAGGCCATGGTTTCGCCTGCGCCCCGCTCCCACACCCGCATGCGCAGGTGATGCCTGTCCTTGATGGACACAAACTCCACATTCGTCCTGTTGGGGAAAACCCGGTGGTTCTCAATCATGGGGCCAACGCTCTGCAAATCCACATCGTCCGGGTCGCTGACAAAAATCACGCAATGGGGATTGCCCATGGACACGCAGTGGATGGGGTACACCATGCCGCCCACCTCCAGCCGGTGGCCCAGGATGATTTCCCCGGGCAAGTCCACAGGCACCAGGCGCGGGTTCAGCTCCGGCGTGCCCATGTCCACCCGCACGGCGTGCACCTTGCCGCCGCGGGCGTGGAGGGCAAGCAGCTTCAGCCCGGCGCCGGTCATCACGCTGATTTCCGTCTTGTCGGTCAGTCCCCGCTCGTACACATATTTGCCAATGCAGCGGATGGCATTGCCGCACATTTCGCTTTCGCTGCCATCGCTGTTGAAGATTCGCATGCCGAAATCCGCCACATCGCTGGGCTCAATCAGCACAAGACCATCGCTGCCCACGCCGAAATGCGGCCTGCTCATGCGCACAGCCAGTGCCCCCGGATCCCGGACGGTTTCCTCAAAACAGTTAACATAAATGTAATCGTTGCCGATGCCCTGCATCTTCGTAAAGCGCATACTCCCGCTCCTTGCTCCGTGATGATTCTACATTATAGTTCATTTTGACCCGGCGGACAACAAAAATACAGCCAAAAAACCGCAGGCGCTCAAAAAAACTGCTCCAGGGCGTACAGCAGCACCAGGTGCGCCGGATAAATCCCATAGCTGACCCAGGCCGGCAGCTTCACATCCCTGGGGAAGGTGCACAGCATCAGCGGCAAGGCGAGAATCGCCATGGCCTGCGTGCGCAAAAAGGGCGATGTCAGCTGGCTGAAGGGTGCAGGCACCACGTTCAGCGGGATACCGAAGAAATCCGTCACCAGGCCGGAGCCAGTGCCCCAGTACAGGCAGAAGGCCACCATCACCGCCGCCAGGGTGCTCCGGCTGTGCCGTGCGCCATACAGCAGCAGCACCAGCAGCACACCTTTCCAGCCATAGTCGCAGTTCAGCAGCACAGCGGCCATCAGGGCCAGCGCCGGTGCCCAGATGTGGCTGAGGAGCTTCCTCTCCCGCATGCCCCACAGGGCGCACAGGGCCAGCGCCAGGGTGAGGAAAATGTTCGGTTCCTTCCAGGTGTGGTTCAGGGCCAGCTTGTACAGCGGCTGGGAGATGATTCCCACCGCCAGCACCCGCAGGATATACCTGGGCACGCTGCGTGTGTAGTGGAAGCCCACCACCATGCACCAGCAATACAGCGGAAAGGCCACGCGCCCCAGCACGCGCATCTCCGGCACGCCGGGCAGGAGCATCTTCCCCGCGTGGTCGCAGAACATGAACACCAGGGCAATCAGCTTCAGCCAGCCGGTTGCCGTGTTGCCCGCCAGCCTGTCACGCTTTGCCATCATCACCCCTCCTTCGGCAGGATATGGCCCAGTATAGCACGATTTCATTTTCCATTCAAGCCAGGTTCATACACCCGTCACCATTGGCGGTTAGGATAGCGGAAAAAGGAGGGAGCACCCATGCAACGCAGGCTGATTGTTCTTCTGCTGGCCCTTTGCCTGCTGGCTGGCGGCGCTATCCTCTGCCATCATCCTTTTGCCCCAGAGCCTGCGGAAAGCGCCACCCGCATGGCTGCCCTCGGGCTGATGCTGCTGGACGGCGAGGAGGGCATTTCCGTGCTGGCTGTACAGGACAGCAGCCCGGCAGACCGGGCAGGTATCCGCCCGGGGGATGTGCTGCTCCGGGCCGATGGAACCCGTGTGGCGGACATCCTCCAGCTGGAGGCGCTGCTTGCCAAGGCCCAAAGGCAGATGTGCCTGGAGGTTCGCCGGAGCGAGGAGGAAACAGCAACCCTGCAGCTGCGCCTGCATTGATTTTCCCTGGGCAAATGCTGCCAGATGTGATATACTCTCTTTTGAGGTGATGCTATGAAACTGCTGATTGTGGACGATGAGCAGAAGATTCGCGGGCTGATACGCAAATACGCGGTGTTTGAAGGCTATGAGGTGGAGGAAGCCACCAATGGCATGGAGGCCGTGGATCTGTGCCGCCGCCAGCCGTACGACCTGGTTATCATGGACATTATGATGCCGGAGCTGGACGGCTTTTCCGCCTGCAGGGAGATACGCAAGACCAGCCAGGTGCCCATGCTGATGCTCTCCGCCCGGGGTGAGGAATACGACAGGATTCACGGCTTCGAGCTGGGCATTGACGACTATGTGGTCAAGCCCTTTTCCCCCAAGGAGCTGATGATGCGCGTGGGCGCCATCCTCAAGCGCTGCGGCGCCGCCGCCCCGGAAAGCGACACCGTTATCCTGGGCGATTTGGCGGTGGACTTCACCGCCCGCCGGGTCACCCTGAAGGGACAGCCCCTGGACCTGAGCCCCAAGGAGTACGACCTGCTCTTCTTCATGGTCCGCAACCGGGGCATTGCCCTAACCAGGGAAACGCTGATCAGCAAGGTCTGGGGCTACGACTTCTTCGGTGACGACCGCACTCTGGACACCCACATCAAGCTCCTGCGCCGCCAGCTGGGCGACAGCGCCGGGCTGATTACCACCCTCAGAGGAGTGGGATACCGCTTTGAGAAAGAATGAATCCGGCAGCAAAGTGGGCATCAGAAGCCGCATCATGCTCTATCTGGTGCTCTTTGTTGCGTTTGTGATTGGCACCATGTGGCTCTTCCAAATCGTCTGGTTGGACGATTTCTACCGTTATTACAAGACAAACCAGGTTTCCGCCGCCGCCAGCGCCGTGCTGGACAACCTGGACAATAGTGAAGTGAAGGTGCTTGCCGACCAGCTTGCCAAGCAAAACGATGTGTGCATCCTGGTGCTGGATGGCAAGTATCGCCCGGTGCTCTCCAGCGAGGACACCCAGTTTTGCCTTATCCACCGGATGGACATCCGCGACCTGAGCTGGTGGTGCGAGCGGGCGCCGGAGGATGGCTCCGCCCTGCTGGAGCAGTTTATTGTGCAGCTGTACCGCAACGATGCCTACAACGCACGGCGCTTTGTTGGCATGGTGCCGCCCATGCAGGAGACCCCCCAGCAGAGCCTTTTGTACACCCGGCGCATCACCCTGCCCCAGGGCGGCACCGGCTACCTGCTGCTGAACACCATCATTACCCCGCTGGATGCCACCGTTACCACCCTGCGCTCCCAGCTGATGCTGATTACTGTGGTGGTGCTGCTGGGCGCCCTGGGCCTGGCGGCGCTGATTTCACGCAACGTGTCCCGCCCCATTATTGAAACCAACCAGGCCGCCAAGGCGCTGGCCCACGGCGAATACGCACCGCCCAGGCACGGCGGAAACTACCGGGAAATGGCGGAGCTGAACACCACCCTGGCCCGGGCCGCGGAGGAGCTGAGCCAGGTGGAGCGCCTGCAGCATGAGCTGATTGCCAACATCAGCCACGATCTCCGCACGCCCCTGACCATGATTGGCGGCTATGCGGAGGTCATGCGGGACCTGCCCGGGGAGAACACCCCGGAGAATATGCAGATCATCATTGACGAAACCGCCCGCCTGTCCTCCCTGGTGGGCGAGGTGCTGGATTTCTCCCGGCTCCAGGCCGGCTCCCTGCCCATGACCATCGCCACCTTCGACCTGACAGCCGCACTGGAGAGCATCATCCAGCGCATTGGCAAGCTGGTGGCATCCGATGGTTACCAGGTAACCTTTGCACCGGAGGAGCACTTCACCGTTTCTGCCGATGAAGGGCGCATTGGTCAGGTGGCATACAACCTGATTGGCAATGCGCTGACCTACACCGGCGAAAGCAAGCAGGTGTTTGTCACCCAGCAGCGGGTGGCAGGCCGTGTGCGCATCAGCATCCGCGACACGGGCAAGGGCATCCCCCAGGAGGAGCTGCCCCTGATCTGGCACCGGTACTACCGCACCCACGACACCCACAGGCGGGCCATCATCGGCAGTGGACTGGGGCTTTCCATCGTCCAGGGGATTCTGGAGCAGCACCATGCACCCTATGGTGTCACCAGCCGGGAGGGTGAAGGCTCCACCTTCTGGTTCGAGCTGCCCCTGGCCTAGCGCAACCTGTGCATTTTCCACGCTTTTTGCCCAAATCTGACCGCTTGCCAAACGGCCTGAACTGTGCTATACAGGGAACGAAGAAACTTTTGCTGCGAAAGGATAAAACACCGTATGCCTCGTTCTAATGTGAAGGATCTCACCCAGGGCTCGCCCATCCGGCTGGTGCTGGGCTTCACCGTTCCGCTGCTGTTTGGCTTTCTGTTTCAACAGCTGTACAATTTTGTGGATACCGCCATTGTGGGCCGCTTTCTCGGCGCCAATGCGCTGGCGGCTGTCGGCTCCACCGGCGCGATCAACTTCCTCATTCTGGGGTTCTGCATAGGCATATGCTCCGGCTTTGCCATTCCCATCGCCCAGGCCTTCGGCTCCCAGGATGAAACCGAGCTGCGCCGCTTTGTGGCAAACGCCGCATACGTCAGCGCGGTGCTCAGCGTGGTGCTGGCCGTGGTCACCGGGCTGTTGTGCCCGTGGATGCTCCGCCTGCTGAACACCCCGGAGGACATCATCGCCGATGCTACCGCCTACATCCAGCCCATTTTCCTGGCGATTCCCGTCACCGTTCTGTACAACTTGTGCAGCAGCATTCTCCGCTCCCTGGGCGATAGCAAGACCCCCGTGTACTTCATCGCCATGGCGGCCCTGGTGAACATTGTGCTGGATGTGGTGTTCATCCTGTACGGGCACATGGGCGTGGCAGGCGCCGCCATTGCCACGGTGATCAGCCAGCTGCTTTCCGGCCTGGGCTGCCTGCTGGTGATGGTGAAGCGCTTCCCCATCCTGCAGCTCTCCCGGGACGACCGGCGCTTCCGCCCGGAAATGTGCCGGCAGCTGGTGGGCATGGGCATTCCCATGGGCCTGCAGTACTCCATCACCGCCATTGGCTCCGTGATTATCCAAACGGCGATCAACGGCCTGGGCACCATTGCCGTGGCGGCGGTTGCCGCCTGTGGCAAGCTGGGCAACCTGTTTGCCTGCGTGTTCGAGGCGCTGGCATCAGCCATGGCAACCTTCGCCGGGCAAAACGTGGGCGCCCGCAAGGTGCACCGCATCCACCAGGGCCTGAAGGGCGCAATCCTTGTGGGCGGCGTGTACTCCGTGGTGGTGTTCCTTGTGGCGTGGCGCTTCGGCCCGGCGCTGATCGGCCTTTTCGTCAGCCCGGAGGAAACCCAGGTTATCTCCCTGGCCCACCGGTTCATCACCATCAACACCTCCATGTATTTCCTGCTGCTGATGGTCAACCTGCTGCGCTTTTCCATCCAGGGCATGGGGTTCACCCGGGCCGCCATGCTGGCAGGCGTGGCAGAGATGATTGCCCGCTCCGCCGTGGCTGTTCTGCTGGTGCCCGTCATAGGCTTCAGCGGCGCCTGCCTGGCAAACCCCGCCGCCTGGTTTGCCGCCGACCTGTTCCTGCTGCCCTGCTACCTCCTCGTCAGCAAGCGCCTGGCCAATCGCCTGGGCTGCCCAAACAGAAAGGATGAAGCTCATGCTGCGTAAGATTGCCTCCTTCACCATCAATCACGACCTGCTGACCCCCGGTATGTACATCTCCCGCATCGACGGTGAGGACGTAACCTACGACCTGCGGCTGAAGTTCCCCAACCAGGGGGACTACCTGGCTCAGCCTGCCATGCACACCCTGGAGCACCTGGTTGCCACCTATGTCCGCTCCGGCGAGCTGTCCGACCAGGTGGTGTACTTTGGCCCCATGGGCTGCCGCACCGGCTTTTACCTGATTCTGCGCGACAGCATCACCCGGGAGGCCGCCATTGCCCTGGTGCGGGAGGCCTTTGCCTTCGCCGCCCGGTTTGAGGGCGAGATTCCCGGCGCGAAGAGGATTGAGTGCGGCAATTACCTGGAGCACGACCTGGCAGGCGCCAGGGCGGAGGCTGCAGCCTACTGCCAGGTGCTGGCCCACTGCACCGGGGACACCATGATTTATCCGGCGTAAAGGAGTGCGTATGAGAATCGTTATGCTGGCAGACCTGCACGGCAACCTGCCTGCCACCCAGGCCATGGACAAGCACCTGAAAAGCCTGGCGCCGGATGAAATCTGGTTTCTGGGGGATGCTGTGGGCAAAGGCCCCAGCAATGCCGAAACCTGCGACTGGGTGCGCCAGCACTGCACCCTGTGCCTTGGCGGCAACTGGGATTATGGCATTGGCGGCAGGCAATTCGCCGCCGACGGCTATTTCTGGAGCCAGCTGGGCCCGGAGCGCATGGCCTGGCTGAACGGCCTTCCCAGAGAGGCGGAGGTG
Organism: uncultured Faecalibacterium sp.; assembly: GCA_964383815.1. Classification (GTDB taxonomy): domain Bacteria; phylum Bacillota; class Clostridia; order Christensenellales; family Aristaeellaceae; genus UBA11524. Next base: position 43,121 of record CAYLIC010000003.1, on the reverse strand, counting down.
ACCCTGGGCGGCGTGCGCTTCCGGCTGTTCCACGGCAGGCCCGTTATGCCCCTGATGCAGGTGAATGATGACAAGGCGCTCCTGTCCCAGGCCTTCCGCAGGGACGGCGAGGCCTTTGGCGGCGTGATTTTTGCCGACAGCCACCGGCCCTTTGTCCGCTCCCTGCACGATGGCTACATCATCAACACCGGCAGCATTGGCAACAGCATGGGTGTCAGCCGGGCCCACGCCCTGATGGTGGAGGGTGAAAAAACTTCATCGCCCTCTCCCCTGACCTTCAGCATCATCGCCCTGCCCTATGACAACCAGGCCGCCGCCGCCATCGCCCTCAACGACCCCAACCTCCCCCACCGGGATGCCTATATCAACGAGGTGCTCACCGGGCACTACAGCCGATAACAAAAAAAATCACGCAAAGCACAATTTTTCTCATTGCCAAAGTGAAAAAATGCTGTATAATATCGAAGTAAAAGAACCTTGCAGCTGCAGCTACGCCTTTTACAGAAATGAGGAGTGTTTTCATGAGCCGTATGATCGGTACTGTATCCATGGGCGTTCGCGCGCCCATCATCCGTGAGGGCGACGACCTGGCTAAGATCGTGGTGGATTCCATTCAGGCCGCGATTGACGAGGGCAGCATTACCCCCAGGGACAGGGACGTTGTCGCCATGACGGAGGCCATTGTGGCCCGCTCCCAGGGCAATTACGCCTCCGTGGAGGACATTGCACAGGATGTGCGCACCAAGCTGGGCGGGGAAACCGTGGGCGTCATCTTCCCCATTCTCAGCCGCAACCGTTTCGCCATCTGCCTGCGGGGTATCGCCAAGGGCTGCAAAAAGGTGGTGCTCATGCTGTCCTACCCGGCAGACGAGGTGGGCAATCACCTCATCGACTGGGATCTGATGGACAAGCATAACGTTGACCCCTATAAGGATGTGCTGACCGAGGAGCGCTACCGCGCCATGTTCGGCTCCATCAAGCATCCCTTCACCGGCGTTGACTATGTGGAATACTACGGCGACCTGATTCGCAGCTGTGGCGCGGAGGTGGAAATCATCTTCGCCAACGACTGCCGTACCATCCTCAACTACACCAAGAACGTTATCAACTGCGACATTCACACCCGCCAGCGCACCAAGCGCCTTTTGAAGGACGCCGGCGGCGAGCGGATTTTCGGCCTGGACGAGATTATGACCGCCCCGGTGAACGGCAGCGGCTACAACGCCCGCTATGGCCTGCTGGGCTCCAACAAGGCCACCGAGAACACCGTGAAGCTCTTCCCCCGGGAGTGCCAGGACCTGGTGGAGGACATTCAGGATCGGCTGCTGAAGGCCACCGGCAAGCACATTGAGGTGATGGTCTACGGCGATGGCGCCTTCAAGGATCCTGTGGGCAAGATTTGGGAGCTGGCTGACCCGGTGGTTTCGCCCGCCTACACCCCCGGCCTGGAGGGCACACCCAACGAGCTGAAGCTGAAGTACCTGGCGGATAACGACTTTGCCGGCCTGTCCGGCGAGGCCCTGCGCGACGCCATCAAGGGCGCCATCCAGAAGAAGGACGGCTCCAGCCTGGTGGGCAAAATGGCTGCCCAGGGCACCACACCCCGCCGCCTGACCGACCTGATTGGCTCCCTGTGCGACCTGACCTCCGGCTCTGGCGACAAGGGCACCCCCATTGTGTACATCCAGGGCTACTTCGACAACTATACCAACGAGTAACCGGCATTGCGCCTGCAGGCCCGCTCCGTCACCGGGGCGGGTTTTCCTTTGGGTGCATATTTCGCTTTTTCCCGGCGGAAGATAAATTTGACAGGGCTGGGAAAGCGTTGTACAATAGGCAGGTATGGAACGAAGCTATTGTAAGGAGGCACTTGAGATGGGTAATGCAGCTTCCCGCAACCTTGATGAACAGCGCCGTGAGCAGGACGGCCTTGTGTATTTCGACCGGGGTCGCCTGACGGGCAGGGACGGCGCCCGGTATGACCGCTATGCCATTCAGACCCACTTTGTCGAGGTGGGCGAGGATGCATCCGCCCTGCTGGAGAAGTACGTCCGTCCCCTGTACCAGAATGGGGACTGCGTTGCCATTACCGCCAAGGTGATGGCCATGTGCACCGGCAACGTGAAGAAGATGGAGGACATGAGGCTGGGCTTCTTTGCCAAGCTGATGGCCCGGTTTGCCGGCATCAACTCCACCGGCGTTGGCATGCACGAGCCCTACAAGCTCCAGCTGGTGATTGACATGGTGGGCCTGCCCAGGGTGCTGCTGGCTGGCTTTGTTTCCGCCATTACCCGGCCTTTCGGCGTGAAGGGCCTGTTCTACAAAATCTGCGGACACGGCGTGGCGGGCATTGACGGCTTCTACTTCCGCTCCAGCTTCGAGCGGTACAAGACCCTGGCCCTCATCAACCCGGAAAACCCTGTGGCCCTGTCCAACGAAATGGCGAAGAACACCGGCATGCCCGTGGTGATCATGGATGCCAACGACATCGACCAGAACCAGCTGGGCAAGTGCGATGGCTTCCCCCTGACGGACGGGCAGATCCAGGACGCACTGAAGGACAACCCCTGCGGCCAGGGCGGGGAATTGACACCCCTGATTCTTATTCGCCCGGTGAAGTAAAGCTCAGTTCCTCTTAAGCGGCGGTTTTTCGCCGCTTCTTTTTGTTGCAAAAGTGTGCTTCTCCCGCTATAATGGAACATGAGAAGATTTGCACTCAAGGAGGTTGGCATGAGCTTTACACACCTGCATTTGCACACGGAATACAGCCTGCTGGATGGCGCATGCCGCATCCCCAGGCTGGTGGAAAAGGTGAAGGCCCTGGGCATGGACAGCTGCGCCATTACCGATCACGGCGTGATGTACGGCGTGATTGACTTCTATTCCGCCATGAAGGACGCAGGCCTGAAGCCCATCATCGGCTGCGAGGCCTATGTGTGCCGGGACAGGCTGGACAAATCCGCCATGAACCGGGAGTACAGCCACCTGATTCTCCTGTGCGAAAACAACACCGGCTACCAGAACCTGATGCACCTGATTTCCGAGGGGTTCCTCACCGGCTATTACTACCGCCCCAGGATTGACTACAGCCTTATCCGCCAGCACCACGAGGGACTGATTTGCCTCTCCGCCTGCCTTTCCGGCGACCTGCCCAAGCTGCTCCTGAACGACCAGTGGGACGCGGCCCGCGCCTATGTGCGGGAAATGCAGGACATTTTCGGCAGAGACAACTTCTATGTGGAGATTATGGATCACGGCATCCGCGAGGAAAAGCTGGTGCTGCCCAGGCTGATTCAGATTGCCCACGAGATGGACGTGCCCCTGGTTGCCACCAACGACTGCCATTACCTGGAGGAGAAGGATGCTGCCGCCCAGGAAGTGCTCATGTGCATCCAGACCGGCAAAACCCTGGACGATACATCCCGCATGCGCATGGAAACCACCCAGCTCTATGTGAAGAGCGAGGAGGAAATGCGCCAGCTGTTCCGTGCCTGCCCCGAGGCCGTTGACCGCAGCCACGAGATTGCTCAGCGCTGCAACGTCACCTTCGAGTTTGGGGTCACCCGCCTGCCCCAGTACCCTGTTCCCACCGGGGAAACCGCCCTGGAGATGCTCACCCGGCTGTGCCGGGAGGGCATTGCCAGGCTGTATCCCAGCGCCAAAGACGGCGATGAGCCCTACACCCGGCTGAAGTACGAGCTGGGCGTTATCACCGGCATGGGGTATGTGGATTACTTCCTCATCGTGTGGGACTTCATCCACTACGCCAAGAGCCATGGCATTATGGTAGGCCCGGGGCGCGGCAGCGGCGCAGGCTCCATTGTGGCGTACTCCCTGGGCATCACCATGCTGGATCCCCTGAAATACCAGCTCCTGTTCGAACGCTTTCTAAACCCGGAACGAGTCACCATGCCGGATATCGACGTGGACTTCTGCTACGAGCGCCGGCAGGAGGTGATTGACTATGTGGCCCGGAAGTACGGCGCCGACCATGTGAGCCAGATTATCACCTTCGGCACCATGGCTGCCAAGGGTGTTGTGCGGGACGTGGGCCGGGTGCTGGGCATGAGCTACCAGGACGTGGACGCGGTTGCCAAGGCCATTCCCTTCGACCTGGGCATGACCCTGGAAAAGGCGCTGAAGCTCTCCCCCATGCTGAAAGCCATGTATGAGGAGCAGAGCGGGGTTAAGCGCCTGATTGACACCGCCATGACCCTGGAGGGCATGCCCCGCCACGCCTCCACCCACGCCGCCGGTGTGCTGATTACCGGCAAACCCGTGATGGAATACGTTCCCCTGCAAAGGAACGACGAGGTGATTACCACCCAATACCCCATGACCACCATTGAGCGGCTGGGCCTTTTGAAAATGGACTTCCTGGGCCTGCGCACCCTGACCGTTATCCGTGACACGCTGGACATGATGCGCCTGCAGGGTGTGGTCATGAGGCCCGAGGACATCCCCCTGGACGATCCTGCCGTGTATGAAATGATTTCCTCCGGGGACACCAATGGCGTTTTCCAGCTGGAGGGCAGCGGCATGACCAGCTTCCTCACCAGCATGAAGCCTGCCTGCTTTGAGGATGTTATCGCCGCCATTTCCCTGTATCGTCCCGGGCCCATGGATTCCATTCCCCGCTACATCCAGGGCAAGATGGATCCCTCCTCCGTCCAGTACGAAACGCCTCTCCTGCGCCCCATTCTGGACGTGACCTACGGCTGCATGGTATACCAGGAGCAGGTGATGCAGATTGTCCGCGACCTGGCAGGCTATTCCTACGGCCGCAGCGACCTGGTGCGCCGTGCCATGGCAAAAAAGAAGCACAAGGTGATGGAGCAGGAGCGGGAGTTCTTCGTCCATGGCATGGTGGAGGCGGATGGCACCGTGTCCATCCCCGGCTGCATCCGCAACGGTGTGCCGGAGGATGTTGCCAACCATATCTACGATGAGATGATTTCCTTCGCCTCCTACGCCTTCAACAAGTCCCACGCGGCGGCATATGCGGTTGTCGCCGTGCAGACAGGCTGGCTGAAGCGGTACCACCCTGTGCCCTTCATGGCAGCCATGCTCAACAGCGTGTATGGCAACCCGGGGAAGATTGCCGGGTACATCCAGTATTGCCGCAGCAAAGGCATTGACATTCTGCCGCCGGACGTGAACCACTCCGGCTGGAAGTTCACCGTTCAGCGGCAGGAGGATGGCTCCCTGGGCATCCTGTTTGGCCTGGGTGCGGTGAAAACCGTGGGCCAGGGTGCGGTGGAATCCATCATGCGGGAGCGCAGCGCCGGCGGGCCCTTCAAGGATATTTTCGATTTCTGCCACCGTTTCGATCCCAGCCTGTGCAACAAGCGGGCCGTGGAAAACCTGATCCGCGCCGGTGCCTTCGATTTCTCCGGCGCCAGGCGCACGCAGATGCTTGCCGTGTTCGAGTCCGCCATTGATGCCTCCATCAGCCGGTATAAGCAGAATGTTGCCGGGCAGCTGAGCCTGTTCGATATGACCTTCGGGGATGATGCGCCCCTGCTGGAGGCCCACACACCCCTGCCGGACATTCCGGATTTCCCCCTGCGCACCCGCCTGGCCATTGAAAAGGAAGTGTCCGGCGTGTACATCACCGGGCATCCCCTGGACGATTACCGGGACATTCTGGCGGAGCTGCCCTTCTCCACCGCCGACCTGGAAGGCATGGAGGAGTGGGAGGATCACGGCTTCGCCCTGGATGGCCGGGCCGTGGAAATGGGCGGCATCCTGACGGAGGTCAAGGGCAAGGCCACCAAGAAGGGCGCTTACATGGGCTTTGTTACCCTGGAGGATTTAACCGGGCAGATTGAGTGCCTGGTGTTCCCCAAGGTGTACGAACGTTACCAGGGCATGATGGCAGCTGATGATTTGGTGGTGCTCTACGGCAAGCTGTCCATCCGGGAGGAAGAATCCCCCAAGCTGCTGGTGGACAGGGTGGTTCCCCTGGAGGAGTGGAAGCCGCTTGCCTCCAGGGCGCCCGCCCAGCGCTCCCAGCCGCCGATGACCGATGCGCAGGCTGCCCAGCAGGCCCAGCGAAAGCTGTTCATCAAGCTGGAGCGCAGCATGATGGACAGGGTTACCACCCTGCTTTCCCTGCACCCGGGCAGCGTGCCGGTGTACCTGCACCTGCCGGAGGAGAAAGTCACCCTGCTGGCACCCAGGCTCAGCTGGTGCGATGGCACGGAGGACTGCCTGAAGCGCCTGTACACCATCCTGGGCCAGGAAAATGTGAAGATGAAGGAGCGCTGATCATGAAAAAGCTACTTTGCAAGCTGCAGTCCCTGGCTGACCGTTTTCCTCAGCTGGCAGAAATCTTCCGCTTCGCCTTCACCGGCGGCATATGCTTTGTGCTGGAGTTTCTCTGCCTGACGCTGATGGTGGAGCTGCTGCACCTGCCGGTGCTCATCGCCACCGGCATTGCCTTCCTGATTTCCGTTGTCGCCAACTATGTCATTTGCATCAGGTGGGTGTTCACAGGCGCCCAGGATGGCGGTGCCGGGGTAAAGGCCTCCTTCCTGCTGACCAGCGGCATCGGCCTGGGCCTGAACGAGCTTTTCATGTGGCTGATGACCGGTGTCATGAGCATCCACTACATGGTTGCCAAAATCATCTCCACCCTTCTGGTGATGGTGTGGAACTATTTCACCAAGCGATTGGTGCTGAAAAGGAAGTAAAGCATGAACAGACCGATTATCTTCTTCGACTGGGATGGCACCCTGGGTGACAGCATGGAGCTGTGCATCCGGGAGGTGAGCCTGACCCTGGAGCGCATGGGCCTTCCCCCCGTGGACGAGGCCACCCTCCGCGCCTGCAACGGCCCAACCTATGAGGAAACTGTACCCATGCTGGGCGTTCCCCCGGAGCGGGCGGAGGAATACCGCCGCACCCGCACCGCCTGCGAAATGGAGCTGATTGCCCAAACACTCACGCTGTTCCCCGGTGTGGAGGAAATGCTCTGCGCCCTTCGCCCCCTGGCGGACATGGTGGTGGTCAGCAATGGATTGCAGGAGTACCTGAACTTCTCCGCCAAATTCACCGGGCTGGATGGCTTCTTCACCCGGATGCAAGGCTGCATTCCCGGCAAAACCAAGCCGCAGGTGCTGGGCGACATGCTGTCCGAGCTGCTGCCTTCCCGCTGCGTCATGGTGGGCGACAGGCTCAGCGACATTCTGGCTGGCAAGGCCAATGCCGTGCCCACGGTGGCAGCCTGCTATGGCTTTGGCAATGAGGCCGAATACGCCCAGGCGGACTACCGGGTCAGTTCCCCCATGGAGCTGGTGCCGCTTCTGCACAACCTGCTGGGCTGATGCTGGCAAAATATTACCGGAATTATAGAAAAAAACAACTATTGCGTAACACAATTTGCATGCCCGTATGCTATAATGGCATATGGGCGTTTTTGTCCCATTTTACACAGCTGCGGGGATGTGGGTATCAAAAAAGGAGGAAACACGGATGAAAAGGGCATTTGCACTTTTGCTCACCATTGTCCTGCTGGTTACGGGCAGCGGCACTGCCGCCCTGGCAGAGGGTTCCGCCAGCAACAGCGCTTTGACCACGGCGGCGCTGATCAACTGGATTCTGACCAAGGCCGCTCAGGCAGCCGGAACCAAGGCCATCAACTGGGGCCTGGACTCCTTTTACGCGATGACCTTTGGCGCCAATCAGCCAGACGACGGCGTCGCTTCCAAGCTGGAGGCGCTGCTGGAGAGCAACGAGGCCATCAGCCGGCATATTGACAAGCTGGACCACGAGGTGGTTTCCAGTTCCCTCCTGTCGGAAATCAACGGCTTCGTCAAGTGGACCTGGCAGGACGAAGGACAGATCGCCTTCAACGCACTGAAGGATATTGACCAGGAGCTGGCGAAGGCAAAAAAGGATGCGGAGGCCATCAAGGATCCTGCCGCGAAGGCAAAGGCCCTGGCAGATGCCGCTGATATCGCAGCCCAGGACCGCAAAAACACCCTGCTCTATGTGATTCCCAAGCGGCAGGCAGGCCTGAAGCCCACCGGCTCCATCAGCGATTTTGACACCCGGGCCATCACCTATGCCCAATACCTGCTAACCAGGATGCGCATGGCCAACGGCGACTTTGGCACCCTGTTCGACATGTATTACGAGTCCGTGCGCCTTTCCGGCAACTATAAGTGGGAAAACCAGGCCTATGAAGAGATTCTCGAGTTCGAGGCCAATGCGCTGGCAGGCTTTGTGGCGGCAGCCACGGTGGATAAGCTCTCCCTGTGCGCCCGTATCGAGGAGATTGATGAGTGGAACGCCGCTCACCCCAAGGATCGCGCCTCCGCCGCCGTGCTGAAGCAGCAGCTGGCGAAGCTGGACGATTACATCAAGAAGATCAGCACCATTCAGGTCATTCAGGAGCGCACCAGCGACAGGTATTACTGGGTGCCCGGCCACGAAATGGTTTTCTACCTGGCTAAGAAGACCCCCGTCCCCCAGGATAACCCCAAGAAGGGTACCCTCAATTTCAACCGCTACGAGATGACAAAGGAAGGCCCGCAGGGTGCGTTGCGGGCGCGCGGCGAGCACGGCTCCCTTGTAAACAGGCCCTATGCGCCCTTCTGGAAGCCCGTTACCACCTACAACGGAAAGAATCAGCAGCTGATTACCTACGACCAGCTGGCTACCATCTACAACGATTACGGCGGAAAGAAAACCCTGTACGACATTTTCTTCGGTGATGCCGCCATGCCCAAAATCCCCGGTGCAAACAACAGCTGGTCCTTTGTAATCCGGCCCAGCGACGCCTATCCCCTGTATTACTGTGGCAGAACCTTTTCGGCCGACAGTGTGGAGGCCCACATGGTTCGCAACCAGAAGACCGGCGGCAGCCTGGACAAGCCCCATCTGGAGCCGCTGGTATACTACCACTTCAAGAGCTCCGAAATGCCCAAGAGCACAAACTACATCAGCATTGGCATCAAGCAGCCCACGGTCAGCGATCCCATGGATGAAACGGCGCTTGTTGCCAGCACGGTGGACGATGATCGCCTGACCTGGGACGGCAACGGCCCCATGGAGGTTTCCTTTGGCGATCCCAACGATGTGGTAGCCTACACCATCGAGATTGACGGCGTTACCGTTTCCCCCAAGAGCATGACCATGGAGGAGACCACCGATGCCTGCACCATAACCATTGCCCGGCAGGCGCTTGCCGGCCTGGCCACCGGACAGCATAAGCTGACCGCCACCTTCCAGTGCAGGGAGGATGGCTCCATCCAGTGCAGCTATGATTTCATCGTCACCAATGCCATGCCTGCCACGGGCGATGGCTTCCCCGTGGTCGCGCTGGCTGGCATCAGCCTGGCCTGCCTGATGGCGCTGCTCTGGCTGTGGAACGACCGGCGCAGGGTGCGCGGATAAACCGAATAATCCTCCCGGGCAGGGTGGCTCCCAAAGGGCTGTCCTGCCTTTTTTTGCCCGGCAGCCGGGAGAAACACCCGTTGGCCTTCGCCTCCACCATTCCGCAGAACCGTTGATTTTCAAGGCTTTTGCAGTGGAAACCGGTTTCCTTCTTTCCTGTTGACTTTCCTTTTGGGTGGGATATACTTGAATTACAGCATACCCGTTATGACCAGAAAAAAGGAGGAAACGATGATGAAGAAACTGGTTGCCCTGCTGCTTTGCCTCATGCTGCTGCCCATGCTGCCCGCCATGGCAGAGGAAGCCGACATGCTGGTGGTATACGCCCAAGTGCCTGCGGATTGGTCCTGGCCCTGTGTGTGGGCCTGGAGTGCCGACGGAACCAACGCCTTTGCCGCCTGGCCCGGCGACATGATGGAGCCCGACCCCGCCAACGAAGGCTGGTACTACATCTACCTGCCTGCCGGCATGGAGAGCGTGATTATCAACGCCAATGAAGGCAGTGTGCAGACTGACGAAATCAAGATTGACAAGCAGTCCGCCTGGATTACTGTGGCGGAGAACAAAACCGCCGCTGTGTCCTTCGAGGCGCAGACCACCGGCGAAGCGCCTGCCTACAGCCAGCACTTCACCGTGTATGCCCATGTGGATGCCTCCTGGGAAAACCCCGGCCTTTGGGCCTGGGAGGATCCCTCTGGCAAGAACGCCTTTGCTGCCTGGCCCGGCCGCAGCATGAAGCCCAATGAGAACGGCTGGTATGCCGCCTATGTGCCCGTCTGGTGCAACTGCATCATCATCAGCGCCAACGGCGGCACCGTGCAGACCGCCGACCTGAAGGACCTGGATGCCGCCGACCTGTGGGTCACCGTTGCTGCCGACGGCGCCGTGGAGGTCACCTATGACGATCCTACTGCCCCCAAGGCTGCGGACATCACCGTTTACGCCAAGGTACCCGAGGATTGGGCCGCACCCTGCCTGTGGGCCTGGGAGCATCCCTCCGGCACCAACGCCTTTGCCGCCTGGCCCGGCGATCCCCTGGCTGCCGGTGAGGACGGCTGGTATGCCATCACCGTGCCCGGCTGGATTAACAGCGTGATTATCAACGCCAATGAAGGCAGTGTGCAGACCTCCGACCTGCGGGTCGATGCAGGGAAAGACCTGTATGTGACCGTCCTCAGCGCTGAGGAAGCCACCGTGGCCTACGAAAAGCCCGCCGAGTAACCTACACCTTCGCAGGAGAGGAGAAGCTGTCTCCTCTCCTGTTTTCGCTATCATCGCTCACTTCATAGGAGGAATCAGTCATGCGTAAGGCTTTGTGTTTGCTGCTGGTCAGCATTCTATTCCTGCTGACAGGCTGCACCGGTTCAACTGACAATCAGGCCGCAGGCCCTGTGACCATCACCATCTGGCACGACAAGGAGGATGCCGTTATTGCCGTGCTGGAGGAGGCCGCCCAGTGCCTGGAGCCGGACATTCATGTGGTGTTTGAAAAGAAAACCGGCATGACAGAATCCCTGAAGCTGGTGGGCAACGACAAAAATGCCGCGCCGGACATGTACTTTTTCGCCCACGACAAAATTGGCGTGTATGCGGAGATGGGCATCCTGACCCCTGTCACCGAGCTGTTGGGCCAGGACGCGCTGGCGGACTATGTGCCCCTGACCGTGCAGGGCGCAACCTACAAGGGCCAGGTGTACCAGGTGCCCCTGTACTTTGAAACCCTGCTGTTCATGTACAACAATAAGTACATGTCCCCGGAGGATGTGCCCGCCACCACTGAGGCGCTTTACGCCTACATGCAGCGGAAAACCAAGTATGGTCATTACGGCTTTGTGGAGCAGCATGCCACGCCCTACTACGCCGCCGGGTGGATTCACGGCTTTGGCGGCAGCCTGATTACCGGGGATGGTGTTCCCTGTCTGGACAGCGCTCCGGTGATTTCCGCGCTATCGTACCACAAGAAGTTTGTGGATTACATGCCCGGCGAAACGGAATACGCCACCGTAAACACCCTTTTCACCGAGGGAATGGCCCACGCCACCATTGCCGGGCCCTGGTTTGTGCCCACGGTGCGGGCGGCGGGCATTGATGTGGGCATTGCGCCCATGCCCCTGGTGGACGAAACAGGCCTGCCCCTGGCGCCCTATTCCGGCATCCAGGGCCTGCATGTGCTGAAGGTGCAGGCCCAGCAGAAGGGTGAGGCCATCACCCGGGTGCTGCAAGTGCTGATGCAGCCGGAGGTCAGCGTGAGGCTTGCCAGGGTCAGCGGCTGCGCCCCCGCCAGGGAAAGCTGCTACACCCTGGAGGAGGTTACCGGGGATGAGCTGATTATGGCCATGAAGCAAACCGCTCAAACCGCCATCCCCATGCCCAACATTCCCGAAATGGACGTGATGTGGACGGTGACCGGCAACCTTTTGACCAACGTGAACATGAGCGGGCAGGACATTCCCACCGCCGCCGCTGCCGCACAGAAGAAGGCCCTTGAGCTGATTGAGGCAATGAAATGATGAAACAGCCTGCACGCCCCCATGCCGCAAGAAAAACCGTCGCGGCCTACCTGGTGTCCGCACCATCCCTGGTGCTGATTTTCCTCATTGTGGTCTTTCCCATCCTCTACACCGGGTACATTTCCTTCACCAACATGAACACCTACCACTGGTTTAATTTCGACCTGATTGGCTTTGACAATTACACCCGTGCGCTGCTGGTGTTCGATTCCGGGTTTCTTGCCGCCCTGGGCATGACCATCCTGTGGACGATTGTCAACATGGGCCTGCAGCTGGCCATTGCCTTCCTGATTGCCAACCTGCTGAACGTGAAACGCCTTCCCATGCGGAATGTGTACAAAACCATCCTCATGTTTCCCTGGGCCATGCCCGGGTATGTGAGCATCCTCCTGTGGAAAACCGGCATGTTCAACAGCCAGTTTGGCCTTTTGACCCAGTGGATGAACCAGCTCACCGGGCTGACCGTCCGCTGGCTGCAGGGTGACGCCAGCGCGTTTCTGTGCTGCACGGCGGTCAACCTGTGGCTGGCGCTGCCCTTTATGATTATGATCATGGATGGCGGCCTGAAGGCCATTGACCGCAGCTATTACGAATCCGCTACCCTGGATGGCGCAGGGCCTGTCCGCCAGGCGGTATCCATCACCCTGCCATGCCTGAAGCCCATTATCGGTCCATCGGTGATGATTACCCTGTTCACCACCTTCAAGCAGTTCGACATCATTTACCTGATGACCCAGCAGGTGGGTTCCCAGACAGGGGCGCACATCCACACCATCATCACCTATGCGTATGAGAATGCCTTCATCACCAACAACTATGGCTACTCCTCCGCCATTTCCATCATGATTTTCCTGCTGCTGATTGTCTTTGCCCAGGTAACCAACCGGCAGGAAAAGGAGGCCAGCGTATGAAAGCGAAAACTGTAAGGCGCGCCGCCTTTTCCACAGGGGTGAACCTGTTCTTCATCGCCTGCTGCTTCCTGGCGCTGCTGCCGATTCTCTATGCCCTGTCCGTTTCCCTGGATGCAAAGGGCAGCCTTTTGTCCTCCAGCTTCTCCTTCATCCCCAGGGAGTTCACCCTGGCCCACTATGCCCGGGTGTTTACACAGGAGCCGGTGCTGCTCTGGTTTGGCAACACCATGGTGCTGACCCTCGCCACCCTGGTGCTGGCCATGGGCACAGCGGTGCCGGCGGCGTATGTGTTTTCCCGCAAGCGTTTTGCAGGCAGGCGGCTGGTGCTGCGGGTGCTGCTGCTTTTATACTCCTTCCCGTCCATCCTTTCCATGTTCGCCATTTACAAGCTGATGAGCAGCCTGGGGCTGATCAACGCCCATATCGGGCTGATCATCATCTATGCGGGCACCATGTCCGTGTTTGCGCTGCTGAACATGAAGGGGTACTTCGACGCCATTCCCGTGGAAATTGAGGAAGCCGGGCGCATGGACGGCTGCAGCGATGTGAACATCGTTACCCGAATCGTCCTTCCCCTGGCCCGGCCCACGCTGATTGTCACCGGGGTGATGATTGTAAACTTTGTGTGGAACGAGTACATCTTCTCCATCAACTTCCTCACCGGAACCGACAGGATGACCCTGGCCTCCGGCCTGTACTCCCTCCAGGCCACAGAAACCAGCGGCTCCTGGCCTGTGTTTGCGGCGGCATCCCTGGTGGTCAGCCTGCCGGTGCTGGTGATTTTCTTCCTGTCCCAAAAGCATATGGTCTCCGGCCTGACTTCAGGCGGAGTGAAAGGATAACCGCCCATGAAGTATGAAGCCATCATGCACATACCCATGTCCCAATACGCCTTTGGGCTGGATGACTCCCATGTGGTGTTCCGCCTCCGGGCCGCCAGGGGCGACCTGAAGCGCTGCACCCTGGTCTATGGCGACCGTTCCTGCCGCCGCACGCCGGTGGATTATTTCCATGCGCCCATGGCGCCTGTGTGCCAGGATGCCCTGTTCGACTGGTGGGAGGTTACCCTGGAAACAGGCATCCGGCGGCTATGCTACGGTTTTCAGCTGGAGGACACCGCCGGCACGGAAACCCTGTACTATGGCGACCAGTTCAATGCCGCCCTAACCGACGACCGCTCGGAATACTTCCAGCTTCCCTACAACCACCGGGCCGACCGGGTGCAGGCGCCCGCCTGGCTCCAGGATGCGGTGGTGTACAACATTTTCCCCGATAGCTTCGCTACCGGCAAAGGCTGCATTTCCTGCACGCCCACAGAAAAAGCCTGGCACGGCGAAACCGTCCATGGCAAGCTGGGCGGCACCATTGCAGGCATCCGGGCCAACCTGGATTACATCAAGGGCATGGGGTTCACCTGCATATACATGAACCCCATCTTCGTGGCCGGGGAGTACCACAAATACGACCTGATTGACTACTTCCATATCGACCCGGCCTTTGGCACCGATGGGGACTTCAAGGCCCTGGTGCAGGACGCCCACAGCCTGGGCCTGCGGGTGATGATTGACGGCGTGTTCAACCATGTGGGCTGGAAGTTTGACGGCTTTCAGGATGTGATCCGCCGTGGCAAGGTCTCGCCCTGGTGGGATTGGTTCTTCCGCCTGGCCGAGCCGGTGACCATCCCGGACAGCATGGAGGATTATCCGACCTATGAGTGCTTCGGCTACGAGCGGATGATGCCCAAAGCCGCCACGGACAACCCTGCCGTGCAGGACTATTTCTGCCGGGTGGGCGTCCACTGGGTGAAGGAATATGACATCGATGGCTGGCGGCTGGACGTGGCCAGCGAGGTGAACGACGGCTTCTGGCGGGCCTTCCGCAGCGCCGTGAAGGCCGTAAAACCCGATTGCGCACTGATTGGCGAGGTGTGGGAAACCGCCTGCCACTGGCTGGACGGCAGCATGTTCGACAGCACCATGAACTACAATTTCCGCAGGCACTGCCGCAGGTTTTTCGCCCTGCAGGATGTGGATGCCCAGGCCTTCAACAGCCGGGTAACGGACATGCTCATGCGCTACCGCCGCCCGGTAGCCTATGCCCAGCTGAACCTGCTGGACAGCCACGATGTAAGCCGCTTTCTCTCCCTGTGCAATGGGGACAAGGCTGCCATGAAGCTGGCAGTTTTGTTCCAGATGACCTTTGTGGGCATGCCCTGCGTGTTCTACGGCGATGAGCTGGGCATGACAGGCGTGCTGGAGGAGGAATACCGTCGCCCCATGCCCTGGGGACAGGGGGATTGCGACATGCAGGCCTTCTACCGCCAGGCCATCGCCCTAAGGAGCGCACACCCCGCCCTGCGCCGGGGCAGCTTCCGCCTGGTGTTTGCCCAGCGGCAGGGTGGATTGTACCATTATGTACGCCAGTGCCCGGAGGAAACCATTGGCATCATGCTGAACCGCAGCGCCGAGGGCGTGCCCGTGTGCATTCCCGGAGAAATCCTGTGGCAGTCCCGGCTGGCATGTGATATACTGGGCATGAACGGTTTCGTTGTCTACCGCAAATGAAGAGCCGGGAGGCGTTGGTATGTCGTCCACCATTCGTGATGTAGCACAAAGGGCCGGTGTGTCCCCCGCCACAGTGTCCAAGGCTATGAATGGCTCCGGCGCCGTGGCGGAGGAAACCCGGCAGCGCATTCTGCAAGCCGCAAAGGCCCTGGGCTATCAGCCCAATGCCCGTGCCAGAAATTTTGCCACCCGGGCCTCCTATCAAATGGCCTTCCTGGCGGATTTCCCCTTTGACGCCGCCTTTGTAAACCCGCACCTGTTCGAAATCATGCGTGGCGCTGCCCACACCCTGGACAAAAAAGGCTATGCCATGGTGATGAAGCACCTGTCCGGCAAGGAGGCCTTGCCCTATGTGGAAAAGGCCTGGACACAGAACCAGGTGGACGGCTTTGTGCTGCACATGTCCGTGATGACGAAAAAGCTGGCGGACTACATCAGCAGGGAGAGCATCCCCCATATCGTTATTGGCAAGCCGGACATAGACAAGCGCCTTTGCTGGATTGACACGGACAACCGCCTGTCCGGCGAGCTGGCTGTGCGCCACCTGGCGGAAATGGGGTACCGGGAGCTGTGCTATGTGGGCGGCAGGGCGGATGATATGATTTCCTGGCGGCGGCTCCAGGGCGTGCGCCAGGCCTTGCAGGAGGCAGGCCTTTCCCTCCCCCACGAGCGGGTGCTGCAAAGCCAGTCCACCCTGGCGGATGGCGCCCGGGCCATGAAGAAGCTCCTGCGGATGAAGCCGCGCCCCCAGGCGGTCATCTGTGCCAACAACCCCATTGCCCTGGGGCTCATGCAGGCGCTGCAGGCCAAGGGCATCCGCATCCCGGAGGACATGGGCATCATCACCTTCGACACCTATCCCTTCTCCCTCTTTACTGAGCCGCCCATGACCGTGGTGGACATCAACATGTACGAGCTGGGCCAGGAAGCAGGCCGCCTGGTGCTGCAAAAGCTGAAGCATCCCGCCACGCAAATACAGACCTACATCACCACCCCCACGCTGGTACGCCGAGGGACAACAATGCCTGTACAGGGTGAGTGAAAAAAAACAGCACCCGTGCCTCCATCACAGAGGTTCGGGTGCTGTTGTTTTTGCGTGCTGGCAGCGGGACTCGAACCCGCACGCCTTGTGAGCAGGGGATTTTAAGTCCCCGGTGTCTGCCATTCCACCATGCCAGCAGGCAAGGGAAATTATATCATTCCTTGCACAGTGCGTCAAGGTCTTCAGGCTCGTAAACGGGAACGCCCAGGGCCGTCAGTGCGGCAGCCAGGGCGCCCTGGCCCGGCAGCAGCCTGCCGGAAAAGCTGCCATCGTACACCTGGCGGGCGCCACAGGTTGGGCTGCGGGGCTGGAGAATCGCCATGTCCACCCGGCCCATGTCCGCAATGCTGTCTGCCACACCCCGGCGATACAGCTCGTCCACATCCGTGCCAAACTCGTCCACCAGGCGGCCTGCGCGAATTTCCACCCGCGGCCTGGGCGACGGCATGCCGCAGCGGCGTTCCGGGCACAGGGGCACCACCTCATGCCCTTGGACAAAGGCAGCAACCTTCGCATTGGCATTGTCGCCACCGTTATACTTGCACTTTTCGCCCAGCAGGCAGGCGGACACAGCAATGCGCATCAGCTTTCCAACCCTTCCTTGATTTCCCGGCCTTCCCGCAGCAGGCGCTGCATGGTGTCCCGGTCGTTGTCCCGCAGGGCATCGCGATATTCGGTCATGCGGGCCACCAGGCTCTCCAGCTCGGGCAGCAGAGCCTCTCTGTTGTCAAAGAACAGCTCCGTCCACATGCCCTCATTCAGCCGGGCCACCCGGGTCATATCCGCAAAGGAGCCGGCAGAGAACCCCTTGTGCCGCCGGGCCAGGGGTGTTTTCACATACGCGCTGGAAACAATATGCGCCAGCTGGCTGGTGTAGGCGATCATCTCATCGTGGGTTTTGGGCGTGGTGAACTGCACCCGGCGGAAGCCCAGATCCATAAAGAAGTCCCGCGCCTGCTGCAACAGCTCCGGCGCCTCGTCCCCCATGGGGGTAAGGATCATGCTGGCGTTGTCGAACAGGTCATCCTTGGCATACTTGAAGCCGGAAAACTCCCGGCCCGCCATGGGGTGTCCGCCGATAAAGTGCCAGCCGCATTCCCGGGCCAGGGGCGCCAGGGGGCGGCAAATCTCCTGCTTCACGCCGCCGCAGTCAATCACCAGGGCGCCGGGCTTGAACAGGCGGGCATGCCCGCTGATCCACTCCACAATGGCGGCGGGATACAGAGCCACCAGCACCACATCACAGGTAGGGAGATTGCGGTCGTCCAGCTCCCCGTCCATGGCATCCATCAGCTGGGCCTGCAGGAGGGTCTGCAAATCAATATCGCAGGCCAGCACCCTGTGCGCCGTGTGCAGCTTGATGGTTTTCGCCAGGGAGCCGCCAATCAGCCCCAGGCCCACAATGCCAACATTCATACAAAAAACCTCCGCTCTGCCGAAGCACGGTGATGCTACCGTATTCGACACAGCGGAGGAAAAATCCTGCTTGGGAATGTGGCTTACGCGCCTACCGTCTTCTCCTCAGCGGCCTTCTTTTCGCCCACCTTGGGCACATGGTATTCCACCTTGGGGTCGTACCGGACGGACTCCGGGGGCACCTCCAGCAGCTCGGGGTGGTTCAGGCAGTTGCTCATGGTGGCAAAGAAGCCTGCATAGTGGGCGCCGGAGCACACCCGCTCGTCCGCCGTAATGCCAATGGGCAGCCAGCGCTTCATCCGGGGCTGACCGTTTTCCATCACCATGGTGCGCTCCACAGAACCCATGCCGAAGAACAGGCTGGTGGAGCCAAAGTTGTAAATGTGGTGGTTCACATGGTGCAGGCCGATGGAGGCATTGTTGGTAATGTACATGCTGGTGTGGAAAGGCAGCTCATCCAGCAGGGCACCGGGGCACAGGCCATAGCGGTCCAGCAGGCGCACCAGGTACACCAGCAGCGTGGGCAGGCCGGGCACCGCCAGCGCAGCCCGGGCCAGCTTGTCCGCGAAGTTGGCAGTGCCTTCACCCCGGTTGGCGTTGATAACGGCGTTCATCCTGTCCCGCACGTCATAGATGGTGTCCGTCAGGTCATACTTAATCTTCACCGCAGTTTCACCGGCAGCAGCATCCTGCGGATCCTTCAGCATGGTGAAGGACACGGTGCAGTTGTTGCGGGAGTAATACTGCTTGTTCATGATGAAGCGGTTGATTTCCGGGTGCTGGCTCACTGCCCGGACAAAGGAGGCGATGATGATCTGCATGAAGGTAATCTTCTCGCCCTTGGCGCTTTGCCTGGCAATGTAGCGGGCCAGCATTTCGTAGTCCACCTTGTGCTGCAGAAACACCTGGGCATCGCAGCGCATGGGCATCAGGTATGGGGTAATGCGGACGGTGGGGTCAATGTCGCTGACCCGCCGTCCATCCGGTCGGAATCCAAACATGGGCACAACCTCTCTTTGCCAATGATTTGTGACAATGATGATGACAGAATGAAAAAGGACACAATGTCACAAATACATTGTATCCAAATGAGGATTTTTGTCAATCCCTTATTCCAGCAGGGACACCCGGTCAACGCCGTCCATCTCCTGCACCTGCACGGCAATCCGCTCGCTGTGGGAGGTTGGCACATTCTTGCCGACAAAGTCCGCCCGGATGGGCAGCTCCCGGTGGCCCCTGTCCACCAGCTCCGCCAGGCAGATGCGGGCAGGCCTGCCCTGGTCAATCAGCGCATCCAGCGCGGCCCGGGCGGTGCGCCCGGTGTAGATAACGTCGTCCACCAGCACCACCATGCGCCCGGTGATGTCCACGGGCAGCGCTGCCTCCCGCAAATGGGGCTGCTCGTCAATGGCTGTCAGGTCGTCCCGGTAGAGGGTGATGTCCAGCTCCCCCACGGGCACCTGCACACCCTCGAACCGGTGGATCAGCTCTGCCAGGCGATGGGCCAGCGGCACACCACGGCGGCGGATGCCCACCAGCACAATGTCCTGTGCCGGGGTCAGCTGCTCCAGGATTTCATGGGCCATGCGGGTCAGTGCACGCTGCATGCCTGGCCCGTCCATCAGGTGGGCCTTTACGCCCTGGTTTTCCATGGCGATTCCTCCTTGCGAGGTCATAAAAGGGCATGCTTCCCGGGGAAGCATGCCCCACTTGGTTTCACCTGTTACGCTTCCTGGCCTTTGCGCTTGTTGAAGAACACATTCACCAGAATGCCCACAATCAGGCCGGTGGCAATGGGGCTGATCTGCACATCGCCAAGGTTCAGGGTCAGGCCGCCAATGCCGCACACCAGGATGGCTGCCACAACAAACAGGTTGCGGTTGTCGCCCAGGTCCACAGGCTGGAGCATCTTCAGGCCGCTGACGGCAATGAAGCCATACAGCGCAATGCACACGCCGCCCACAATGCAGGTGGGAATGGAGTTTACAAAGCACACGAAGGGATCGAAGAAGCTGAGCAGGATGCAATACACCGCCGCAATGGCAATGGTGCTGACGGAGGCGTTGCCGGTGATGGCAATGCAGCCGATGGACTCGCCATAGGTGGTGTTGGGGCAGCCGCCGAAGAAGGAGCCGATGATGGAGCCAACGCCATCACCAATCAGGGTATGATCCAGGCCGGGATCGGTAATCAGGTCCCGGTTGATGATGCTGGAAACGTTCTTGTGGTCGGCAATGTGCTCCGCCAGGGTCACGAAGGCCACAGGCGCAAACAGCACAAACAGGCTGATCACATCGGCAAAGCTGGTGATGGTGTTGGTAGCCTCGGCATCATGCACGCCGAACATGCCCATGAACACAAACTGGGGTACCTTGAACAGCTTCATGTTGTTGAAGGCCTCCAGCTTCACCAGCTTCAGCACCTCGCAGCCGGTGGCATTGCCGATGATGGTCAGCACCAGGGCGAGAACATACGCGCCCAGAATGCCGATGATGAAGGGAACCATCTTCATGCCCTTGGAGCCCTTCACGGAGGCGAACACCGTGATGAAGAAGGCCAGCAGGCCCACCAGGATGGCCACCAGGTTGTAGTCGCCGCTGGCAGTGTTGTTCAGGTTGTTCACAGCGCTGCCGCACAGGCTCAGGCCGATGAGGGCCACCGTGGGGCCAATGACCACAGGGGGCAGGAGCTTGTTAACCCAGGCGGAGCCGGTGATCTTGATAATCAGCGCGATGATGACATACACCAGGCCAGCGAACAGGCTGCCCACAAAGATGCCCAGGAAGCCATAGGCCACAGCGCCGGACAGAGGGGCGATGAAGGCAAAGGAGCTGCCCAGGAACACCGGGCTCTTCTTGCGGGTGGCAACGAAGATGTAGAACAGGGTGCCCATGCCGGCGCCCAGCAGGGCGGCAGGCTGGTTCAGGTAAGTGCCGCTGGGGTCAACAATGGCAGGCACCAGCAGGGTTGCCGCCATAATGGCCAGCAGCTGCTGGAAGGCGTAGAGCAGGTTTTTCTTCAGCGGCGGTGTTTGGTTAACATCGTACACGAGCTTCATGAGTATGTTCCCCTCCATGCTTCTGATCAACGCTGCGCGCCTTCCGGCATGAAAAACTGCCTCACCCGGGCTGGGCAAGGCAGATATATCCATATCGCAGGTACATCGTTGCAGCCTTCCCGGCCTCACTGGACCGTGGTTAAAGGGCACGCATGCAGTTGTCTCCAGTAATATAGCACTTGTTTTCCCCTTTGTCAACAGCATTTTCCATGCCACGGCAAGGGTGAAAGTGGAAAAAAGTTTTACATTTCTGTGACGAATCAACTTGACAGATACACCCTTTCGCGCTTACAATAGGATAGAAAGACTGTATCTGTGGATTCTGGCTGTTTTCCAGCCGGACGCGGAAGGAGGACGGGCGGAGGCTGCTCTGCCCAACAGAACCATGAAAAAACGCCTGCTCGTATGCCTGACGGTTATCATGACGGTGCTTTTCCTTTTGGTGGGCGCGGCCTGCGCCAGCACCACGGATAATTACAAAATTGAAATTGAGCTTAGCCCGGATACCCTGGCGGAGCCCAAGGAGATTGCCGTGTCCATCAAGGTGACAAACGTGGGCGAAACCGATATGCCCGGCCCTGTCACCCTGTACTACAGCAACGGCAAGCAGGTGGAGGAGTTTGGCTCCCCCACGCTGACGGCAGGCTCCTCCAAGTCCTGGTCCGGCACCTGGAAGGTGACCCAGGAGCAGCTGGAGAACGGGCGCGTCACCTTTAAGCTGAAGTATTCCATCTATAACGATGCCAACGAGCTGATCAACAAAACAGTGAACTTCGGCAGGGAGATTCAGTACACCGGCATGGTGAGCAGCGTGGAGATCAACCGCACCATCACCCCCACCACCGCCCGCAAAGGCCAGGAGGTCACCGTAACCTACGATGTGATCAACACCGGCAATGTGGACGTGACCGATGTAACCATCAAGGAGAAGATTGCCACCAAGTCCGGCAAGATCGACACCGTGCCCGCAGGTGAAAAGGCCAGCTACGCCTTCACTGCCACCATGGGCACCAAGGATTTGACCAGCCAGGGCACCATCACCTACAAGTCCGGCGGCAAAACTCAAACCGAAAAGAAGGATGCCGCTACCATCAAGTATGGCGAGGTGAAGCTGTCTGCCACCCTGACCGCCGACAAGAAGGGCGGCGCCGTGGGCGACACGGTGAAGCTGACCCTGAAGCTGAAGAACTCCGGCACGGTGGATTTCCAGAACCTGACCATTGCGGATGCCACCCTGGGTGAGGTTTTCACCGGGCAGACCGTTGTCGCCGGGCAGACCCTGACTCTGGAAAAGGACGTGCCCATTGACAAGAGCGCGGACTATCAGTTCACCGTCAAGGGTGCCGATGCCACAGGCGAGGCGGTGGACACCGCCAGCGACCGCATCAGCGTTACCGCCATCGACCCCAGCCAGGTGGTTTCCCTCTCCGTGGAGGCCACTGCCGAGCCTGAAACCGTCTACATCCTGCCTGGCACGGTGAAGTTCCATGTGAAGGTCACCAACAACGGCGCCAGGGAAGTGGAGGACATTTCCGTTGTCGCCTCCGGTGTAACCATGTACACCTTCCCCAGCCTTCTGCCTGGCGAAACAAGGGAGTTCACCCGGGATGTGCTGGTGTCCATGGCGGGCCAGTTCCGCTTCGATGCCAAGGTGAAAAACCTGCTGGGCGAAACCGACACCTTTGAGAGCAACATCATCCCCATCGCCTACGAGCTGCCCACCCCCGTGCCCACCGATGCACCCATCGTCACCCCGCCCATGCCCGTGTATGAGGAGCTGCCCACCAGCGACGGTCTGCCCGCCTATGTGTCCACCCTGCAGAGCGTGCTGAGCGTGCTGTACAAGGTGTTCATGGTGGCTGGCGTTGCCTGCCTGGCGCTGCTGGCAGTGGGCGTGGTGCGCCGCATTCAGGCCAATATCAAGTCCGCACAGGCCCAGGATCACTACATCGAGCGCGGCGCCTACCGCGACTATACTCAGCCTGCCCGTGACAAGCAGGAGAGCTCCCCCCAGGACGAGCTGGAGGATGCGCCCGCCCAGGACAGCCCGGAGGACGCTGCCGCCGATGACGACCTGATGGCCGAAACCCTGCGGAAGCTCTACCCCGAGGAGAACAAGGCCGAGCCCACCGTGACCGTGGAGGTTGAGGGCGAGGAGGAGGACATTCCCGCCGAGGACGCCGCCCCGGAGGAAAAGCCCCGCCGCCGCAGCCAGCGCCGCCAGGAGTAAACCGAATCCCCCTTTTCCGTTATTGGAAAGGGGGATTTTTCATAGAGCGCAGGCCGGTGCTGCTCAAGGGCGCCGCCCTCTTTCCTCCCGCCTAAGGGATTTCATACCTTAAGAATCCCGTTTTGGTGGCGCGGGGTGGATGGTTTTCTGCCGGGATAATTTCAAAAAAGCAGTGGGCGTTTCAGGCTCACTGCTTTTTGTGTCAGGCTTATTCCAGTGCCGCATACACACGCAGCATCTCGCCCACGCTCCAGGCCTGGGCAAAGCATCCGCGGCTGAAGGCAGGCGCGTCACCATCGTAAATCTCCGGCAGCTGACCGCAGCAGCCTTCCCGCAGGGCGCAGGCCATGGGTGCCAAGGCCTGGCGAACCTCCTTACGGGCCTTGGCGGAATACCCCCTGGTTTTCAGGTATGCCAGGTAGTACGCACCCAGGGGAAACACCCATGCTGTGCCCTGGTGATAGGCCATGTCCCGCACGGGCTGCGGTCCGGCATACACACCGTGATACGCCGCATCCTCCGGGGACAGGGTGCGCAGGCCACAGGGCGTGTACAGATGGGCATACACCGCATCCACCACAGCCCGTTCCTGGGCTGGCTCCAGCATGGTGAAGGGCTGGGTAATGGCCCAAATCTGGTTGCAGCGCAGCTGTTCATCCGCCGCCGTGCCGGAAATCACATCCCGCAGGTATCCCTTTTCCGGCATCCAGAAGCCGCGGACAAAGGCCGCCTTTGCCCTTTCTGCCATTTTGCCGTATTCGCCGCCGAACCAGGCCTCCATCACCCGCAGTGCGCTGTACCAGTAGGCGTTGATTTCCACCGGCTTGCCATGGCGCGGTGTGGGGAGAATCTCTCCTACCCGCACGTCCATCCACGTTACCTGATCCAGTCCTTCACCGGCGCAGATCAGCCCGTCCTCATCCATGTGAATGCCGTGCTCCGTGCCCCGGGCATAAGCGGCGATAATCCGCTCCAGCACCGGGCGCGCCTCCTGCACAAAGGCCGTATCGCCGGTTTGCTGCACATAGAGATACGCGCTGTTCACCAGCAGCAGTGCCGCATCCGCCGTGTTGTACATGGGCGGCTGATCACCCTCTGGAAACAGGTTGGGCACCAGGCCGTTTCGCTCGTATTTCATAAAGGTGCGCAGAATGCTCCTGGCATCCTCATACCGCCCGGTGGCAAGGGTGCAGCCGGGCAAGGCAATCATGGTGTCCCGGCCCCAGTCCCCAAAGAAGGGATACCCAGCCAGGATGGTCTTGCCACCGGTGGAGTCCCGCCGGGCAATAAAGGCATCCGCCGCGCAGGCCAGCTGCCGGGCCACCGGGTCACGCAAGCCGGATGCTTCGCGGACGGATTGCAGGTGCCTTTCCTGCCCGGCGATGATTTCCTCCGCACCGGGTGCATGGAGCCTGTCCGCCAGCACCAGGTTCAGGCTGCGCTTTTCCCCGGGCATAACCTCCGCTGCCAGGCTGCACACACTGGCCTGCAGGCCACTTTCAGGCCTGCCGTCCGGCGCATCGTGCATGTAGTGCGCCAGGGCAAAGCGGGGTGCCTCCCGGGTGATGGCAGCATCACTGCGGATGTACACCCGCTGCCCATGGGTCAGGATGCATCCATCCGCCATGGAAACGTCCCAGGGCTTCTCCGGCGCATACCCTTTGTCAAATCCCAGCACCCAGGGCCGCACATGCAGGGTGCAGGG
Source organism: uncultured Faecalibacterium sp. (assembly GCA_964383815.1). GTDB lineage: Bacteria > Bacillota > Clostridia > Christensenellales > Aristaeellaceae > UBA11524. The sequence goes on along the minus strand of CAYLIC010000003.1, from coordinate 18,283 downwards.
CGCGGCGGAACGGTTTTCAATGGTGTAGGCCACCGCTGTGGCGTTCATTTCCCGTCCAATGGCCACCCGGCGGGTTATCCGTATGCCTCGCAGGTCATACGTCCAGCAGGGCACATCCTCCGCCATCAGGCAGGACAGGCCGGTGTACCCATCCTCCGGCGGCGTGCCGTCTGCAAATTCCTGGGTGGATAGCCATTCCTCCCGGCCTGCATGGTGCAGGCATTCCCCCAGGCGGGCCACCAGGTTCACCCGATCGTTGGGCGCCACCCGGGCAGCCACCAGCAGGCCGTGATCGCCCCTGGTCGTGGAGAACGCCGCTGAAAGGGAGGCGTACCCGCCCAGGCCATTGGCGCACAGGAAGCAATTCTCCTGGGCCCGGCGCAGGTCGGGCATGTCCTGCCTACCGTAGATGAACGCCATACGCTGTCCTCCGCTGTCAAACAACATCCTTGGCCTGTATCGTCCTGAAGGCCGCTGCCCGGCCCAGGCGGTTCATCACTGCCAGGCCCACGCCCTCTGGCGGAACCACCTCGCTGAAAATGGCGTCCATGTGCTCCTCGTCCAGGCGGCGCAGGGTTTCGAACAGGCGGTGAGCCACCTGCTCCGGGCAGTTTTTGCTGCCCAGGTCATGGGGCTGGCAGGCCTGCAGGGCGTCCACATGCTCGGTAAAGCACATCACGCAGGCCCGGTGCCCGTTGCGCTCCGCCTGGGCGTACAGGGCCTTCAGGGCGGCAACCACCTGGCTTTCCTCGCCCTCCACCAGGGAAACCTGTCCATCCGGGGAGTAGTGCCTGTACATCATCCCGGGGGAAAGCGCCTTTTCACCCTTCTGCAAGGGGCGCAGCACACTGCCAGCCACCGTTACCGGGCCAATGACCGCCTCCAGCATGGCCTTTGTTATGCCGCCGGGACGCAGGATGCAGGGCACCTCCTGGTTAATGTCCAGCACGGTGGACTCCAGGCCCACATCACAGCTGCCGCCATCGATAATCAGCGGGATGCGCCCATCCATGTCCTCCAGCACATGCCGAGCCGTGGTGGGGCTGGGCTTGCCGCTGCGGTTGGCGCTGGGCGCGGCAATGGGCAGGCCACAGGCCCGCAGCATGTCCGCCGCCACCGGGTGCGAGGGCATGCGCACGGCAACCGTGGGCAGGCCTGCCGTTACCTCCAGGGGGATGCTGTCCTTCCTGGGCATCAGCAGGGTCAGCGGCCCGGGCCAGAAGGCGTCCATCAGCTTTTCTGCCAGGGGGGATACCTGGCAGATGTCTGCCAGCTGCTCCCGGTGCCATATGTGCACAATCAGCGGATTATCCGCCGGGCGGCCCTTGGCTGCAAAGATGGACAGCACCGCATCCCTGTCCAGGGCATTGGCGCCCAGGCCATACACCGTTTCCGTTGGAAAGGCCACCAGCTGGCCCTGTGCCAGCAGCTCCGCGGCGGTGGAAAGGGTCTCCGCCGTAGCGGGAAGCACCCTTGTGTTCATGGGAAAACCCTCTTTCAATTCATACTGCGCAGCTTTTGCGCCTGTTCCTCCATGCGCAAGGCCTGGATGAACTCGTCCAAATCCCCGTCCATAATCTCCGCCGTCCTGTACAGGGTCAGCCCCAGGCGGTGGTCGGTCACCCGGCCCTGGATGAAGTGGTAGGTGCGTATCTTCTCCGCCCGCTCGCCGGTGCCCACCTGGCTGCGGCGGTTGGCGGCATAGGCGCTGTCCTGCTCGGTGCGGAGCCTTTCCAGCAGCCGGGCGCGCAAAACCTTCATGGCCTTGTCACGGTTTTTGATCTGGCTCTTCTCGTCCTGGCAGGTTGCCATAATGCCGGTGGGCAGGTGGGTGATGCGCACAGCGGAATCCGTGGTGTTCACGCATTGGCCGCCGTGGCCGCTGGCCCGGTAAACGTCAATGCGCAAATCCTTGGGCGCAATGCTCAGGTCAATCTCCTCCGCCTCGGGCAGCACAGCCACGGTGCAGGTGGAGGTCTGTATGCGCCCGTTGCTCTCCGTTACCGGGATGCGCTTCACCTGGTGCACGCCGCTCTCGTACTTCATGTGGGCAAAGGCCCCCTGGCCCGTCAGGGACAGCACAGCCTCCTTCACGCCGCCCAGCTCCGTATCACTGGCGGAGAGCAGCTCCACCCGAAACCCGTGGCGCTCCGCATAGCGGGTGTACATGCGCAGCATATCGGCAGCAAACAGGCAGGCCTCGTCCCCGCCGGTGCCACTGCGAATCTCCAGAATCACGTTCCTGTCGTCGTCCGGGTCCTTGGGCAGGAGGAGGATGCGCAGCGCCTGCTCCAGCTCAGCCTTGCGGGCGGTCAGCTCCTGCACCTCGGCCTGGGCCACGGCCTGCAGGTCAGGGTCGGCAAGCATCTCATCCGCCTCCTGCAGGTGCCGCAGGCAGGCCTGATATTCCGCCCACTTTTCCACCGCAGGCTCCAGCCCGGCACGCTCCTTCAACAGCTGCTGATACTTGCCCTGGTCGGCAATGACCTCCGGCTGGCTGATGGCGGCGGATAGCTCCTCCCACCTGTTTTGTATCCACTCATATTTCTCGAACATAGCGCCTCCGTTACAGCCGGGCCTCCACCATCCGTTCAATGCCCTGCAAGTCCCTGTGAATGGCGGTCTGGAAGCCGCTTGCCGCCATCATGTCCGCCACGGCGCCTGCCTGGCCATACCCAACCTCCAGCAGCACCAGGCCGCCCGGGAGCAGGTGCGCGGGTGATTCCTGCGCAATGCGGCGGTAGAAGTCATACCCGTCCGCGCCGCCGTCCAGGGCCATGCCCGGCTCCCGCAGCACCTCCGCCTGCAGCTCCCGGCATTCCGCCGTGGGAATATAGGGCGGGTTGCTGATTATCAGGTCAAACCGCATGCCCTCCACAGCAGCAAACAGGTTGCCCTGGTGCAGGGTCAGCTGTGCACCCAGGTGCGCCGCATTGCAGCGGGTCACCTCAAGCGCGTCCGGCGAAAGGTCGGCGGCATGCACCCGGGCGCCGGGCACATCCAGCGCCATGCTGATGCCGATGCACCCGCTGCCGCAGCACAGGTCAAGGGCGGTGGGCCTTTCCCGGGTTTTCAGCCAGGCAATGGCCCGCTCCGCCAGCAGCTCGGTTTCCGGGCGGGGAATCAGCACCCGCTCATCCACATGAAAGTCCCGGCCCAGAAAGGGTTGCACGCCCAGCAGGTATTGCAGCGGCCTCCGCTGCAGGCGCTGGCGGCACAGTTCATCATACAGGGCCAGGGTGTCCGCATCCAGCCTGGTGTCCGTGTCCAGGCGCAGGTTCAGGGCCGGCCTGCCCGTCAGGTGTGCAAGCAGAAGCGCGCTGTCCCAGGCCGGGTCGGGTATGCCGGCCTGGCGGAACAGCGCGGTGGTTTCCCGCAGCAGGGTCTGCGGGGTCACTGGTCACCCTCCTGGGGGAAGGTGTACCCTTCCTCGCTTTCCCTGTAGGAGTGCAGCACCGTGAAGCCTTCCTCCGTGGTGGGCGCATGCCCGGGCAGGCCGTAAAGGGCCACATTCATGGCCACGATGGCAATCTCCAGCATTTTGGCATCGGGCTGCTTGGTGGTCAGCCGCTGCAGCTGCAGGCCGGGCCAGCGCAGGATGCGGGCCAGCTTGCTTTCGGAATGGGCCAGTCCCTTCAGCGCCTCATAGCTCACGCCAGCCACAATGGGCAGCAGCGCCAGCCGGGACAGGAGCCGCAGGATATACTGCTCACCATTGTAGCCCACCAGGGTGAACAGGATGATGCTCAGCGCAAACACAATCAGCAAAAATGCCGTGCCGCACCGGGGATGCAGGGTGGTGAAGGGCGCCGCGTTTTCCGGGGTCAGGGGCTTGTCGGCCTCGTGGCAGTACACGGTTTTGTGCTCCGCGCCATGGTATTGGAAGGTGCGGCGCACATCCGGCACCAGCGTGCAGAACACCATGTAGCCAATCAAAATCCCAATGCGCACCAGGCCGGAAAGCAGGTTCACCCACACCCGGCCCAGGTTCAGCGAGCGGAGCCAGCTGGCTACCGCCTCGGGAATCACAAAGAACAGGCCAACGGACAAAATCACCGCCAGCACCATGGCAACACCCATAACCACCTTGTCCACGCCCTTGCCCAGCTTCTTCGCCAGCCACTTTTCAAACCTGGTGGGCTCCTCATCCATGGTGCCCAGCATCTCCGTGGAGGCCTGCAGGGTGCTCATGCCCATGGACAGCATGGTGCAGAAGTTTACAATCCCGCGGATAATGGGCCAGCCCATCCACTTGTGCTTCCTGGCAGGCGCCACATATTCCTTGCGCTGCACCACAATGGTATCATCAGGCCTGCGCACGGCAATGGCAATGGCGTCCGGCGCCTTCATCATCACGCCTTCCATCACGGCCTGGCCGCCAATATCCACCCTGGGGCAGGCAGCTTCTTTCGACATAGGAATCCCTCATTTCTGCGCACAAAGCGCTTTTCGTTCATTCTCAACGGCCCGGGAAAACATCCAGCCAGCTTACACTATTCGCCGCCATGCATGCTTTTCCCTGCCTGGGGCGAAAATTGGCATAAGAAATCGTCTTGCATCCGGGCGGCCTATGGTGTAGAATGGTATTTGTGAAACGTTATACTTTTGTGAAGGGAGCGATTGTCCGATGTCCAGACTGGATATGGATATTCTGGAAATCTTGCGGGAGGACTGCCGTCTGCCTCTGGAGAAAATCGCCATCATGACCGGCGCCACCCTGGAGCAGGTTGCCCAGGCCATCGACCAGATGGAGAAGGAGCGCATCATCCTGCGTTATTCCCCCACCATCAACTGGGATCTGACCGACCGGGAGCGGGTGGAGGCCATGATTGAGGTTCGTGTCACCCCGCAGCGGGACATGGGCTTCGACGCTGTGGCCAAGCGCATCTACCGGTTTGAGGAGGTCAAAAGCGTATACCTGATGAGCGGCGCCTACGACCTGCTGGTGCTGGTGGAGGCCCGCACCCTGAAGGAGCTTGCCATGTTTGTGTCCGACAAGCTGTCCACCCTGGAGATGGTTACCGGCACCGCCACCAGCTTTGTTTTGAAGCGCTACAAGGAGGAGGGCGTCATCTTCGACGCGGAGAAATCTGACAATCGGCTGGTGATTTCCCCGTGAATTACGAGCGTTATCTGAACAGCGCCATCGCCGCCGTGCCGCCCAGCGGCATTCGCCGCTTTTTCGACATGGCCTCCACCATGAAGGACGCCATTTCCCTTGGTGTGGGCGAGCCGGACTTCATCACCCCCTATCACATCCGCAATGCCGCCATCAACTCCATCGTGGACGGCGAAACCCAGTACACCCCCAACCGGGGTCTTCTGTCCCTGCGGAAGGAAATCAGCTACTATCTGGAGCACCGCTACCAGACCTGCTATAACCCGGAAACGGAGATCCTCGTCACCGTTGGCGCCAGCGAGTCCATCGATGTGGCGCTCCGTGCCCTGGTGTCCCCCGGGGATGAGGTGCTGGTGCCCGAGCCCAGCTATGTTTCCTACAGCCCCAGTGTGATTTTCGCCGGCGGCGTGCCCGTGGGCGTGGAAACCACCCAGGAAACTGCCTTCCGCCTGACGGCGGAGAAGGTGCGCGCCGCCATCACCCCCCGCACCAAGGCGCTGATTCTCCCCTACCCCAACAACCCCACCGGCGGCATTATGGAGCGGGCCGACCTGGAGGCCCTGGCCCAGGTGGTGCGGGAAACCGGCATCCTGGTGATCAGCGATGAGATTTATTCCGAGCTGACCTATGGCGGCCTGCAGCATGTGTCCTTTGCCTCCCTGCCCGGCATGTGGGACTATACGCTGACCATCAACGGCTTCAGCAAATCCTTCGCCATGACGGGCTGGCGCGTGGGGTACATCTGCGGCCCGGCAGAGCTGATTGCCGTCATGAACAAGATACACCAGTACGGCATTCTCTGCGCGCCGCGCCAGGGGCAGGTTGCTGCCCTGGAGGCCTTGAAAACCGGCCGTGAGCGCGGGTATGAGGATGTTATTCACATGCGGGAAAGCTACGACCGCCGCCGCCGCCTGATGGTGGAAGGCTTCCGTGCCATGGGGCTGGAGTGCTTCGAGCCCCTGGGCGCGTTCTACGTCTTTCCCTCCATCCGCAAAACAGGGCTGACCAGCGAGGCCTTCTGCCAGCGCCTGCTGGAGGAAAAGCGTGTGGCCTGCGTTCCCGGCACAGCCTTCGGCCCATGTGGGGAAGGGCACATCCGCTGCAGCTACGCCACCGCCATTGACAAGCTGAACCTGGCCCTGGAAAAAATGGCAGACTTTCTGGCAACGCTATAACCATGGGGAGGAATTTCATGCGCAAATGCTTGCTTCTCCTGCTGGCGCTTTTGCTTGCCTGCACCTGCGCCGCCGCAGAGGACGAGGAGCTTTCCATCGCCGATGTGCTGACCCAGGCACACCCGGACGTGGCAAACACCATTCAGCAAACGCCCACACCGGAGGAAACCAGGGCCGAGGAAGCCGCCTCCATCTACGAAAACGATGGCTCCGTGCTCATCACCCTGACGGCCGGTGGCGATGTGCAGCTGGGCGGCGCCGTGTTTGAGGATGAGCTGGCACGCCATGCAGGCGATGCCGCCTTCCTCACCCGGAACATACAGGAAACCCTCCAGGCCGATGACCTGACCATCCTGAACCTGGTGGAGGCGCCCGCCCTGTGCGCAGGCACCCTGAACGGCGCCGGTGCCGAGCTGCTTTCGGCGCCGCAGGCCGGCCTTCAGGCCACGGAGGTCAAGGGCCTGAAGATTGCCGTGCTGAACTACACCTGCCTGGAAAACCCGGAGGCCGTGCAGGCCCGCCTGGCCCAGGACATTGCCGCCGCCAAGGCCCAGTATCCCTTTGTGATTGTTTCCTTCACCTGGGGCAGCGAAGGCAGCTATACCCCCGATGATACCCAGACCCTTCTGGGCCGCACCGCCGCAGAGGCCGGTGCAGGCCTGGTGCTGGGCCACGGCAGCAGGCACATCCAGCCCATTGAGCATTACAGCGGCGCGTACATCTGCTATTCCCTGGGCTCCTTCACCTGCTCCGCCAGCGAAAAGCCCGATGATATGAGCAGCTTCCTGTTTCAGCTTCACCTTCGCATTCAGGACGGGGAGCTGACCCAGGAAGGCTTCCGCATTCTTCCCATCCGCATTTCCAGCCGCACCGACCGTAACGACCTGTCGCCCACCCTCCTGGACAAGGCCGCCGCGGTGGACAGCATCCTGACCACCCTGCAGGAAAACGGCAAGGCGCTGCCCTTTGTGGTGGAGGCCTATCCCCTCAGCTGGTAAGCACCCGGCGAAAGTTTTCTGCCTTTTGAGAAAATTCTCTCAAAATGCCTCTTGCATTCAGCCGCCAACTATGCTACAATAGTCCATGCGGTAAATGCCGATCATTGCATACGCGAAAGAGGTGAAACAGCAATGAAGGAAAAGATTCATCCCCAGTACGGCAAGTGCATCGTTCGCTGCGTATGCGGTGAGACGTTTGAAACCGGTTCTACCAAGAAGGAAATGAAGGTGGACATCTGCTCCAAGTGCCATCCCTTCTACACCGGCAAGCAGAAGCTGGTTGATACCGGCGGCCGTGTTGATCGCTTCAAGAAGCGCTTCGGCCTGGAGTAATGAAAGCCATGCCGTGCACACCGGTGCACACCGGCATGAAACAAACTCCCGCATCCCTGCGGGAGTTTTGTGTTTTGGCGGCGCCTCCCACCCGGTCCATGGCATGACAGGCCCACGCCAAAACCACCCAAAAAACAACGCCGACCCATGCATCCCTGCACAGGTCGGCCTTTCTCATGTCTCCAGGTTCCCAGCCAGGCGGATAATGCTCCCCAGGGCGGCGCTCAGGCTTTTGGCCTCGCTGCGGCTCAGGCTGCCGCGCCAGGCTGCGACCTGCCGGGCAATGTCCTGCCGCAGGCGGGCCAGCAGCTCCTCACCTGCAGGCAGCAGCCGCACGCTGACCACCCGCCTGTCTGCCTGGCTCCGGGCGCGTTCCACCAGGCCTGCACCCTGCAGGGCATCCACCAGCGGGGTGATATTCGGCTTGGCAATACCCAGCTTCTGGGACAGCTGCCCCACGGAAAGCTCGCCGTCCATCAGCAGAATCAATATCTGCATATGGGAAAGGGGCATGCCGTAGCTGCGCACCAGCTCCTCCACCCGCAAAAGCTGTTTGGGGAACACAGGCAGCAGGCCCAGCAGGTTATCCGCCAGGCCATCCACCAGGGCTGCATCCTCTTGCCAACGCTTTGGCATACCATCACCATCTTTTCCAATTTCTATACATTTTTATAACAAATTCAGCCTTGAATGTCAAGCATAGGAAGCTGCCTTTTCGTACTTTTCCTGTTTTTTCGTCCGCATTTGACGAATGGCCTTCCGTGTGGTAGAATGTTTTGTTATTCTTTTCATAAAGGAGTCATCCCATGGGCAAACTCTACACCGCGCTGAGAGGCGTCTACCGCCTTCTCACCCCCAAGTTCCAAACCACCTGGGCCGAGCCGTTCATCGACGAGCCATGCGTGTTCATCGGCAACCACGCAGGCGCCTTCGGCCCCATGGACATGTGCGCCCGCTTCCCCCTGACGGAGAGCTGCTACTCCTGGCTGAATCACGACGTGATGGATGCCAAGCTGGTGCCCGCCTACGTCCGGCAGGACTACTGGTGGCGGCCCGGCTGCTGGGCCGAACCCATTCTGAATGTCACCCTGCCATACCTGGCTGCCGCCGTGCTGCCGCCGATTCTTCGCAGCGCCCCAGGCATCCCTGTTTACCACGACCAGCGGGTCATGCTGACCATGCGCCAGAGCATCCGCCGCCTGAAGGACGGGCACCACCTGATCATCTTCCCGGAGCAGCCCAGCGGCTACAAGAGCCACCATACCTGGATCAACAGCGGCTTTCTCCACGTGGCGCCCCTGTACCACAAGGCCACCGGCAAGGCGCTGCGCTTCTACCCCGTGCACATCGACCACCGCCACCACACCTTCACCATTGCCAGGCCTGTCCAGTACGACCCATCCCGCACCCTGGAGGAGCAAACGGAGGAAATCATCGCCCAGCTCGCCATTGGCCTGCGCGGCAACACCCCCGAATAACGCAAATGAAAAGCGCTGCCATGCAAGCAGCGCTTTTTCTTTTGTCGTGGTTTTTCAGTTATTCCCCCGTCTGCTCCGCGCCGTAGATAAACGCCTGCAGGGCCTGGATGTTCTCGGTCTTGCGTTTGGTATTGCGGAACACCACCACGCTGGAGCCGCCGGAGGTGGTGTCGTACTTCCAGGTTTCGTCCATGGGGATGCGCATCTGCTCCAGCAGGGGTTCGCCGCTCTGAGCCTTCTGCACAATGCCGCTGTTCAAAAGGCCCAGGGCCAGCTCCAGCATGGTGTTCAGGCCCATGTTGGTTTCCACATAGGGCAGGCTGGTTTCCATCAGGGACATGAGCTTGTCCACAGTCATGTCCTGCATAATCTTGTTCAGCAGCAGCTCCAGCAGCTTGCGCTGGCGGGCCGTGCGCTGGAAATCGTTATCGATGGAGCGCACCCGGGCGTACATCACGGCCTGCACGCCGTCCAGGTGCTGCACGCCGTCCGCCTTTTTCAGGTCAACCCGGGCGGTACCGTCGGTATTGTCGTACTTGGGCGGGTGCTTCTTCAGGTAGGTGTTGATGGCGGTGGCCTCCTGCCGGGTCAGCTCAATATCAATGCCGCCAATGGCATCGATGATGGAGGCCAGGCCATAGAAGTTGATGGTGGCGTAATACTGGATGTTCATGTCAAAGTTCTTGTTGACGGTGCGCATGGCCAGCGCGCCGCCGCCCCGGGCATAGGCCACGTTGATGCGGTTCTTGTTCTTATAGCCGGGGATGGTCACATACAAATCCCGCAGGATGGAGGTCAGCTTCACATCGCCGGTATCCTTGTTGATGGACAGGATGATCTGCACATCACCCTGCTGGAGGCCGGTGGTCAGGTCGGTATCCCGGGTATCAATGCCAATGAGCAGGATGTTCACCACATTGTCCGGCAGGCTGGGGTTAATGTCCAGGGAATCGGGGTCAACGCTGGTGTCCAGCTCCACGTCCAGCTGCAGCTCGTCCGCCAGCTCCTGCACGTCCTCGTCAAAGAGCAAATCACCCGTGGCCTCCTGAGGCTGTTCAGTCGCCTCCTCCGGCTGAATGAACACTTCGCCCATGGAGTATTCCTCATCCTCCGCCAGCGCGGCGCCGGGCAGCAGCAGGCACAGCGCCATCAGCAGGGACAGCATGCGTTTCATCATCAAAAGCGTCCTCCTCGATTCGTTTCCTTACGACATTATACCCACTTCTTCCGGCAAAATCAACCCATGCAGCCAGGCCAAACAGCGTCGCAGGGCAATTTTGTCCCGGGCCAGGTGCTCATATGGCTCCAGGATGATGGTGCCATCGTACCCGGCCTGCTTCAGCACCCGGATAAAGGCCGGCCAGTCCACCACGCCGTTCCCCGGCAGGCACACCCGGCCCCGGGCATCCCAGTCCAGCACATGCACATGGCGGATGTCCTCCCCCATGGCCTGCACCATGCTGCCCAGCTCCACCCCGCTGCGATAGGCCTGCTTGGCATCCAGCACAAAGTGCAGGCCCGGCAGCAGCGCCTTCAGCTGGCGAACATTTTCCGGCGTGCGAAGGGTGCACCAGCTAACATTTTCCCACAGAACCTCCATGCCCCGCTCCGCCGCAATGGCCTGCATGCGCCCAAAGCGCTCCTGCAGGGCGTTGATGTCCCCCGGCTGCATGCCGTGGTGGGCGGTATTGGGCCCGTGAAACACATAGTATTTTGCGCCCATGGCCTGGCCCGCATCGCACACGCCTGCAAAAATGCCCATGGCATCCTCCACCTGGCGGCGGGAGCGCCCGAACAGATCCGGCTCAAACTGGGTGCCCTTGGCATGGACGGACACGCACTCCACGCCCTGCAAACGCCGCGCCACCGTTTCCCCAAAGGCGCGGGTGTACTCGCTGGGCGTTTCCAGAAAAATTTCGCACACGCCCACGGACAATTCATGCAGGCGTGCCGCCGCATCCTCTGTTTCCAGCCTGCCGTAGAAGGCGGCGCTGCTCAGCCCAATGTTCACCCTTCATCCTCCCGGCTGTTCATTTCGTCCAGCGTAACGGTGAAGGAGGGCACAAACTCCGCCATAAAGTCCCTCACCTCCGGCAGGTCAAAGGCGCGAATGCTCTGCAGAATGTTCTCCGCCGCCGCGTCAAACTCGTGATTCCCGGCCCGCTGCTCCTCCACGCACTTCACATACGCGCTGATTCTGTCCGCCGCCTTCACCAGCAGCCGCGCCGGGTCGTCCCCGGGCAGCAAATAGGGTGCAAAGGCGCCCTGCATGTCCCCGGGCAGCATGTCCACCAGCCGCCGTGCCGCCAGCGCCTCCACCTGGGCGTAGGACGTGCGCAGGGTTTGGCTGTGGTACTTGACGGGCGTGGGCAGGTCGCCGGTAATGACCTCCGTGGCATCGTGATATACCGCCAGGGCCAGCACATGCTCCGGCTCCACCGGCCTGCCATAGCGCTCCCGGGCCAGCACCGCCAGCCCATGGGCAATCATCCCCACCTGCAGGGAGTGTTCCGCATCGTTCTCCGGCTGGGTGGAGCGCATCAGCCCCCATCGCCGGATCAGCTTCAGCCTTGACAAATACGCAAAAAAGTGAAACATACGCACCTCCTCCCCCTATTCTACACGAATCCAACGAAAAAAGCGACACTTTTCTTCCCGCCAGAGGGCAGGGACGCTGTCCCTGCACCCTGCTTAAGGGATTTCACCCCTTAAGAATCCCTTTCGGGTGTGCGTTTCGTACGGCGTACCAACATGGATCACACCACGCATCGGGCGTGGCGTCACGCTTGCGCGGTGGCGGATGGAGAACGTGTGCGCGCACCTCCGCAATAGCGATGACAAGCAGCGCAGTCCAGCCGGGATTGAGGGATTTCATCCCTTAAGCGCGTTGTCAGGGCAGGGACGCTGGTCACTCAAATAGCTGCGATTCCTTCTCCAGGCGCCTCTTCTCAGCATTCAGGCGATAGAGGGCGTAGGCCAGCAGGAGGGTTACCGCTGCGCATGCAGCACCGACCACCATCATAACAGGCATGGGACGCTCAATGCTCACACGAATGCTGTTAAAGGCATTGAACAGGTTCAGCAGCGCCAGAGGAATCACCGTCCACATAATGTTGCGGAGATGCTTGATTCGTGTGGCATTGTCCCCCATCAGTTCAAAGCTGCCCTGCTCCGCCTTCCTGCGGAAGTATGCCCACCGCTGCACGCTGCCCACATGCTCCGCGCCCGTTTCCTCCACAAAGTGGATATACGCCTGGCCTTCCTCCACGCCGGGTGCGTGCTCCAGCATTTGCAGGCGGATGATGTACGCTCCCGGCCTGCAGTCCTCAAACTCGTACGAACCAAGGCTTGCCTGCACCAGCGCCTTGCCCTGGGCCGCCATGTCGTTCAGCCACTTTTCTTCCTTTTTGAACTCCCAAACCCAGAACCATTTGCGAACCTTCGTCCTCATGCTTCCTCCTCCAGCAGGCTGCGCCCGTTGCGCACCAGCTCCTGCAAGCGTTCATACTCCCCGAGCAGCACCTGCCGGCCTGCGCCTGTGATGCAATATGCCTTCTTCCGGCTGTCGCTTTCCCCCGGCAGCGCGGCAATCCATCCCTTCTCCTGCATGGTGCTGATGGCCCCATACAGCGTGCCTGCCGCCAGGTGCAGCCGCCCGCCGGACAGCTTTTCCACATTCTGCATGATGCCATACCCGTGCATGGGCTGCAACAGCGACAGCAGAATGTAATACACCGCCTCCGTCAAGGCTCCGTTGTTTCCCATAGGTTCCTTCCTTTCGTCCGCCGTTATATCGGCTTACGATATAAATTATATCGCCCACCGATATACTTGTCAATACCCTTGACAAACTATTTTTCCGTGCTATAATAGCACCGTAACAGCATCCACCGATGGGGGTGCAGCAAAAGCTGCTGAGAGAGCCTTCCGGCTCGACCCTTGGAACCTGTGTAGGTAATCCTACCGTAGGGAATCGGAAACACGCAGTGCACGGCGTGGGCCTTGCGAAAGGCCGCTCCTGTTTCCCCGCGAACGCTCGCGGGTTTTTCTTTTGGGGATGCGAAAGAAAAAGGAGGTACCCTCATGGATTTTTCTTCCTGGCTTAAGACCGCCTTTGGTGATTTTACCGAGCTGACCTTCTGGGGCTGGCTGCTGCTGGCAGTGCTGCTGGTTGGCGGCGTCCTGCTCTGGCGCAGGCGGAAGCACAAGGCCGCCAAGTCCGTCTGGACAACGCAGACACTGGCGCTGGGCGCCGTGTGCATGGCGCTCAGCTCCGTGCTGAGCCTCATCAAGGTGTTCTCCCTGCCCCAGGGCGGCTCCGTCACTGCTGCCAGCATGCTGCCCATCATCCTCTTTGCGTATGTGTACGGCGCAGGCCCGGGCCTGAGCCTGGGTGCCATCTACGGCCTGCTGCAGTTCATCCTCAAGCCCACGTTCTACTCCCTGCCGCAAATGCTGCTGGATTACCCCATCGCCTTTGGCCTGCTGGGCCTGGCAGGCCTCTTCAGCCGGAGCAAAAAGGTCTACCTGGGCATGACCCTGGGCACCATCGCCTCCTGTGCAGGTCGCCTGCTGGCCTCCGCCCTGTCCGGCGCCATCTTCTTTGCGGAGTATGCACCGGAGGGTATGTCCCCCTTGCTGTACTCCCTGGGGTATAACACAGGCTACATGGTGCCCGAGTGCCTGGTCTGCGCAGTGCTTGCAGCGCTGGCAGGCCCACGGCTCATGCGGGAGCTGCGGAAGGTGAAGTAACGCGGGACAGGTGCACAGTGCACCTGTGCATACAGCATAAACAAGGCCCGGTATGCAGGATAATTGGCCTCCTTTGGCGAATGAGTGAATATTGCCAAAGGAGGTTTTTTCATGCTTGAGTGCTGCACCCTGGGGACGGGCGGCGCGCTGCCGCTGCCGGACAGAGCCTTGTCCAGCCTGTATGTGCGGGTGAACGGCCGCAGCCTGCTGATTGACTGCGGTGAGGGTACCCAGGTGGGCATTCGGCGGCTGGGATGGGGGTTCCGCTGCATCGATGGCATGCTCATCACCCATTTCCATGGGGATCACTGCGGCGGCGTGCCCGGTTTTCTCCTGTCCCTGGACAAGGCGGAGCGCAGGGAACCCTTTCACATTTGGGGGCCTGCAGGCCTGAAAAGGGTGATTGATGGCCTGCGGGTCATTGCGCCTGCGCTGTCCTTCCCCCTGGTGCTCCACGAGCTTCGCAGCCCGGTGGAGCAGTTCAGCCTGATTGGTCTTGACATCACCGCCTTTCCGCTGAACCACGGCATTCCCTGCTATGGCTACCGGCTGCATCTGCCGCGCCAGGGTGCTTTTCAGCCGGATAAGGCGCAAGCACTGGGCATTCCCATATCCCGCTGGAAGGACTTGCAGCACGGCCTAACGGTTGACGGCGTAACTCCCCAGGAGGTTCTTGGCCCGGCAAGGCCCGGCATCACCCTGCTCTACGCCACAGACACCCGGCCTGTGCCGGAGATTGTCCAGTATGGCACCGGGGCCGACCTGATGATTCTTGAAGGTATGTATGGCGATGAAAGCAAACGCCCGCAAGCCCTGAAGAACCACCACATGCTCTTTGCCGAGGCCGCCGGCCTGGCCCGGGACGCCCAGGCCAGGCAGCTGGTGCTGACCCACTTCAGCAACTGCATTGACGATCCATCTGCCTGCCTGCCCAACGCCCGGAGCATCTTCCCCGCAACCCTCGCCGCCGCTGACGGGCAGTGCTTCTCACTTCCATATCCCGGGGAATAAGAATAAGGAGCCGCTAAAAAGCAGCTCCTTTTTTCATGGGTTGGGTTCGATGGAAAAGCTCACCTGCGGCAGCGCCTGCATCAGCCGCGCCACAAAGCTGCCATCACCGGCCTTGCTCTCCCCCAGCACCAGCCGGGTGGCGCCCCGCTGGCGGGCAAAATCGCAAATGGCCCGGTGGGCATCCGTGTCGTGGAGCATGGTCATCTCCGCGCCCACCTGCCCGCTCAGGCGGTACAGGTCGTTCAGGGACTGGCTCACCTCCGGGTTGGTCAGCAGGTTAAACCCGCTGCCGGAAACAGCCAGCACCAGCAGCTGGGCGCCGTGCCGGGCCGCCAGCTCCGCACCCCGGTGGATGAGCCGCTGGCTGGATTGCTGGCCCGTAACGCAAACCAATACAGTTTCCATTGGGCACCGCTCCTTTCCCGGCCTGGCGGCTCACAGCAGGGTGAGGTCAGCCACCATCCGGTCGTGGTAGAGGATGTGCAGCCTTTCGCCGCCCACCAGCGGTGGAAAGGGCTTCTGCGCATCCCAATACAGCATACGCTCAAACGTGTCGCCATCTTCATCCGTTTGCTCCAGGGTCAGCGCAAAATATTTCACGCCGTCCACCACGGATACATCCGCATCCACACTGCGGAAGGTGCAGTCCAGCTCCCGCCTGCGGCCGTGGAGCAGGTTGTTCAGCAGGCAGGCATAGCAGTGCACAGGCTTGATGGTCAGGTCGTAAAAGAAAATCATCACCGCGCCCAGGGCAAGGGTCAGCCCGGCAGTCAGCGGCTGGCTGCGGATGATGAAGGAGTAAATCACGCCGCCCAGCAGCGCCAGGCTAATGCCGCCCAGCACATACCAGCGCTTTTTCTCCTGGGCAAGAATGCTCTGCAAATCGTTTTCCGTGTACACGCGGTACCCTCCTTTGGTGGCTCGTCCTGTATCTATTATGCCCCAAACCGCCGCCCGGGTCAAGGCCCACTGCGGCAGCGCCATTCCTCCCGCACCCCACAAACCCTTGTGGTTCAACCCTTTCACGAAAGAATGAAGTTTCTGTAAAGGTTTTCGGGGCACAAAAAACCGTCCTCCTGTGCGGGGAGGACGGATGCTTTGCTTTGATGTGTGCGGTGTTATGTGTGTCAGATCAGCTCGAGAACGACCATCTCGGCAGCGTCGCCGCGACGGGGTCCCAGCTTGTAGATGCGGGTGTAGCCGCCGGAGCAGTTCTTCTCAGCGTTGCGGGCCTTGTACTTGGGGCCGATTTCGCGGAAGAGCTTCTCCACCACGGGGTGCTTGTTGTCCTTGGTGCGCTCTTTGTATTCTGCCTTGTTCTCGTCGTCCTGCTTCTGCTCCTTCAGGTCGTACAGGTAAGCCATCATCAGGCGGCGGGCATGCAGCTTGGAGGGCGCGTCGTTCACCACGTCAATGGTCATGACCTGGCCCTTGTCGTTGTGGGTTTCCTTGGTGGTGGCAATGGTGTTGTCGCATTCCTTGATGGCCAGGGTGATCATCTTGTCGGCAATGCGGCGGACTTCCTTCGCCTTGGCTTCGGTGGTCTCAATGCGGCCGTACCAGATGAGGTTGGTCACCTGGTTACGCAGCAGAGCCTTGCGCTGGTCAGCAGTGCGACCGAGCTTGCGCTGATGTGCCATGGGAATTTTCCTCCTTCACGGGCTATGCTGAATGGGAGCGTGCTCCCGCCCAGCTTGTGTTATTCTTCGTTGGGACGCAGGCCAAGGCCCAGGGCCTCCAGCTTCTGCTCCACTTCCTCCAGGCTCTTGCGGCCCAGGTTGCGAACCTTCATCATGTCCTCCTGGTTGCGCTGCACCAGCTCAGCCACGCTGTTAATGCCAGCGCGCTTCAGGCAGTTGTACGCACGAACGGACAGGTCCAGCTCCTCAATGGTCATCTCGAGAACCTTTTCCTTCTTGTCGTCCTCGGGCTGCACCATGCTCACCGGCATCACCTGATCGGTCAGGGACACGAACAGGGACAGGTGCTCGGACAGGATCTTCGCGGCACCGCTGATAGCCTCCTCGGGCTTCAGGGTTCCGTTGGTCCAAATTTCCAGGGTCAGCCTGTCATAGTCGGTAATCTGGCCCACGCGGGTGTCTTCCACGGTGTAGTTCACCTTCCGGATGGGGGTGAAAATGCTATCCATGGGAATCACGCCAATGGGCATGCTGGCATTCTTATTCTTGTCGGCGCTCACATAGCCGCGGCCCTTTTCCAGCATCAGCTGCATCTGCAGGTGAGCATCCTCA
Source organism: uncultured Faecalibacterium sp. (assembly GCA_964383815.1). Lineage (GTDB taxonomy): Bacteria > Bacillota > Clostridia > Christensenellales > Aristaeellaceae > UBA11524. Next base: position 1,165 of record CAYLIC010000003.1, on the reverse strand, counting down.
TTCAGGGTGGCAATGTGCAGTTCAGGATTGATGATCTCAACCTCATCGTCCACCTTGATGTCGCCCGCCGTGAGCACACAGGGGCCCTTCACATCAATGACGACCTGCTTGGGGTTGTCGGTGAACATCTTCACCGCCAGGCCCTTCAGGTTGAGGATGATTTCGGTCACGTCCTCCTTCACACCGGGAACAGTCGAGAACTCATGCTGCACACCTTCGATGTGTACAGAGGAGACCGCCACGCCAGGAAGGGAGGACAGCAGCACACGGCGCAGGCTGTTGCCCAGGGTGTGACCGAAGCCGCGCTCCAGGGGCTCCACAACAAACTTGCCATAGCAGTTGTTCTGGCCAACCTCCACGCACTCGATGCGTGCCTTTTCGATTTCTACGATCATTTCGTTTACCCTCCTCAATCGGATCCTGGGTGAAGAGCAATGCTTTGGGCCGGTGGGGTTCATCCCCCGCCAGCCTCAAGCGCTCTTCATTAACGGGAGTAGAACTCGACGATCATGTTCTCCTGCAGCTGCAGGTCGATGTCCTCGCGTGCAGGCAGGGCGGCCACGGTGCCAGTCAGGTTGGGAGCGTCGAAGGTGAGCCACTTGGGGGTCACAGCAGTGGTGCCCTCCCGCAGCGCCTTGAACATCTCCAGCTCAGCGGACTTCTGCCGCAGGGTGATCACATCACCGGTCTTCACGGAATAGGAGGGGATGTCCACCTTCTGTCCGTTCACGCGGATGTGGCCGTGCACAACGATCTGGCGGGCCATGCGGCGGGTCTTGGCCAGGCCAAGGCGGTACACCACATTGTCCAGGCGCAGCTCCAGCAGCTGGAGCATGTTGTCGCCGGTAATGCCCTTCATGTTAGCAGCCTTGAGGTAGTACTTGTGGAACTGCTTCTCCAGGATGCCGTAAACAAACTTAACCTTCTGCTTTTCCTTCAGCTGGGCGCCGTATTCAGAAACCTTCTTACGACGGTTGCCGCCGGGATTGCGGTTAGACTTCTTATTGCCATAGCCCATCGTAGCCGGGGAGATATCGAAAGCCCGGCACTTCTTGGCGATCGGCTGCTTGTTGATTGCCATTGTTCTAAGTCCTCCTTCGTTACCTTACACGCGACGGCGCTTGGGCGGACGGCAGCCATTGTGGGGGATGGGCGTCACGTCCTT
>CAYLIC010000002.1:0-129745 GCA_964383815.1 uncultured Faecalibacterium sp. | reverse complement strand
CAAGAACACAAAGAAAAGGACTGAAACCTTGTATCAAAGTTTCAGTCCTTTTATGGTGGAGCAAAACACGCAATATCCGAAACATCTATTGTCGTTGTGTTCTGACCAGAAATGTTGAACGTGAAAACAAATCTTCTGCCTTTCCCATCGTTTATATCATAAACATAGATGGAATTGAGCAACGTGTCGATTACTCTACGTCTATATTCCGGATTGTTTGTATCACCGTTTCTGAAAGAACAGAGCCAAAACATGATTCGCTCTTTTGACAGAAGTGGTTTTTTCATATCTTCTGTGGTGATGCGAGTGATGAGGTCTGCTTTTTGCGATTCGAGTTCAAGCAATCGTTCTTTGGTAGAGGGGGTTGCGATACCCTGTTCCATTAGGTCGATGATATTTTTGATACGTTTTTCAATATCACGAAGCATATCTTTCAGGGTTGGAAGAAGGGAACTTTTTTCTGCTTCTTTGATGAGCAATTCAGACACTGTAGTGGCAATAGCTTCGATTCGCTCATCGGTCAACTGAGCAAGCGTGACGAGAACAGCGTATTCTTCAATCCAATCTTTATGTTCTGTGCTTTTGTCACATGTTTTGGCTCGCCGCTTTCGACTGGCGCATTTGTAATAGTAGTAGGTGTCCCCGTTTCGTGCCGTACCAGATTCCCCAGCCATGTTCGCACCGCAATGACCACAAAAAATCTTTCCCGTGAGAAGATAATCGGCTACGGCTTTCTTTCGAGCGCGAGCGGCATAATTGGTCTTGAACCGTGCCTGTACCCTGTCAAAGAGTTGTTTGTCGATGATGGGAGGTACACCGTTTTCTACAATAATATCTTTGTATCGATATACTCCTATGTACTTTTCGTTTTGCAGCATTGATCGGAGGGAGTTCTTGTTAAACTCAGCCCCGCGAGAGGTGCGATAGCCCTTCTCGTTACAGTATTTGCAGATTTCAGTTGTGGAAGAACCATCTGCATATAACTGAAATACTTCTCGGACAATCTTTGCACCAGCTGGGTCTATCTCATATTCCTTATTTGCTCCAATGCGATACCCAAGCGCGATTCCACCGCCTGTTGATTTGCATTGGAGCGCATTTTCGTGCATACCTCGTTTGATATGGATTGATAGATTTTCGGAATAGTATTCAGCATATCCCTCCATGACGGATTCAAGGATGATACCTTCGGGGGTGTCGGGAATAGACTGCTTCGCATAATAGACCTTTACACCGTTTTTGCGCAAGCGCATTTTATAATTCGCGCTGTCATAACGATTACGGGCAAAACGGTCGATGGCATAGACGATGACAGCTTGGAAATGTCCCTTCTCCGAATCTTTTATCATGCGCTGAAAGTCGGCGCGGTTGTCCGTCTTGCCTGAAATAGCACGATCAACATACTCACCGATGATGGTCATGTTGTTTCGAGTGGCAAAGTCCTGACATTCCCGAACCTGACCCTCAATGGATTCTTCTCTCTGATTATGGCTCGAATAACGAGCGTAGATTATAGCTTTTATCATGGCTTCCGCTCCTGTTCCATCGCCCGTTTTTTAGCAGTCAACTCACGCAGGTTTTTGAAAACCTCGTAGGAGATGACTGCTTTTTCTTTATTTTCAGCCAATAGACGATTGATGGTTTGTGTTATCCCCTGCCAAAGTTTCGCGCTTTTCATATTCATAGAGCGTGGACATGAACTCATGTTTTGACCTGCGGGAAAGAGAACGGAATACTCGAATGATGTCCTTCTCATCATCGTTCAACTCATCTTTTGGCGTTTCGTTCCATTCTTCTTCCGTTTTGAAGAAGTCCATCACTGAACAGTTCAGCCGTTCGGCAAGCATCACAAGCATTTCTGCTTTCGGGAGAGAGCCTTTATTCCAGTTAGCAACTTTAGAGTTGGAAAAGCCGAGTTCCACGACCACCTTAGTCGGGGATAATCCTTGTGCATTGCAGATGCGTTTCAGGTTCTTGCCAAAGTCAAAATCCATTCCACAGACCTCCTCGAAAAATTTAGTCCAGAAAATGCACTATTCCTATTGACAACTCCGAATTTCGGATTTATAATAAGACCAAGAAGTCCGAAATGCGGATTGACAATAGGAAAGCGACTCCTCAGAAGGTGGCACTTCCGAGCAGTTGAGTAGGAGTTAAAACTACCAATAAGAATAATAACTCCATTTTCCGGCTTTGTCAAGATGAGATTGGATTTCTTAGAAGATATAATTCAGAAAAGAGGTGAAAGAAGTCCATGTCTCAGATTCGAGAGAGAATGAAATCCCTTGGTGTAACTCAGGTGCAACTCATACTTGAACTTCGAGAGCGAGGTATCGTTGTTCAGCCACCGGAAATGTCGCAGATTTTGAGCGGTGTTAGTACCTACCCTAAAGCTGTGCGAGTGCTTGATATGGTCAAGCAAATTCTCTCCGACATTGAAACGTGGAAGTGATAAGGTGGCAATCGCATTAAACTCGTCTCAAATTGCAGACCTCGCAAGACCGTTGGTTGCTATGGTACAGACCATAGTTGACTACTACGAAGACCTTGCTCACGAAGAAGCCTTTCAAAAATGGTACTGCCGCTTCTCTGTGGGCATGGTGGAAGAACAACTCCTTCACCAAGAACGCCATTGAAGCGGATAAGGTGCTGGAAAACCTGAACAGCGGCGAAAGCGAGGAAGTCTGATATGTTTGCGGCTTCTGAACTGGTGACGTTCTGCCTTGCAATGGTGGGAATGCCCTATTGGTACGGCACATGCGTGTACATCTGTACCTCGTCCCTGTTGAGCCGCAAAGCCAAGCAGTACCCTTCTCACTATGGCGATAGCCGCATGTCCACCTACAAGAAACATATTGCCGAGCGAAAGGTCTGCATGGACTGCATCGGCATGATTAAGGGCTTCTTCTGGACGAATGGCGGCAAGGGCGTACTGGAATACCTGAACGGCGGTGCGGAGTTCAGCAGCAAGTATGACTCAAACAACTGTCCTGACAAGGGCGCGAACGGCATGTTGAGTTGGCTGAAATCCAAGGGCTGTCAGCACGGAGACATTTCCACCCTGCCTGATGTTCCCGGCATCCTGCTTTTCAAGAGCGGTCATGTGGGTGTGTATGTAGGCGGTGGTTACGCTGTTGAAGCTCAGGGCTTCGCCTATGGGGTGAAGAAGACGAAGGTGTCTAAGCGTCCTTGGAAGGAATGGGCGTATCTGCCCAGTTCCATGCTGACCTACGAAGGTTCAGCCGTGGTTGTGCCTGATACTGATGAACAGCTCTCCGTATCTACTGTCTACAAGCTGGGTGATAGAACCCTGAAACGCACCTCTCCCCTGATGACGGGGGATGACGTGAAGGAGCTTCAAACCCGCCTGAACGAGCTTGGTTTTGACTGCGGAACGGCTGATGGTCAGTTCGGCGCGAACACGGAAAAGGGCGTGAGAGCGTTCCAGAAGGCTACCAATATCGAGGTTGACGGGAAGTTCGGCAAGGAGTCTAAGGCGGCTCTGGACGCCTATTCCAAGCCCCAGAATGAACCCGAAACCAATGTCGACGCGAACTACACGCTGTACGTCGTGCAGAAAGGCGATAATCTGTGGGGCATTTCCAAGAAGCTGCTTGGTGCAGGTGGAAAGTGGAAACAGATTGCCGAACTGAACGGCTCGACAGGTACGATCATCCATGCGGGTGACGTGCTGAAAATCCCCGAAGCATAAAGAACAGAGGACGCAGGTTTTTAGCCTACGTCCTCTATGTCTATGACACAGCCGAAAACGTGCTTTCTTACGAAAAGGTGGTTCGACTGTGCGTAATTTGGTGGAGATGAGGGGAGTCGAACCCCTGTCCGAAAGCTCTTGGGCGGGACTTTCTTCGAGCGCAGTTTGTGATTTGACATTCCCTCAGCCGGCCGCCCACAAACAGGCTGACGGCGTTGGTAGCTTCATGTTACGGACGTGCGGCAAAGCTTAGGCACGCTCGTTCCCTGCGTTAATGACGCTGGTGACCGGGCACGCAGGCAACCCGGGCCAACGTCACGGCATTAAGCCGCGAAAGCGAATTCGTTATTGTCAGTTACTTTTTTTCCCGGTTTTATCGTGGTCTGGGTCCACGGCTCGCTTATCCCGCTCTCGACACCCCCGTCGAAACCGGATCATCCCCATGATGAACTGACCTTCGCTTTCCTTATTTTTGCTGATCCCGCAGCGCCCGGCGAATCTCCCTGTCGGTATCCCGCTTGGCGGCGGCATCACGCTTGTCGTGGAGCTGCTTGCCCTTGCACAGGCCCAGCTGCACCTTCATGCGTCCGTCCTTCAGGTAGATTTCCAGGGGCACAAGGGTGTATCCCTGCCGGGCCACCAGGCTGTCCAGCTTGCGGATTTCCGCCTTGTGCATCAGCAGCTTTTTGGGGCGCAGGGGATCGCGGTTGAAGATATTGCCCTGCTCGTAGGGACTGATGTGCATGCCTTCCACCCACACCTCACCCTTGCGAATCACGGCCCAGCTCTCCTTCAGGTTCACCCGGCCCTGGCGCACGCTTTTTACCTCCGTGCCGAAGAGGGCCACGCCGCACTCATAGCGCTCCTCCACAAAGTAATCGTGAAAGGCCTTGCGGTTCTGGGCCACAGATTTGATTCCCTTCTGGTGGGCCACACCGCTCGCCTCCTTCAAGATTGTTCTTCGTGTGGTTTCTTAGTATACCACAGGTTTTCCCGCTTTGCAATCCCGTTTTTTTCTGCTATAATAGACGAATCAAGGGAGGTTATGACGATGAACAATCTTCACGACATGGCAGAGAAGAGCCGCCAGGCGGCGTGGGCGCTGTCCGCCTCGGCACTGGAGGAGCGAAACCGGGCCTTGCGGCGAATGGCGGAGGTTCTCACGAGCCGGCGGGAGGAGATTTTCGCCGCCAACCAGCGCGATGTGCAGCGCGCCGGGGAAGAGGAGCTTGCCGCGCCGCTGCTGGGACGCCTGAAATTCCGGGAGGAGAAGCTGCAGGCCGTGGTGGATGGCCTGCTGGCTCTGGCACAGCTGCCCGATCCCATTGGCCAAACCACCCTGAGCCGGGAGCTGACGGAGGGACTGAAGCTGTACCGGGTCACCTGCCCCATTGGGGTGATTGGCGTGATTTTCGAAAGCAGGCCCGATGCACTGGTGCAGATAGCCTCCCTGGCGCTGAAGAGCGGCAATGCCGTGCTGCTCAAGGGCGGGCGGGAAGCCTTGCAGACCAATGCTGTCCTGTGCGACTGCCTTCGCCAGGCCGCCAGGGAATCCAGCCTGCCGGAGGACTTTGCCCAGCTGCTGGAAAGCCGGGAGGATGTGGCCTCCATGCTGAAGGAGGACGAGCTGATTGATCTGATCATCCCCCGTGGCAGCAATGCCTTTGTGCGCTACATTATGGACAACAGCCGCATTCCCGTGCTGGGCCATGCGGATGGCGTGTGCCATGTGTATGTGGACAGGGCGGCGGATGTGGACATGGCGGTGAAGATTGCTGTGGACAGCAAGGCGCAAAATGTTGCCGTGTGCAATGCCTGCGAGACCCTGCTGGTGCACAGGGACATTGCGGCGGATTTCCTGCCCAGGCTTTTGCCTGCCATGCAGGAGAAACATGTGCGCCTGCTGGGCGATGAAACCACCCGGCAGTTCATCCCCGTGGAGCCTGCCAGCGAGGCGGACTGGCACACGGAGTATCTTGACCTGGTGCTGTCCATCCGCGTGGTGGATTCCCTGCAGGACGCGGTGCGCCACATCAACCACTATGGCAGCCACCATACGGACTGCATTGTGACCGGGGATGACCGTGCTGCCAGCGAATTCATGACCGGCGTGGACTCCGCCGGGGTGTACCGCAATGTGTCCACCCGCTTTGCTGATGGCTTTGTGTATGGCTTCGGCGCGGAGGTGGGCATTGCCACAGGAAAGATTCACGCCCGCGGCCCCATGGGGCTGGAGGGTCTGACCACATACAAGTATAAGCTGCTGGGCTCCGGACAGCTGATGGCGGAAATGAAGAACGGCACCCGGCAATACACCCACAAACTGCTAAGCGAGGATTGCCCCCTGTGATGACCAAATGTGCTTTCTTTGATTTTGACAACACCCTGGCCCGGGGCGACTCAGTGGTGCCGTTTCTGCTGTACGCTGTGAGAAAGGGAAAGGCACCCAAGCGCCAGCTTTTTCGTGCGGCGTGGGGATATTTAACCCAGCTGGGCAGGCCGGAAAAGGGAAGCCGCGCCAAGGAGCACACCTTTTCCTTTATCAAGGGTAAAAGCCCGGAAGAGTTGGACGACCTGGCCCGGGATTTCTTCCGGGAGGAGGTTACGCCGCGCCTGTTTGAGGATGCCATTGCCGAGCTGTGGCAGCTGAAAAGCTCCGGGCATACGGTGGTGGTGGTGTCCGCCTCTGCAGACCTGTACATGCACCTGCTGCCGGAGGTTCTGCCGGTGGATGCAGTGCTGTCCACCCATTGCGTAACAGAGAACGGCGTATACACCGGCAAGGTGGAAGCCAACTGCAAGGGTGAGGAAAAGCCCGGGCGCATTGCCCGGTGGCTGGCGGAAAACCACCTGGAGCTGGACAGGGAAAACTCCTGTGCGTATGGGGATTCCTTCTCCGATGCACCCATGCTTCGCCTGGTGCAGCACCCCGTGCTGGTGAACCCGGGCAAGAAGCTGGCGGCGGCCTTCTCCGGCGCAAGAGCCGTCCACTGGAGGTGAGCGGATGCTGATCATTCGCAGAATGACCCGGGAGCTGCTGGCCTGCCTGCGGCCCATTGACGGCGCATGCTTGGTGGGCGAGGATGTGATGCTGCGCATAGGCCGCAGCGGGTTTACCCTGGGGTATGTGCCGCTGCCCAGGGCGGAGTGGCGCAGCTTTCCCATGGATGCTGCCCTGCAGCCGGAAGCCTTGCTGGCGGATGAAAGCAGCGCCATGTTTCTTGCCTTTGAGGGTGAGAGCCTTGTGGGCCAGGCGGCGGTATCCGCCAGGCAGAACGCCGGCTGGACGGAGATACGCGACCTGCGGGTGGAGCCGGCCTGCCGCCGGAAGGGTGTGGCCCGGGCGCTGCTGGGCGCCCTGGAGAGCTTCTCCCGGAAGGCCGGCATGCAAGGCCTGCGCATGGTGGTGACGGATGACAACCCTGTGGCCTGCCAGTTTTGCCAGCACTGCGGGTTTACCCTGCAGGGCCTGGACAGGCTGGCGGTGGCCTTCACCCCGGCACAACGGCAAAAGCCCATGGCGCGCCGGGCCTGCCAGCTCTTTTTCTACCAATTACATCAGAAAGGTTGATTTCCGCAATGATGCGCTTGCAAAAATACCTGGCCCTGAGCGGTGTGGCCTCCCGCCGGGCATCCGAAAAGCTGATTGCCGAGGGACATGTGGCGGTGAATGGCTGCGTGGTGACCGAAATGGGCGTGCAGGTGGACGAAACGACCGACCGGGTTACCCTGGACGGCGCGCCTGTGCACCTGGAGCAGGAAAAGCACTACCTGGCCTACTACAAACCCGTGGGCGAGGTGACCACCGCTGCCGACCCGGAAGGCAGAGCCACGGTGATGGACAAGTTTCGGGATTATCCTGTGCGGCTGTACCCGGTGGGGCGGCTGGACTTTGACAGCGAAGGCCTGCTGCTCCTGACCAACGATGGGGACATGATGAACAGCCTGCTCCATCCCAGCCACGAGGTGGACAAGACCTACCTGGCGAAGGTCAGCAACCGGGTGGAAGAGGAGGCCATCCGCCGCCTGCGGGCCGGTGTGCAGCTGGACGGACGGCTGACCTCCCCGGCCCATGTGCGTGTGGTGCGGTATGAGTCCTTTGCCACGGTGCTGCTGGTAACCATCCACGAGGGCCGGTACCGCCAGGTGCGCCGCATGTTTGAGGCGGTGGGTCACCAGGTGGTGCAGCTGAAGCGCGTGGGCTTTGGGCCGATTCTCCTGGGGGATCTGCCCCGGGGCCAGTGGCGGCAGCTGACAGCCAATGAAATCCGCAAATTGAAGGAGCTGTGACCATGGCCTATGAACTGCGCTCTGCCCGGTACCTGGCAGCGGATGCCCTGAAGCAGGTGATCCGCCCCGGTGATACGGTGGTGGATGCCACCCTGGGCAACGGGCACGACACCTGCATGCTGGCGGAGCTGGTGGGCGAAGAGGGACGGGTGATTGGCTTTGACATTCAGCCGGATGCTGTGGCCCGAACAGCGGAAGCCTTGCGGGAAAAGGGTTTGCTGCCCCGGTGCACCCTGTATGCAGAGGGACACCAGCATATGGGGGAATATGTGACTGCCCCGGTGCGGGCGGTGGCCTTCAACCTGGGCTGGCTGCCCGGCGGCGACAAGCATATTACCACCCTGTGGGAAACCACCCGGCAGGCGCTGGCCGCAGCCTTGTCCCTGCTGGAAAAGGGCGGCGTGTGCACCGTGTGCGCCTACCCCGGTCACGCTGAGGGCGACCGGGAACGCCACGCCCTGGTGGACTGGCTATCCACCCTGCGGCCCCAGGAGTTCAACGTGCTGCACAGCCGCTTTCTGAACGCCGGCCCAGGCGCACCGGAGTGCTTCATGATCCAGAAACAGTAAGGTGTCTGGTTTCACAGGAGGCTTGAAACGTGACCATCCAACGGATTGACGGCGAGTTTGCCGTATGCAGGGTGGAGGACTTCTCCCAGGTGGACGTGGGCGCACCCTGCTGCTTTACCGGTGCCACGGACGAGGAGAATTCCCTGGTGTGCCTGGAGAAAAACGTGCCTGCCAACACCACCCACATGGACGGCGGCTGGCAGGCGTTTCGCATTCAGGGTGTGCTGGACTTTTCGCTCATTGGCATACTGGCGGACATCAGCCGGGTGCTGGCGGCGGAGAAAATCGGCATTTTTGTGGTGTCCACCTACAACACGGACTATGTGCTGACGAAGAAGGACAATTACACCCGGGCCTTGAATGCACTGGCCCGGGCTGGCTATACCATTGAATAGGGGAGAGAACAATGCATCCGTCGGAACAGGTGATTTTCACCAATATGTGCATGGTGTATGACCCGGACGGCAACGCCGTGGTGCAGGAGCGCACAGGCGACTGGCCCGGCGTGGTGTTCCCCGGCGGGCATGTGGAACAGGGCGAAACCTTCACCCAGGCGGTTATCCGCGAGGTGCGGGAGGAAACCGGGCTGACCATCCGTCACCCGCGGCTGTGCGGCGTGAAGCACTGGATGCGACACGGCGTGCGGAACGTGGTGTTCCTGTACAAAACCGGCGAGTACGAGGGCGAATTGCGCTCCTCCGGCGAAGGCCGGGTGTGGTGGATGCCCGTTGCGGACATGCCCAAGGCGAAGCTCGCCAACACCATGGGCGACATGCTGCAGCTATTCCTGCGGGAGGACCTGAACGAGTTTTCCTTCCGGGAGGAAAACGGGCAGTGGGTGAACGTGCTGGAATAAAAGAAGCCGTGCTCCATTTTGCGGAGCACGGCTTTTGCCTGGGGATTAATCCTCGTCGTCGTCCTGCTTGTCGGCAGCGGCGATAACCTTTTCAGCCACAGCGGCGGGAACTTCTTCATAGCGTTCAAACCGCATGGTGAAGGAACCGCGGGCCTGGGTCATGGAGCGCAGGTCGGTGGCGTACTTGAACATTTCGGCCTGGGGTGCTTCCGCCTCCACCATCTGCTGGCCGTCGGTCTGGGTCATGCCGATGATGCGTCCGCGGCGCTTGTTCATGTCGCCCATGATGTCGCCCATGTACTCGTCCGGCACGGTGACCTCAACGTGCATAATGGGCTCCAGCAGCACGGGAGAGGCATCGGCACAGCCCTTCTTGTAGGCGATGCGGGCGGCGGTCTTGAAGGCCATTTCGGAGGAGTCCACCGGGTGGTAGGAGCCATCGTACAGCTTGGCCCGCAGGTGCACCATGGGGTAGCCTGCCAGCACGCCGTGAACCAGGTTTTCCCTCAGGCCCTTTTCCACAGAGGGAATGAAGTTGCGGGGCACCACGCCGCCGACAACCGCATCCACAAACTCGAAATCCACGTCCTCGTCCAGGATGGGAGAGAACTCAATCCACACATCGCCAAACTGACCATGGCCGCCGGACTGCTTCTTGTGCCGGCCCTGTACCTTCACGGCCTTGCGGATGGTTTCGCGGTAGGGAATCTTGGGATCCTGCAGGATGGCGTTGGCGCCAAACTTGGCAGCCAGGCGGTTGCGGATCACGTCCAGGTGCATTTCACCCTGGCCGGACAGCAGGGTTTCGGTGGTGTCGGTATTCTTCTCCAGGGTAATGGAGGGATCCTCCTCCATCAGGCGGTTCAGGCCGGAGAAAATCTTGTCCTCCTCGCCCTGCTTGGAGGCATAGACAGCCTTGCTCATGCAGGGTGCGGGCCAGGCCAGGCCGGGATACTGGATGGGGTTCTGATAATCCGCCAGGGTGTCGCCAGTCTGGGTATACTGCAGCTTGGAGAAGGCGCCCAGGTCGCCGGCGTGGAGGGTCTGCTTGGCAATCTGCTTCTTGCCGCGGAGGATGTACAGGCCGGAGGACTTCTCGGTCTTGTCCTTGTTCACGTTATAAAGGATGGTGCTGGGGGTCAGCGTGCCGGAGAAGATGCGGAACAGGCTCAGCTTGCCGACAAAGGGGTCGGCAATGGTCTTATACACGAAGGCGGAGAAGGGCTGATCATCCTTGCAGATGCGAACCTGGGCCTCGCCGGTGCGGGCGTTGAAGCCATCGTGCTCAATGCCCTCGTGGGCGGGAGAGGGGAGATACTTAGCCATCAGGTCCATCATGCGGGTAACGCCCACGCCAGTCAGCGCAGAGCAGGCGCACACGGGAACAATATCGCCATTCTTCATACCCTTGCGGAAGCCGATGAGAATCTCATCGTAGTTCAGCTCGCCTTCCTCCAGGTACTTCATCATCAGGTCATCATCGGCGGCGGCAGCCTGCTCGGTCAGGTATTCAAAGGCCTTGTCCACCTTGTCCTTCATGCTGTCGGGCATGGGGATTTCCTTGCTCTTCTGGAAGGCACCCTCGTAGGCCTTCTTTTCCAGCACGTTCACCACACCGCGGAAATCCGGGCCTTCGCCAATGGGCATCAGGACGGGCACAACGCAGGAGCCATGGCGGTCGCGCAGCTGCTGGGTCACCTTGTCAAAGCTGGCGTGATCGCGATCCATCTGGTTCACAACAAACATACGGCCCACGCCGCTCTTCACCGCGTGCTTGAAGGCCTTCTCCGCGCCAACGCTCAGGCCGGTAACGCCGCCAACCACGATGCAGGCAGTTTCCACCACGCGCAGAGGGCCAACCATCTCGGCAATAAAATCAAAATAACCGGGCACGTCGATGACGTTGAGCATCTTGCCATTCCAGTCGATAGGTGCGCAGGCCGCGCTGATGGAGCACTTGCGCTTAATCTCTTCAGGCTCAAAGTCGGTGGTGGTGGTGCCGTCCTCCACCTTGCCTTGGCGGTCGATAATGCCAGCGGCGTAGAGCATGGCCTCGGTCAGTGTGGTCTTGCCCTCGCCGCCATGTCCCATGAGGGCGATGTTGCGAATGTTACTGGTCAAATAGTCAGCCATGATATGTTCCTCCTCGTATGATTTTTGAACGTGGGGACAGACCCTGGTATATTGAAGAATACAGGCCTGTGCCGCTCCATATACGTTGAGAACATCATACCATAAAAACTGCCAAAAGAAAAGCCTGTTTTTTCAGCAAAACGTATCTTTGGCAGTTTTTGATAAGTTTTATTTTATCTTTTTGGCGATGCAATGCCCAGAAAGCACATGATGAGCCTATGCCCGGGCCAGCAGCTGAGCCAGAAGCGGCAGCACGGTGGCCCGGTCGCCGCTGGTTTCAAAGCGGATGCTCCCGCCCCGGTCGTTCAGCAGGTGCCGGGCTTCCAGCACCCGGTGCAGCTGGCGGGCGGTGCCTGCATTGCCGTCCAGGACCAGCACATGGGGCGGAAGAAGCTGCTGCAGGCACGGGCGCAGAAACACATAATGGGTGCAGCCAAGCACAATGGCATCCACCTGCGCCATATCATAGGGGGAGAAAAGCTCCGCCAGGTACCGGCTGGCCTGGTCGAAGGCCTGCTGCTCCACCAGCTCCATCAGCCCGGGACAGGGCAGGGGAACGGCACCCTCGCCATACCGGGCGTACAGGGCCTGGAACTTGGGCAGGCGCAGGGTCATGGGTGTGGCAAGAACGAGAATCTGCCCGCCGTGGCGCATTTCGGATGCAGGCTTCAGGGCAGGCTCCATGCCGATAATGGGCAGGGAAAGCTCCTGCCGGAGGGTGGCAGCTGCCACGCTGGTGGCGGTATTGCAGGCGATGACCACGGCCTTCACATCCTGTGCCATCAGGTGGTTCATCACCCCTCGGACATAGGCCAGCACCTCGCCCTGGGACTTGGTGCCGTAGGGTGCGTGAAGGGTGTCGCCGTAGTAGAGAAAATCCTCCCCGGGCAGGCAGCGAACCAATTCACTCAGAACGCTGATGCCGCCAACGCCGCTGTCGAACACGCCAATGGGGGAAAACCGGTCGGGCATGGGTGCGCCTCCTTCCTGTGATGCTTCTATTATAGCCACCCGGGCGGAAATAAGCAAGGCGGATTTTCTTGCACATTGGGCCGAAAGACGGTATAATAGGCATATTCCATACCGAGGAGAGATACGCATGGCAGAAGTGCAGGAAATTCGCCTGGGGGATGTGGTGCAAACCCGCAAGCAGCACCCCTGCGGCTCCAGCGAGTGGACGGTGATCCGCACGGGCGCAGACATCAAGATTAAGTGCAGCGGCTGCGGGCGCATTGTGATGATGGACAGGGAAACCTTTCTCAAGCGGCGGAAAAAGGTGCTGGCACAGGGGCCTGAACCCGCATGAGGGATGTGCTGTGGCTTCTGCTGTGCCTGAGCCTTGCGGCGCTGCTGCGGCTTTTCGTGGTGGAGCTGGTGCGGGTCAGGGGTGGCAGCATGCGGGATACGCTGGAGAATGGGTGCATCCTGCTGGTGAACAGGTGGGCCTGCCGCATCGGTGCGCCGCAGCGGGGTGATGTGGTCATCTGTCACTTTCCGGGCCGGTATGCGGGCAAGCACAAAATCATCCGCCAGTGCTTTGTGAAGCGGGTCATCGGCCTGCCCGGGGAAAGTGTATCCCTGGTGGAGGGTGTGGTGCATGTGGACGGCGAACCCTTGCAGGAGCCGTACCTCAGCGAAAGCTGCACCCAATGGAAGCAGAACCGGGAGCCTGTAACCCTGGGCGCGGATGAATACTTCCTCATGGGGGATAACCGGGACAGCTCCAACGACAGCAGACGTGTGGGGCCTATCCGCAGAAAGGACATCATAGGCCGGGCAGGCTGGGTGCTGTGGCCTGGGAAGCCTCGCCGCCTGTGCTGAACAGGCAGGCAACCACCGCATAGCCCGTATTGTCCAGGGAGGCGTCCTCCACCTGGGCGGAAGGCAAAGTGAACAGGGTTTGGCGCTCTCCGGCTGGCAGGCATACGGCTGCAGCCAGGGGAGCGCCGCTTTCGTCATAGAGGGTCAGCGCGCCGTGCCGGTGGAGCAAGGCCAGGTATTCCTCCAGGGTGGCATCCAGGGCGTGCAACAGCATGGCGTGAGCCTTGCCCACATAGCGCAGGTGATAGGCCCGGCAGCAGTGGTCGGCAGGCAGTGCGCCGGGCCAGCGGCGGATGAACCCATGCTCCCAGCAGTGCTCCGCCAGCCAGCGGCCTGCAGGCGTTGCCTCGAAAGGCTGGCACAGGGGCGCGCCGTTCCATATGGGGCACTGGCGGATGTCCACCGCCCAGGGCAGCTGATGCTCGCTGCAGCCCACATTGCCCACGGCGTCCACGGCGGCCTCCAGGGCGGCAGCCATGGGCATGTCCCGGGCGAAGGCAGCCAGGGTGTCCGTCAGCCATATGCGCTGCTGCTGGGCAGAGCGGGTGCCGGCAAACACGGCAAACTGCACATACCGGGCCTGCCGGGCGGCGGCGAAAAGGTCGGTTAAGGCCTGGAGGGTGTCCTCCCCGGAAACGGCGGAAAGATCCCGGCACTCCACCCGGCCTTGGGTGTGGCGCAATACGCCGAAGGTGTCCGGTGGTGTGTAGCCTTCCGGCAGGGGGTGTGCCTCGTCCACCAGCAGCAGGCGGCCCTGGAGCAGCGCCTGAGTGGTGTAGGCAGCTTGCCGGGTTTCCACCTGGGGCAGGCCTGGCTGCACGCAGGCGGGCAGCGGCGCCTCTGTGGGCGTGGGTGCGGCCTCCGGCGGCGCGTGGGTGTCCACCCGGGCCGGGCGGGGAAGGAACAGCAGCAGCACCAGGGGAAGGAACATCCACCAGCGCAGCTTGCGCCGGGGTGCAGGTGTGGGTGACCAGCCGCGGGTCATGGGCATGCGCCTCCTTTGTTGATGCACACAGCATGCCCGGCTGGGTAGGTTTTTATACGGTGACACAAAAAAATCAGCCGCAGAGGGCTGACTTAAAAAGGACAATCGATGGTGAAGGTTCTGCCGTCCAGCCGGGGCAGCTGACCGCCGGTATCCAGCGTTAGCGATGCGGCGCAGAGCATGAGCCGCCTTGCATGGTTTTGCCGGTTGAAGGCGCGGTCGCCATACACATCATCACCCAGAAGGGGATGCCCCAGGGCAGCCAGGTGGGCGCGGATTTGATGGGTGCGGCCCGTCAGCAGGTGCACGCGCAGGCGGCTGACAGGCCCGCTCTCGAGGGTTTCATAGGCGGTGGCAATGGGCTTTGCGCCGGGCGCGGGGTGATCGAGAATGGTGACCCGGGCGGCCTGGGCGTCCTTCAGCAGGAAGGCCCGGCAGGTGGCGGCAGGTGGCTTCATCATCCCGCGAACCAGGCAGATGTAGCGCTTGTCCATGGTGCGCTCCCTGAAGGCCTGCAGCAGGATCTCCTCCGCCCGGTCATGCTTGGCGAAGAGGATCAGCCCGCAGGTCTGGTTGTCCAGCCGGTGGCAAGGCCTGGGCGCCTGGGCGGCAGGGTCGGTGCGCAAAAGGTGCTTGTGAGCCTGCTCTGTCAGGCAGGCGCCGCCCTTTTCATCCGGCTCCACGCTGATGCCTGCCCGCTTGTTCAGCAGCAGCACATCGTCATCCTCATACACCACGTCCACCGGCGGCGCGGAAGGCTCGGCACAGTAGACCTGCACCAGCTGCCCGGCGGAAACGCGGACGTCCGGCTTCACGCGCTTGCCGTCCAGCTTCACATCCCGGCGCTGAAAGCTGGCGCGGAGCACATGGGGGAGAAGCTCCGGCAAAAAGCGGCGGAGGCATGCGTCCAGCCGCTGTCCCTCCGCCGTATCAGGTACTTTCCATTCATAATACGCCATTCACTGCACCACTCCTGTGCGCATGGTACCCCACCGGGGCGTTTGCATATGCAGGCGCGCCACGCCATCCAGCATGGGGCCTGTGGGCTGCACGGTGAGCAGCGTGCCCAGCACGGCGTTCATTTCCTGCAGGCTCACACCCTGCTTGGCCAGCATGCGCAGGTCCTCCACGGCCTCCTCCACGGAGATTTCAGGCCGCACGGCGCCCAGCAGCAGGCCATACATCATCTCAAACAGGGGTTTCTCCTCCGGCAGCAGGCCGCTCATGGCGCCAAGCATGTCCTTCTCGTCCATTTCCAGGCGGGTATCCGGGCGGATGACAAGCCGCTTCAGCAGCTGCTCCGGCTCTGCCAGGCCCGGGTGCAGCAGGAGCATCTGCCCGGTGCCGTCGTAGGTATAGTCGTAGGTGGTGCGCAGGTAGCGCCGGGCCAGGGTGGGATTGGCAGCATAGGAGTCCTGCAGCACGTCCACCATCAGGTGGCGCATGGGTTCGCCTGCGTGGAGCAGCCCGCCGATGTACAGCAGCCCGCGAATGGTCGCATCGTACCGGTAGAGCTTGTCCCGCAGCTCCTCATGGGCCTTGGAGGAGGTGATGAGCTGCAGCGGCACCGCCAGCTCCCTGGGCAGGCGGACAAACACCCTGTCCTCCTCCCGGGTCACGGTGCACCACAGGCGGCGGGCCAGGGCCTCCGCAGCGCTGCTTTCCTCCCAGTCCAGCAGCTCCGCCTCACCCTCCAGGGCCAGGATGCGCTCCACCAGCTGGTGCTCCTCCGGGGAGAGCAGCGCGGCCTCTGCCGGCAAAAGGGCCAGCACCTGGGCCTGCAACTGGCGCGGGGTGTGCAGCTCGGTGGGAATGGGCTGCTCCTGGGCATCAAAGCTGATGGCCCACAGCTCCTCCACATTGCTCTGGTCGCACCCGTCAAACAGGCCGAAATCCGGCAGCGCAGCCAGCCGGGCCTCGCAGGCCTCCAGCTGACGCGCCTTCATAACGCTCATGGTTTTGTCGGCCCAGTGCAGGGTGTGCACGTTGGTTTCCCTTAGCATGAAACCTCCTTACCCGCTTTGGGCAAGCGGGGTTTTTACAGTTTAACAATCCAGTTGTTCTCGTCGGCCAGCTTGCCTGTCTGGATGCCGGTCAGCGTATCGTACAGCTTCTGGGCCACAGGGCCGATGTTGCCATCGCCCACGGTGAGCTTTTCGTCCTTCCAGCACAGCTCGCCCACAGGGGAAATGACCGCCGCCGTGCCGGTGCCAAAGGCCTCCGTGCACTTGCCGGACTTGATGTCGGCAAACACCTCATCAATGGCGATGCGCTTTTCCTCCACATCGTAGCCCAGCTGGGCGGCCAGGGTCAGCACGCTGTTGCGGGTGATGCCAGGCAGGATGGAGCCATTCAGCATGGGGGTCACAATCTTGTTGCCATAGGCGAACATCATGTTCATGGCGCCCACTTCTTCAATGTAGCGCTGCTCCACGCCGTCCAGCCACAGCACCTGGGCATACCCCTTGGTGGCGGCAATTTCGCCTGCCAGGATGGAGGCAGCATAGTTGCCGGCGCACTTGGTGAAGCCCACGCCGCCGCGAACGGCACGGACATAGGCATCCTCCACATAGATGCCCACGGGCTTCAGACCCTCTTTGTAATAGGCGCCCACGGGGGAGAGAATGATGTAGAACAGGTAGGTCTTGGAGGCATGGACGCCCAGCTGCACATCCTGAGAAATCATGGTGGGACGGATGTACAGGCTGGTGCCTTCCTGGTGGGGAACCCAGTCCTTTTCAATTTCAATCAGCTTCTTCAGGCCTGCCAAAGCCAGCTCCTCATCCAGGGCAGGCATGCACATACGCCTGGCGCTGGAGGACATGCGGGCCATGTTGGCCTGGGGCCGGAACAGCTGGATGCCGCCATCGGCACGGCGATAGGCCTTGGTGCCCTCGAAAATCGCCTGACCATAGTGCAGCACCATGCTGGCGGGATCCATGGAGAAATTGCCATAGGGAACGATGCGGGGGTCGTGCCAGCCGGTTCCCTCGGTGTAGTTCATCAGGAACATATGATCCGTAAAAATGCGTCCGAAGCCCAGCTGGGATTCATCCTGGGGCTTCTGCCTGAGGTTCGTGGAAAGGGTGACCTTAATCTCCTGCATGCTCAAAACGCCTCCGCTTCATGCCTGCCGACCTTCGGCAGGAAACACGCTTTTTCCCGTGTATTCTTCTATTATACTGTTGAATGATGGGTTGTCAAGCCTTGCGGCAGGGTGCTTCCAGGGGTAATTCTTGTTCTTATGGTGTTTTTGTGGTTTGCTGGACAAAACAAGGAGCCTGCCGCCATGGCAGGCTCCTTTGCGTGTCAGATTTCGTCCAGCAGCTCCTCCAGGGTGAAGGGGAAGTACAGCGCGCCTTCCGCCACGGGGGCCACGGTGCCTTCCTGCAGGAAGAACACCGGGTTGCCGTCTGCGTCCAGGTAGTAGTCCTCCTCCGGGTAGAAGCAGCTTTCAAAGGTTTCGTAGGTCAGGTCGTCATAGTAGGCCACATCGCCGCCGGACAGCTGATCCTGAATCACCTGCCACACCAGGCTGCGCACCATGGCATCGGCCTTGGCAGTTTGACGGTCCAGGAGCCAGGTGTCGGTTTCGCCGGCGCTGAGAATGCCCAGCAGGTATGGCAGGCTGACCACGGTGCCGGCCTTGTCACCGGCGAGGGCAAACACATGCCCGCTGACGATGCTGGAGGTAGCCGCGCCGGTGAAGGACTCGTTCAGCAGCTTGACGGAAAAGAAGCTGCCGTTGTTGCAGGTGACCTCGCTGGTGATGGTAGCGTAGGCCTGCACGCCGCTGCCGTGAACCTCCTCCGCCGCCATGGGCGCGGCAAAGCCCAGCGCATCGGACACCAGGTAGGCATAGAACTCGTTAATCATCAGGCACGTATCGCCTTCGCCTGCCACGGTGGGGTAGGTGTAGCGGTAGATGTACTCCGCAGTGGATGCATCGCTGCCCTCGGGGTAGTACACGGTGCCGGAAAGCTCCGCACCCAGGGTGAGCGGCTCCGCCAGGGCGGCAAGGGGCATGAGCAGGGCAAGCAGCAGGGAAAATACTTTCTTCATAGGCGCTCCTTATTTCGCATAGGTATACCGGCCGGACAGGCGCGGCATGCTGGAGTAGGTGCCATTGGCATCGGCATAAATGCGGTAGGCCTTGCCCAGCTCCCAGGTGGTTTTGGAGAAATTCTCCACCAGCACAGGCTGGCTGACACCGTCCTCGCCTGTATACACAATAACCATCTGCGGCTTATCGCTGACGATTTCGGCAATGGTGCCTTCCACCAGGTAGACCTGGCTGCGCTCGGTGCGGACGGTGTTGTTTGCCAGCAGCTCGGAGTAGCCGGCGGCGGTCAGGGGCCAGGCCTTGGGGGTGTATTCATCCGGGTTGGGAATGTAGTACACGCTGTACTCCACGGTGGAGGTTTTCTTTCCCGGGTAGGAGGCGGTGATGGTCACCGTGTTGTCCCCGTAGTGGTCGAACAGGGCATAGAAGCTGAAGGCGCCGGTGGTTTCCAGGTTGGTCACGTTCAGGTCGGAATGGGGGGTCAGGATCTCCACCTCGGCACCGGGCAGGGTGGTGGCGCGAATCTCAATGGCCTTGCTGCTGGTGGAGGAATAGGTGTCTGCGGAAAGGTCCAGCGGGATCTCCTGGGGCTCGCGGTACAGGGTGACGGTCATGGTGTTTTCCCGGCAATACTGGCTGCGGACCCGCACGACAAAGTTGTTGTCGCCCTGGGGCTGCACGGTGGCGTTGTAGGTAAAGTCGCCATCCTCGGAGTCCACCGTGTCGGACACATCCTCTTCGTTAACATAAACGGTGGAGCCGGGCCGCACGGTGAAGCTCAGGCTGTACATGGCGGTGGAAACCTCCGTGCGCAGGCCGTCCGGGGTGTTGAGGATGATGGGACTCAGCGGAATGCTGATCTGGTAAACAATCGGCTCCATGGGTTTCTGCTGGCCTCCGGCTGTTTTCACATAGGGGGTCAGGGTCACATCCATGGTTTCGCCCACATAGTCGGTAATCTCGTCATACCAGGTGTGGTCAGCCACCTGAACTGTGGCAAAGCCGCCTGTGACAATGTAGGAGGTGTGCAGCTCCCTGATGTAAATCTGCTGGCCATCCGTGCCGGGAATAAGGATGGTGTGGGCAGCCAGGTCATCCTTGATGGACGCGGTGACGGAAGGCCGGTTCTTCTCCCGGTCGGCCTCCGCCTTGTTTTTGAAATAGGTGTAGCCGAAGAACGCCGTTAACCCCAACAGGCCCAGCACCAGAATAATCACCAGGATGCGCACAATGTGCCGCAGGCCTCTGGCCCGGCTGGGCAGCTTGCCGGTGAACTGGGTGGTCTGGGGCAGCTGCCAGGAGCCGTACATCTCCTGCTCCTGCCACAGGGCACCATAGGAGCGGTCTTCCTGCCAGGCCTCGTTGACCTGGTGGGTCTGGGGCGTTTCCTCCTGGGTGGTGCGGCGCTTGACACGCACGGTGGTGCGCGGGTCGTCGTTCATGTTCCAGAAGGTGTCCACGCTGGCATGGGTGCGGATGGTCATGGCGGAGGGTGCGGCGCCGCGCCTGGCGCTTTCCTGGCGCATCTGCCGCTGAACGCGGCTGCCCTGGGCCTTGCGCTTTTTCAGCTCCGCCATTTCCTCCGCCAGAGCGTCGCGGCTGTCCGGGGTGGAGCTGGCCTGGCCTTCCTCGTCTACGCGGATATACTCCTTGCCCTTCTGGTCATCCCGGAGGGTGGTTTTCCAGGAGGGAAAGCCGGCGTCCTCTGCCTCCAGGGGTGCACCGCATTTCATGCAATGGGGCAGGGAAGCCCGGTTCCATTGTCCGCACTGTGGGCACTTCATAGGTTAGCTCCTTTGCTGCAAACGCAGTTTATTCTTCGTCCATCACCAGCCAGCTGCTGCCCAGGTATTCCTCAAAGTCCTCCCGGCACTTCTCCCAGTCCAGCTCCTGGGCGGACATGCCAACGTAGGATATGGGGTGAACGGCATCGTCCTGGGGGATGCGCAGCTCCTCCACGGTGCAGTCCCGCAGGCTGTAGGCCTGGTCCATGGCGGCAACCAGCTGCTCGGTATTCATGTTGGTCAGGAGGGTATTTTCAACGATGGAGTCCAGCAAATCCTTGGCCTGGTCGTAGGAAATCTCCCGGCACTGGTCAGCCAGGGTGGAGAGCACCGTGCGCACGCGCTGAGTGCGCATGAAATCGCCGCCGCCGCCAGCCTTGCGGATGCGCATGTAGATAACCGCCGCGCGGCCGTAGAACTTGTAGGTGCCTGAACCGCCCATGGACGGGCTGGTCTGGTGGGCGTCCAGGGGGTAGCGCTTCAGGTAGCTGGCCTCGGAGGCGTTCACCTCAATGTCCACGCCGCCCAGGTGGTCGATAATGCGGGCAATCTGCCCGAAATCGAAGAGAATGTAGTCCTCAATCTTCACGTTCAGGTGCTGGCTGACCACCTGGCACAGGGCCTCCGGGCCGTAGTTCTTGGCGATGTAGTTAATGCGCCCAATCACCCCATCGGGCCGCTGAACCAAGGCATCGCGGATGATGGAGGTCAGCATAACCCGGTGGGCCCGGGTGTCCAGGGTAACAATCACGATGCCGTCCGTATTGCCCAGATTCCTGGGGTTGGCTGCCCAGCTGTCGGTACACAGGAGCAGGTAGTGGTGCTGGCCCTCGGCTGTGACGGGCAGCTCGTCATAGGGGATAATCTCGATGGGCTGCGGGGTATCCGCCAGGGCGGGCAGGGCGGCGCAGAGCAGCACCGATGCCAGCAGGGCGCAGGCAAGACGCTTGAACATAAACAGAACTCCTTTCGCATGGGTGATACAATCACAACGAATAACAAAAGCCAATCTGTCCATCATGGGCAAATAACATTATACCACACCGCTGGCCCTGTTGGAAAGAGCCGGAGGAAAGAAAAGGCATCATCAGGGAAAGAGCGGCACCTCCGGGCTGGCGAGGCGCTCCCGTATGCCCTGGAGAACCTCCTCCTTGCTCATGGGCTGGCCCCAGTGCCCGTCAACGGCGAAGGCAAAGTCCAGGTCTGCCAGGCTCCGGCGGAGCTTTTCCAGCCTGGCCCGGTGGATGCAGGGCGGCTGGTGGTGCAGGTCGTCGCAGGTAATGTCACCCAGGAAAAGCACCCTTTCCTCCGGGATGAACACCACGGAGCAATCCTCCGCGTGGCTGTTGTCCAGGCGAATCAGCCGGGCCTGCACGCCGCCCAGGTCAAGGGTCAGGCTTGTGTCGTAGACAACGGTGGCAGGCACCACCCGGATGGCGCCCGGGTCGGGATATTCCTTCAAAATGCACTCGTGGCAGAAGAGAATGTCCTCATGGGTGCGCAGGCGCTCCTCCATGGCAGGCAGCGTCCAGGCCCAGCGGCTCATGCGGTGCAGCTGCTGCTGGGTGCGGCTGTTTGCCAGGGTGGGCGCGTGGGCTGCACACATGCCATAGGTGTGATCCCAATGGGAATGGGTGATGGCTACAGCGGTGGGTGCAGGCAGGCCTGCGGCGGCAGCTTCATCCAGAAACAGCCGGTGGTGTGCAGGGCTGTTCCCTGCGTCAATCATCAGGGCATAGCGGTCACCCTGCACATATCCCAGGCAAGGCCGGTCGGCCTCGGGGTTGTTGGGCAGGTAGAAGCACCGCCGGGTGATTTGCTCAAGCATGGTTCAGGCCTCCTTTGCAGCGCAACCAGTATAGAAGAAAATGCATGGAAAAGTCAAGTTTCGTGGCGTTTTGTGGTTGAAAAACTGGTGAAAAACAGGTATAATGGATGCGATTTGGTAGGAGGTGCGTTATGTTTACCGGTTTTCCGGAGGAAACGCTGCAGTTTTTCATTGATCTACGCTTCAACAACAACAAAATGTATTTCGAGGAGAATCGCGCCCGTTATGAGCAATGGGTGAAGGCACCCTTTGCCGCCTTTGTTGAGGCGCTGGCACCCAGAATGCAGACCATCGACCCGCAGATGGAGGTGCGGCCCTACAAGTGCGTGGCCCGCATTTACCGGGACACACGCTTCTCCAGGGACAAGAGTCCCTACCGCGACCATCTATGGGTGTGCTTCCGCCATGCGGCTGAGCCGAAGGAAGGCAGCGTGAACTTCTTCTTCGAGCTGACGCCGCAGGAGGTCAGCTGGGGGCTTGGCACCTGGGGTGAGAACAAGCCCATGAACGAGGTGCTCCGCCGCCGCATCGCCGCCGATCCCAGGGGCATGGAAGGCATCATCCGCAGTGTGGACTTTGCCGGGCATGGCCTGGCGTTTTACGGCAACACCTACAAGCGCATGGCACTGCCCCAGGGCGTGCCGGAAACCATGCGCGCCTGGTACACCCTGCGGGATGTGTACATCGGCAAGGCTGGCACCCGGCTGGAATGGGCGCTGGAGAGCGACCTTGCGGACAGGGTGTGGCGGGACTACCGGGAGATGATCCCCCTTTACAAAATGCTGCGGGGCTGCTACAACGAGGCCCAGCTGACCGAGTGAACCGACAGGAGGTTGTTGCATATGAATTGGTTGAAACTGAAAAGCGGCAGTGACGTGCGCGGCACGGCTGTGGGCGAAAACGCCGTCATCACCCCCCATGTGGCCAGCTGCCTGGGCATGGCCTTTGCCCGCTATGTGGCGGAAAAGAAGCACAAAAGCGTAACCCAGGTAACCATCGCCCTGGGGCGGGACAGCCGCATTTCCGGCCCGGAGCTTTTGCGGGCCACGGCGGAGGGCATATCGAAGGCCGGCGCCAATGTGCTGGACTTTGGCATGTGCACCACGCCTGCCATGTACATGAGCATCATCACCCCCGGGTTTCAGCCGGATGCCTCCATTATGATTACCGCCAGCCACCACCCCTACGACAAGAACGGCCTGAAGTTCTTCACGGAGGAAGGCGGCATTGAGGGCGACACGGTGGTGGAGCTGCTGAGCATGGCGCAGAACCTGGAGCCGGAAGGCCTGCCCTTTGCCGGTACCATTACGGAAAAGGCCTTCCTGCCCACCTACAGGGAGCAGCTGGCGGAGCGCATTCGCAAAGGCCTGGACACGGACATGGCTAAGCCGCTGCTGGGACTGCATGTGGTGGTGGATGCCGGCAACGGTGCTGGCGGCTTTTATGCCGAGCTGATGGAGGAACTGGGCGCGTGGATTGAGGGCAGCCAGTTCCTTGACCCGGATGGATACTTCCCCAACCACATCCCCAACCCGGAGAACCCTGATGCCATGGCCAGCGTGTGCAAGGCTGTGCTGGATGCTGGCGCTGACCTGGGTGTGATTTTCGACACGGACTGCGACAGAGCAGCCATTGTGGACTCCAATGGGCGGGAAATCAACCGCAATCGGCTGATTGCCTTGATTTCCGCCATTCTGTTGGACGAAAAGCCCGGACAGACCATTGTGACGGACTCGGTGACATCCTCCGGCCTGAAGAAGTTCATTAACGATTGGGGCGGGGAACATTACCGCTACAAGCGGGGCTACCGCAACGTGATTGACGAGGCCATCCGCCTGAACGCCGAGGGCATTGAGTGTCCCCTGGCCATCGAAACCAGCGGACATGCTGCCATGAAGGAGAATTACTTTCTGGATGATGGCATGTACCTGGTGACGGTGCTGATCGTCCGGGCCATGAAGCTCAAGCAGGAAGGCTCCACCCTGGGCAGCCTGATTGCCGATCTGCAAGAGCCTGTGGAAAGCAAGGAGCTGCGGCTGAACATTACCAGCGAGGACTTCCGGGAAACCGGCAAGGTGGCCATTCAGCAGGTGCTGGACTACGCCAACGCCGCTGAGCACTGGCATATTGCCCCGGACAACCGGGAGGGTGTGCGCATTTCCTTCGACCTGAATGACGGCCTGGACAACGGCTGGTTCCTGCTGCGCCTGTCCGTGCATGATCCGGTGCTGCCCCTGAACGCCGAGAGTGATGTGCCCGGCGGCGTGAAGCAGATGCTCACCAGCCTGTACGATGTGCTAAAAAACTGCGAGGGCATCGACCTGACCCCCTTGAAGAACGCCATTGAATAACCCATGGGCCGGATGTGCTGCGTCCGGCCTTTTTGCTCGTGGAGGATGTATGATGTACCATGCTTCGCCTGCTGCAGGCCTGCGGGTGTTGAAACCCTGCACGTTCGCCACACGTTTACCTCTGCTTTTGGGCAAGAGCGTGATATGTTCGCTGTCCGGTTCTTCTTCTGGGCGTTGCCCTTTTTCGGGGTTCGGGGCAGCTTTGACGAGGAGAACTTTCCAGACCTGCGGAGGCATCTTCTGCGGGAAGGGTTTCTGGAAAAGCGCTTCTCCCAGCGCCAAGCGCTGATGGAGGCCTACCTGCTGCGCCGCCTGACTGCCAGCCGGACACCTGACCTGCTGAACGGTATTGACTGCCTGTTGATAACTCATGGGCGCGTAACCATGGGAGCGCTGGCGGCGCACATGGCTGTCAGCACCCGAACGGCGGAGCGGCTGTTCCGCCAGCATACGGGCCTTACACCCAAAGAAACTGCCGATGTGATCCGCTATCAAACCCTGTGGCGCCGCAGCCTGACCCAGCCGCGCTTGGACATTCAGGAACAGGTGGAGGCCCTGGGCTTTTGCGATCAAGCACATTTGCTGAACACCTTCCGTAGATTCCATCGCCCCTGTACATCGTAACTTCATATAAAAGCAACGGGCTTGCCAACGCCTGCATGCAGTCCTGGACAACCTTTACAGGCGGCAAGAACGGCTATTACGCCATTGTTTCCGCCGTCAGCAAGTACGGGCATTTATATCAGACACTTCAAGAAACAGGTGAAGCGGTCATCAACTTTATGTCCGCCGACATTTACGATCGGTGCATGGCTACCATCAAGCATAACCAGTTTGACGAGGATGAAATCCTTGCGGCAGGCTTGTCGGCGGTGAAAGCGGAGGCCGTCAACGCGCCGATGATTGATGAATGCTTTCTCAACCTGGAGTGCAGGTTCAAGTGGGAGAAGGAAATCGTCGATGGGGATGACCATGTCCTGATGTGCCTGGAGATTGTCAGGATACATATGGACGAGCGGCACCTGGATGAAGACGATTTAGGACGAACTGGCAAAACAGGCATTCTCTACAACGTCCATCACCCTATCAACCCCAAAAGCTTCAGCGGTACGGCCCACGATTATCTGGGCGTGGTGGAGAAGATTCGGGACTATGCGGAGTATTGAAAAAGCGCCGCTCATACGCGAACGACGCTTTGGGTGAAACCCATGCCTGCATGCAGCCCGCAGCCCAGCGCCCACAGGTCGTAGGCAGCAAGCTCCGTGCGGAACCAGGCTTCTTTTCCGGAATAGTCGGCGGCTTTCCCAATGATGGGGAAGCCGCTTTTCTTCATGTGCGACAAAAGCGGCCTGGCCTCCTGCCGGAAGCCCAGCAGCCAGGCGGCGGTGGGCAGCGGCCCGGCGGCAAGCTGCCCGGCGGTGATGCCCAGCAGGGCATGTGCGCACAGCCGGGAAAGCCGGGCATAGGGGTAGCGGCGGGTTTTGGCGGATTGCAGCAGTGCCTCCCGGCTGGCGGCGGTTCGTGCGGCGGTCCGGAGCCTGTCGCCAATGCCCTCGGACAGGTCGGGCAAGGAGGCCCAGTCCGCATCCGTCATGGTACGCAGCCGGTAGAGCAATGCCTGATCCAGCGCGTCCGGGCGGAGCATGCGTCCCTCCAGGGCGGCGGCACGGAGAATCTCCAGCGCAGCCTCCGGCATGAAGGCGGACAGGGTGTGCCAGTCTCCCCGGTGGATGCTGCCCCGCAAGGCTGTGGCGGAGGAGAAGCCGCCTGTGTGCCCGGTGGCGTGGTAATCACCCTGCCGGGCAACAGGATGAACGGTGAAGGTGGCTCCCAGGCGCTGCATGGCCCGCAGGTAGCACACAGCCAGCGTGTTGTTGGGCGCGGAAAGAAGCTCATCCCCCATGGCGGCGGACAGGGCGGCGGGATAGGGCAGGCCGGCGTCCAGACCGTGGCGCAGGGCGGCGGTGAAGGCGGCATCCGGCTGCTCCAGCCGGTGGGCACAGGTGGCAAGGCGGCCCACATCCGCCTCTTCCGCGCCGAAGGAAATGCCGTCCACACCCAGTGCCTTCAGCAGCGCCACACCGCCCAGGGCGAAGTGCTCCGCGTCCCGCACGGCCCAGCAGGCGGGCAGCGCAAAAACTGCATCCGCACCGCAGGCAAGCGCCATGCGGGCCCGGTCGGCAGGGGAGAGGAGCGCGGTCTCGCCCCTTTGGGTGAAGGCGGAGGACATGACCACCACCACATAATCCGCGCCGCTGAGTGCCCGGGCCTGCCGCAGGTGATGGGCGTGGCCCGTGTGGAACGGGTCGTATTCCGCAATCACGCCGACAACGCGCATGGTCATCCCTCCTTTTGCGTGCATTATAGCACACATCCGCCGGGCTGCACAAGGCGAAAAGAACAGAAATGAAACCGCTGTGACCCTTTACAAATGCAAGAAAGATGGTATAATGAAAGAAGCCTACCACACGAAAGGAAGGATTTTTGTTATGAAGAAGTTTATCGTTGAAACCTCCGCCCGCCATGTGCATGTGT
The DNA here is from genome assembly GCA_964383815.1 of uncultured Faecalibacterium sp. Classification (GTDB taxonomy): domain Bacteria; phylum Bacillota; class Clostridia; order Christensenellales; family Aristaeellaceae; genus UBA11524. The sequence goes on along the minus strand of CAYLIC010000002.1, from coordinate 102,818 downwards.
CCCAGCAGGATTTGGAAACCCTGTTCGGCAAGGGATACGAGCTGAAGGTGAAGAAGATGCTGTCCCAGCCCGGCCAGTACGCCTGCGAGGAGCGGGTGGATGTGGTGGGCCCCAAGAAGACCCTGTCCGGCGTGAGCATCCTTGGCCCTGTGCGCAAGGAAACCCAGGTCGAAATCTCCCTGACGGACGCCCGCTCCATTGGCGTGGCTGCCCCCATCCGCGAGTCTGGCGACATTGCCGGCTCCGGCGCCTGCAAGCTGGTGGGCCCCTGTGGCGAGGTGGAGATTGCCCAGGGTGTCATCGCCGCCAAGCGCCACATCCACATGACCTGTGCCGATGCCGCCGAAATGGGCGTGAAGGACAAGGACATTGTGTCCGTGAAGGTGGACACCGAAGGCCGCGCCCTGGTGTTTGGCGATGTGGTGGTTCGCGTGAGCGACAGCTATGCCCTGGCCATGCACATTGATACCGATGAGAGCAACGCTGCCTGCTGCGGCAGGGACACCATGGGCGAAATCGTCAAGTAAAAAGCGGAATAAAGGAGTTTGACCAATGAAGATTCTGATTGTCAACGCAGGCTCCTCCTCCCTGAAGTATCAGGTGGTGGACATGGAGGGCGAACAGGTGCTGGCCAAAGGTGTGGTGGAGCGCATTGCCATTGAAGGCAGCCAGCTGAAGCACACCAAGGGCAAGGACAAGTATGAAATCAAGCGCCCCATCAAGGACCATGTGGAGGCCACCCAGCTGGTGCTGGCCACCCTGCAGGACGAGAAAATGGGCGTGATTAAGTCCGTGGACGAGATTGGCGCGGTGGGCCACCGGGTGCTGCACGGCGGCACCGAGTTCTCCGAGTCGGTGATTATCAACGATGCGGTGAAGGCTGCCATCCGCAAGTGCATCCCCCTGGGCCCCCTGCACAACCCTGCCAACCTGATGGGCATTGAGGCCTGTGAAAAGGTGATGCCCAACACCCCCCAGGTGGCGGTGTTCGACACGGCGTTCCACCAGACCATGCCTGCCAAGGCCTATATGTACGGCGTGCCCAAGAAGTATCACGACGAAATGGGCGTGCGGCGCTATGGCTTCCACGGCACCTCCCACCGCTATGTGAGCAAGCGGGTGTGCGAGTATCTGGGCATTCCCCAGCAGGGCACCCGGGTGATCATCTGCCACCTGGGCAACGGCTCCAGCCTCAGCGCCTGTGTGGACGGCAAGTGCGTGGATACCTCCATGGGCCTGACGCCCCTGGAAGGCCTGCTGATGGGCACCCGCTGCGGCAGCTGCGACCCGGCTGTTGTCCAGTTCATCGCCAACAACGAGAAGATGACCGTTGACGAAGTGCTGAACATGATGAACAAGGAATCCGGCCTGCTGGGCATCAGCGGCAAGTCCTCCGACATGCGTGACGTGGACGCCGCTGCCGACCAGGGCGATGCGGATGCCATCCTGGCCCGTGACATGCTGGTGTACAGTATCCAGAAGACCATTGGCGCCTATGCGGCTGCCATGGGCGGCGTGGACATGATTGTGTTCACTGCCGGCATTGGCGAGAACAACGGCAAGCTCCGCGAGCGGGTGATGGCGAACTGCGGCTACCTGGGCGCCAAGCTGGATGTGGCGAAGAATGCCGCCTGCGCCGATGGCCACGCCACCGAGTGCGTGATCTCCACCGACGACAGCAAGGTGAAGGTGCTGGTCATTCCCACCAATGAGGAGATTATGATTGCCAGGGACACCCTGGAGCTGGTTAGCAAATGAATCCCTGCGGGGGATTTTTCCCGTGAAATTGTTGTTGACAAACGCCGGGAAGTTTACTATAATAAGCAATGGTCACATTTGAGGTGATGACGATGAAGCTCAACGTTTCCGAAGCGTTGCGCAACCCGGGTCAGGAATATGCGTTTCATGGCGAGCAGGCCATTGCTCCTGTGGACATCGGCGGCGAAACCGTTACCTTTGAAACGGCGATGCTGCAGGGCACGTTCTTTACTGACGACGATGGCGGCGTGACGGTGGACGGCAGGCTGACATGCGTTGCTCATGCTCAATGCGCTAATTGTCTTGAGCCCGCAAGCGCAGACATCCAGGCGCCTTTCCACGAGACCTTCGTGCGGGATGGCGACCCGGAGGACGACGAAATCTTCCGCTACGAAGGTTATCAGGTCGGGTTTGACAGGCTGGCCATGTCCTATGCGGTGATGTCCCTGCCCATGCGCTTCCTCTGCAAGGAGGATTGCGCCGGCCTGGGTGAAACCATCGCAGTGGATAGTGATTATAACTCATGCCAGAAGGAACTGCCAGGTCAGCATCCCTTTGCGGCATTGCAGCAGTTGCTGACGAAGGATGAGGAGGTGTAAACATGGCTACTCCTAAGGGAAAGATTTCCAAGGCTCGCAAGCACAGCCGCCAGGCCAACTGGAAGCTGAGCCTGCCCGGCATCGTTGAATGCCCCCAGTGCCATCAGATGAAGCTGGCCCACCGCGTGTGCAAGCACTGCGGTTACTACAAGGGAACCCAGGTCGTCGTGAAGGACGAGGCTCAGAACGCCTGATCATTCACAGACAAGGTTCCACATACGACTCGCAAACGGAAGAGGAGTACCTTGCGCGCACAGCAAAGAGAGGGCGGTTCACCGGCTGAAAGGCTGCCCCTGTCAACCGCATGGGGGAAGGTCGCTTCCACAGAGCGCCGGATGAACGCATGCCCTGCATGCCTCAGTCTGGTGCGGGTGCGCCCGTTACAGCGCGCGTAAGGTAAACGAACCCATAGCCAGCAATCATGGGAGCCTATTGTGCTTTCCGGAATGATTGGCGGATACCGTGCTATCAGCATAGCGGCGAAGAGCCGTCTGAGCGCGGGAGCCTATTGTGCTTTCCGGAATGATTGGCGGATATGGGTGTGGGCACTGCCCACATGGGTGTGAGCACTGCCCACAACGTTTGCGAAATAAGGTGGTACCACGGAGCAGCTCCGTCCTTTGGGATGGGGCTGCTTTTTGCTTTTGGTTGAGCTGTCTCGACTGCTGAAAAGAAGTGTAGAGGGGAGAATACGCATGAACGCCCAGAACATGGAAACGAAATTCAATCCGCAGGCCATTGAAGGCGACATTTATCAGGCGTGGGAAGGCGCGGAGGCCTTCAAGGCCCACCGGGTGGAGGGCAAGAAGCCCTTTACCATCGTGATGCCGCCGCCCAACATCACCGGACAGCTGCACATGGGCCACGCCATGGACTGCACCCTGCAGGATGCCGCCATCCGCTATCACCGCATGAAGGGCGACCCCACCCTGTGGCTGCCCGGCACCGATCACGCCGCCATCGCCACCGAAGTGAAGATTGTGGAGGCCATGGCCAAGGAAGGCCTGACCAAGGACAGCCTGGGCCGCGAAGGCTTCCTTAAGCGTGCGTGGCAGTGGAAGGAGGAGTACGGCAGCCGCATTGTGCATCAGCAGCGCAAGATGGGCGTCAGCTGCGACTGGAGCCGGGCCCGCTTCACCATGGACGAGGGCTGCTCCAGAGCCGTGCGGGAAACCTTCTGCCGGCTGTATGAAAAGGGCCTCATCTACCGTGGCAACCGGCTGGTGAACTGGTGCACCCAGTGCCAGTCCGCCATTTCCGATGCGGAAGTGGAGCACAAGGAGATGGACGGCTGCTTCTGGCATATTCTCTACCCGGTGAAGGAAACCGGCGAAATGCTGGAGCTGGCTACCACCCGCCCGGAAACCATGCTGGGCGATACCGCTGTGGCTATCAACCCCAAGGATGAGCGCTATGCCCACCTGCACGGCTGCCATGTGGTGCTGCCGCTGATTGACCGGGAAATCCCCATTGTGTGCGACGAGCATGCGGACATGGAGAAGGGTACCGGCGTGGTGAAAATTACTCCCGCCCACGACCCCAACGACTATGAGGTGGGCCAGCGGCACAGCCTGCCCATTGTGCGGGTGTTTACCTATGACGGACACATGACCGGCGCTGCGGACAAGGCTGAGGCAGACGAGCTGTTTGCCAGCGGCAAGGCCAGCAAGAACGAGCCCCTGGTGCTGGACTGCGGCAAGTATGCCGGCATGACCACCGATGCGGCCCGCAAGGCCATTGTGGCGGACCTGGATGCCCTGGGCCTGCTGAAGGAAGTGGAGCCCATCAAGCACGAGGTGGGCGTGTGCTACCGTCACTCCAGGACGGTGATTGAACCCATGGTGTCCAAGCAGTGGTTTGTGGACATGAAGCCGCTGGCGAAGCCTGCCATTGAGGCAGTGAAGTCCGGCAAGACCCAGTTTGTGCCGGAGCGGTTCTCCAAGCAGTACATGAACTGGATGGAGAACATCCGCGACTGGTGCATCAGCCGCCAGCTGTGGTGGGGCCACCGGATTCCCGTGTGGTACTGCGATGACTGCGGCGAAATGATGGTGCTGCGGGAGGATCCCTGCTGCTGCTCCAAGTGCGGCAGCAAGCATATCCACCAGGACGAGGACGTGCTGGACACCTGGTTCTCCTCCGCCCTGTGGCCCTTCTCCACCCTGGGCTGGCCCGACAATACCGAGGATTTGAAGTACTTCTATCCCACGGACATGCTGGTGACCGGCTATGACATCATCACCTTCTGGGTCAGCCGCATGATTACCTGCGCGGTGGAGGAAATGGGCGAAACGCCCTTCAAGACCGTGCTGATTCACGGCCTGGTGCGGGATGAGCAGGGAAGGAAAATGTCCAAGTCCCTGGGCAACGGCGTGGATCCCCTGGAGGTTATTGATGAGTATGGCGCGGACGCGCTGCGCTTCTCCCTGCTGATGGGTGTCAGCCCCGGAAATGACACCCGCTACTCCAGGGACAAGGTGGAATCCGCCCGGAACTTTGCCAACAAGATTTGGAATGCTTCCCGCTTTGTGCTGATGAATGTGGACAGCCGGGAGGCGATTGACCCCGGCAAGATTGAGCTGGCGGACAAGTGGATTCTGACCCGCTTCCAGGACGCCGTGCGGGACATTTCTGCCCACAATGAGGAAGGCGACTTTGGCCTTTCCGCCACCAGGATTTACGACTTTGCCTGGAGTGAATTCTGCGATTGGTACATTGAGCTGGCTAAGTCCCGCCTGATGGGCGAGGATGGCGATAGCAAAACCGCCGCCAAGGCTGTGCTGCTGTATGTGCTGGAAGGCCTGCTGAAGCTGCTGCACCCCTTCATGCCTTTCCTGACGGAGCAGGTGTACAAGTATCTGCCCGGCGCTGAAGGCTTCCTGATGCTGAATCAGTGGCCCCAGGCCAAGCCGGAATACGACTTCCAGGCTGATGAAGCCAGGATGGAAGGCATTATGGAGGTCATCCGCACCATCCGCAACCTGCGGGCGGAGATGAACGTGGCTCCCGGCAAGCGCACCCACCTGATGCTGCTGGCTGGCGAAGGCTGGGCGGACACCCTGACCGATGCGGATATCTACTTCCGCCGCCTGGCTGGTGCCAGCGAGAGCAAGGTGATTGCCGATCGCAATGCAATCACCGAAAAGACCGTCAGCGCTGTGACGGCGGCAGGCGAGCTGTTCATCCCCCTGGGCGACCTGGTGGACTTTGAAAAGGAAATTGCCCGCCTGAACAAGGAGCTTGACAACCTGCACAAGGAGATTGCCCGGGCGGAAGGCAAGCTGAACAACGCTGGCTTTGTCAGCAAGGCTCCCGCTGCTCTGGTGCAGCAGGAGAAGGATAAGCTGGCTGCCAACCGGGTGAAGGCCGAGGCCCTTGAAAAGCGCATTGCGGAACTGAAGGAATCGCTGTAAATGAACGCGGAAGAAATCATCGCAGCCATTCACGGCTCCTACGCAACAGGGAGCAAGCATGGCCTGCGCAATACTTCGCTGCTGATGGAGCAGCTTTGCCCCCAGTGCCGGGTGCCTGTGATTCACATCGCAGGCACCAACGGCAAGGGCAGCACCTGCGCCATGCTGGAGAGCATCCTGCGGGCTGCAGGCTACAGGACGGGGTTGTACACCTCGCCCTTTTTGCAGATGTATCAGGAGCGCATCCGCCTGGATGGCTTGCCCCTGGGGGACGACCTGATGGTGAAGTATGGCACCCGGCTGCTGGAAGCATCCGCCGCCTTGGAAGAGCAGGGCATCCAGTCCACACCCTTTGAGCTGGGAACTGCCCTGGCGCTCTCGGCTTTCGAGGGTGAAGGGGTGGATGCTGCCATTGTGGAGGTAGGCCTGGGCGGTCGGCTGGACCCCACCAACGTGGTGGAGCCTTGCCTGTGCGGCATCACTGCCATTGGCATGGATCACATGAACCTGCTGGGTAACACCTTGAAGGAGATTGCCGGGGAAAAGGCGGGAATCATCAAGCCCGGTGTGCCGGTGGTGTGCCACCCGGCAGAAGAACCCGTGGCGGAGGTGTTTGCCCGGCAAGCGGGCAAGATGGGCGCACCGCTGCGCCAGCTGGATCATGGGCAATGCCAGTGCGTTCAGCAGGATGCACGGGGGTCTGTGGCGAACTATACATTAGAAAACAACTGGACGGATGTACATGTGCCGCTGGCAGGCGCTCATCAGCAGACAAACGCCATGCTGGTGCTGGCGCTGGTGGAGGAACTGCGCAAGCAGGGCTGGCGCATTTCGGATGAAGCGGTGCGCACAGGCCTTGCCGCCACACGCTGGCCTGCACGGCTGGAGTGGTGCGGCAGGGTTCTGATTGACGGTGCGCACAATCCGCAAGGCATTGCTGCCCTGCGGGACTATGTACACACCTTTTTGCAGGGCGAAAAGCGGGTGCTGCTGACGGGTGTGCTGGCGGATAAGCTACAGCCAGACATGCTGGGTATGCTGGCTGGCCTGGCAGATGCGGCTGTGACCGTCACACCGGACAACCCCCGCGCTATGCCTGCGGCAGAGCTTGCCCGGCGGCTGAATGAAGTGGGCGGGCATGCACAGGCGGCAGACACCCTGGAGGATGGCCTGCGCATGGCACGGAAGCTGGCGGGTGACGGCATTGTGGTTGCGGCGGGATCGCTGTACTTCGCGGGTGCGCTGCGCACCGTGCTGAACTTACCCTGGAGGTAGCATGCTGGCCCTGGAAAACCGCGTATCCACCATACCGGAGTATCAGGCAATTGCATTTTTTCATCATTTGCTGATGAGAAAGATGAACATGGATGATTAGCACGACGGAAGGAGATTCACCATGGAATTTATCCACGAGCCGGTGCTGCTGGCGGAGGTTCTGCAATGGATGAACGTGCAGCCCGGCGGGGTGTACTGCGATGGCACCCTGGGTGGTGGCGGACACAGCGGCGCCATTTTGAAGGAAAGCGGCGGTACGGCCAGCCTGTACGGCATTGACAGGGATATGACAGCCATTGCAGCTGCCAGCGAGCGCTTGCAGATGTTTGGCGGGTTCCATGCCCTGCATGGGAATTTTCATGACGGCAAGGCTCTTTTGCAGCAGGCAGGCGCACCGCTGCTGGATGGGGTGCTGCTGGATCTGGGCGTGTCCTCTCCCCAACTGGACAGAGGGGAGCGCGGCTTTTCCTACCACGAGGATGCACCCCTGGACATGCGGATGGACACATCCCAGGGCATGACGGCGGCTGACCTGCTGAACACCGCCAGTGAGGCGGAGCTGTGCAGGATTATCCGGGACTATGGCGAGGAAAAGTGGGCCGCCCGGGTGGCGCACATCATTTGCGAGCACCGGGCTGTGAAACCCATGGAAACCACCTTCGACCTGGTGCATGCGGTGGATGCCGCCATCCCCAAGGCTGTGCGCCGCAGGGATGACGGGCACCCGGCAAGGCGCACCTTTCAGGCTATTCGCATTGCGGTGAATGACGAGCTGGACCCCCTGGACAAGGCCCTGTGCGACTTTGTAGACTGCCTGAAGCCTGGCGGCAGGCTGCTGGTGATAACCTTCCACTCTCTGGAGGACAGGCTGGTGAAGCGTTGCTTCCAGCGGCTGCAAAACCCCTGTACCTGCCCGCCCAGGGCGCCCATCTGCACCTGCGGGAAGAAACCCCTGGTGAAGGTGCTGGCCAAGGGCGCTGTGCCGCCCGGCGAAGAAGAAATCGCCCGCAATCCCCGTGCCCGCAGTGCCAAGCTGCGGGTGGCCCAGAAGCTGGAGGTGGACTGATGCCCACGCTGTATGTGGTGGCGACTCCCATTGGCAATTTGCAGGACATGTCCCCAAGAGCCATTGACACGCTGAAGCGTGTTGGGCTGATTGCTGCGGAGGACACCCGGGTTACCATGAAGCTGTGCCAGGTGTTTGACATTCACACGCCGCTGACCAGCTGCCATCAGCACAATGAGGACAGCAAGGGTGCCTGGCTGGCGGAAAAAATGCTGGCAGAGAACATCGATGTGGCTGTGACCACCGATGCAGGCACTCCTTGCGTGTCCGATCCCGGGTATGGCCTGGTGAAGGCGGCGGTGGAGCGGGGTATTGAGGTGCTGCCCGTTCCCGGCTGCTGTGCAGCGGTGGCTGCCCTTTCCGTTAGCGGGTTTGACACAAGAGAATTTACCTTCAATGGTTTTCTCCCAAGGGAGAAGAAAGAACTGCGGGAGAAGCTTGTGGACATGGCCCGGAAAAGCGCTGTAGCTGTGGTGCATGAATCGCCCTACCGGGTAGTGGAGCTGGTGGAAACCATTGCGGCAACCCTTCCGGGCACCTGCATATCCGCCTCCTGCGACCTGACCAAGCTGCACGAAAAAACCATCCGCGGCAGGGCGGATGAGGTGCTGGCCCGGATGCGGCAGAACCCCAAAACCGAAAAGGGCGAATACTGCCTGGTGCTGGACTTTCACCAGGTACAGCTGCCAGAGGAAACGCAGCCTGCTACGGACATTTCGCTGGAAGCGCAACTAACCGATCTGATGTTGACAGGTATGGATCTGCGAGGTGCGCAAACAGCACTGGTGGAGGCGGGCTGCAAGAAAAACGCCGTGAAGGCGGCGGCACTGCGGCTGAAAAAGCTATGGGAGGAAACATGAGCGTGCGGGAGATTGATGCCGGGCTGATTACGGAAACGGTGGCCCGGCTGTGCGTGGAGGCCAACCGCTGCCTGCCGGGGGACATTGCCTGCGCCCTGCAAAAGGCATGGGAGGAGGAACCCTTTCCGCCTGCACGGAATCTGCTGGAGATATTGAACCGGAACCAGCAGATTGCCCGCGACTGCTGCATGCCCATCTGCCAGGACACCGGCATGGCGGTGGTGTATGCGGAGGTAGGCCAGGAGGTGCACGTTGCAGGCGGGTTTGAGGAGGCCATTCATGCGGGCGTGCGCCAAGGCTATACAGAAGGCCTGCTGCGCAAGAGTGTGGTGGGCGATCCCCTGCGCCGGGTGAATACCGGGGACAACACGCCAGCCATTATCCACACCCGTTTGGTGCCCGGCGATGGCCTACGACTGACCGTGGCGCCCAAGGGCTTTGGCAGCGAAAACATGAGCCGCCTGAAAATGCTCACCCCTGCCCAGGGTGTGGACGGGGTGAAGGCCTTTGTGCTGGAAACCGTGCGGGAGGCCGGCGCCAATCCCTGCCCGCCCATGGTGCTGGGCATTGGCATTGGGGGCGACTTTGAGCGGGCGGCGGAAATGGCAAAGGAAGCGCTGCTGCTGCCCATGGAGCAGCATCACCCGGACCCGTACTATGCGGCCCTGGAACAGGAGCTGCTGCAACTGGTGAACAGCACAGGCATTGGCCCACAGGGCCTGGGCGGGAAAACCACCTGCCTGGGTCTGCACATCCTGACCGGCGCAACCCATATTGCCGGCCTGCCTGTGGCGGTGAACGTGGGCTGCCATGTGACCCGCCACTGCTCCTGCGAGCTGTAAGGAGAAAACGATGCGAAGAATCACTGCACCGCTGACGGAAGAGGACGTACTTTCCCTGCATGCAGGGGAGCATGTGCTGCTCTCCGGTACGGTATACACTGCCCGGGATGCGGCACACCTGCGAATGCTGGACTGCCTGAAAACCGGCGCACCCTTACCCTTTAACCTGGCGGGCCAGGTGATTTACTACGCCGGGCCCACGCCCACGCCGCCCGGGAAGCCTGTAGGCTCCATCGGCCCAACAACCGCCACCCGGATGGACGCTGCCACACCCACCCTGCTGGCCCAGGGCCTGCGGGGGATGATTGGCAAGGGACAGCGGAGCCAGGCTGTGATGCAGGCCATGCAGGAATACCCGGCGGTCTACTTTGCTGCCGTGGGCGGCGCGGCGGCGCTGATGGCCTCCTGCGTAACGGACTGCCAGGTGATTGCCTGGGACGACCTGGGCCCGGAATCCGTGAAGCGGCTGACCTTGCTGGACTTGCCCCTGGTTGTGGCAGCGGATGCCTACGGGCAGGATGCCTTCAGCCTGGGGCAGGCGGAATATTTGCGGCTATAAACAAACGGCAAGCTGTTCACCTGGTTGGTGAATGGCTTGCCGTTTTTGCTGATTGCGAAGGTTACCAGTTTACCTGCCAGCGCTGGCTGTAATGCAGGTTTCCCTCGGTGGAGGCATCCTTTGCTTTTGCGGTTGATTCGCTGGCCAGCTGGCTCAGATGCCGGTCGAAGGCAGCGTTGTCCATGGGCAGGGAAACCGGCGCGTTGCCGGACCACTGGGATAGATAGGCTGCGTTGGACAGGGTCAGCTCGTTCAGGCCATCCCGGCCGGGGGACAGCAGCGGTTCACCGTGAAGAATGCTGTTTGCAAAGTTCTGCAAAATGCCTGCATGGGCGGTTTCTGGCTCAGCTGGCTGATACTCCTCATACTCAAAGGGTATTTGTGCAAAATTCTCTGCAGACTGGAAGCACACATCCCGCTCGGAGTTCTTCAGCCGCCACCATTTCATCAGGCCGTTTTCCAGCACCAGCTTGCCCAGCGTGCCGGAAATCTCCAGCCGGTTGGTGCCGGGGTATTCCCCTGTGGAGGTGATGAAAGTGCCTGTTGCGCCATTGGCATAGCGGGTGAAAATGGTGGCATCGTCCTCCACCTCAATGCGATGAAAACGGGCGATGTCGCAATGGGCGGTAACGCTTTGGGGCATGCCGCATATCCATTGCCACAGGTCCAGGTTGTGGGGTGCCTGGTTCAGCAGCACGCCGCCACCCTCACCGCTCCAGGTGGCCCGCCAGGAGCCGGAATCGTAATAATGCTGGGTGCGATACCAATTGGTGATGATCCAAGTGGAGCGTTTCATTTCGCCCAGCTGGCCGCCCTGGACAATCTCCCGGGCACGGCGGAAAAGCGGGTTGGTGCGCTGGTTAAGCATGATGGCGAAGGTTTTGCCGGTTGCGTCTGCCAAATCGCACAGGGCCCGGGCCTTGGAAAGCGCCACATCAATGGGCTTTTCCACCAGCACATGCAGGCCGGCTTGGAGAAGCTGGGAGGCAATTCCGCTATGGGAAGGGTGTGGCACGGCCACGATGGCTGCATCGATGGCGCCTGCGGCCAGCAGCTCCTGCACGCTGGCATAGCAGGGCACACTGGGAAAATGCTCCCGGCAGAAGGCTTGCCTGGCAGGCGAAACATCGCACAGGGAACTGAGTACCATGCCGTTGATGCGGGCCTGGGCAATGCAATTGGCATGAGCGGAACCCATGTTGCCCACGCCAATGACAGCGGTACGAATCGGTTCCATGGTTCTACCTCCGGAAGCATTCCTTTTGCTTGCTGTATTGGGTGGGGGACAGGCCAGTCCGGGCCTTGAAAGCCCGGTAGAAGCTGGTGTAGTCCGCAAAGCCGCATTGCTGGCAGGCCTGCCTGGGTTTTACCCCTTGCTCAATCAGCTGCTGGGCCAGGTTGATTCGTCTGGTGAGAATGTAGTGATAGACAGACACGCCGGTGTAGTCCTTGAACTCATGAAGAAGGATATACTTGCTTTGGCTGAACACTTCCTCCAGGTGATCCAGAGACAGGGGTTTGGCGGCGTTTTGATTGATGTAGTGCAAAAGGCTGTTCATGGGTGTCGGACAGCCGTTATCCTGCACATCGACGCTTTTCTCCAGCAGGCGAAGGAGCTTGATGAGGTACAGGGTCATGCGGCAGCGGTTGGCCAGCACACCGGCGGGAGAGATGTCGTTGGAGGCAGTGATGATTTCATCCGCCATGGGCACCAGCGACAGCACCGCCTGCTTTCCCAGGAAAAACCTGCACCGCCCGCCGGCAGTCAGGGCGTCCAGGTGGTCGGCCAGGCGATAATCTGCGGTGCTGGCGGCGCTTAAATACTCCTTGGAAAGGTAGATGTAGAAGCGCTCGTAAGGCTGGGAGGAATCGGTATGGGTTACCCTGTGCATACACTGGGGCGGATAGATGAGCACTTCACCCAGCACCGGCGTGATGTCCTGGGACTCCACAATCACGTTCAGCGAGCCGCTGAGGAGAAAGTAAATCTCGTAAAATCCGTGGCCGTGAAAAATGGAAGGCTGAGGATTGGTGTTGGTGGTGTGGTGAATTTCAAATTCCCGGCCTGGGGGCATATGGTTTTCAAACTGCCAGGGAGAGGCATTCATCCGAGCTGTACTCCCTTCCTGCATTACCTGGTGCCGCCAAAGGTGCTGCTCATGTCGGCTACAACGGTGGCAGGTGCAGCAGCCTTTTTGTGGCAGGAGGCGGCGATGCGCTTTTCCAGTTCCATATAGAACAGGTCCTCATCAAAGGGCAAGGTGACATCCTTGCCCAGGAAGGCGGACAGGTGCATGGCGTTGGACAGCATCAGTCCACGGAGACCTTCGCGGCCATCGGCAACCAGGGGTTCGCCACGGAGAATGGCGCCGCCCCAGGCATTAATGACGCCGGTGTGCTGGGGGTTGAGGCCATCGGTTTCCACGGTGATGTCCTGGGCGGGCATGGTAGCAAAGGGCTGCTTGTTGGTGGCGCTCCACTGGGGCTCGGAAACACTGAATTCCTTCACATACAGCTGGCCGTTTTCCACCAGCAGGCGGGCCTTGTCCATTTGAATCTCAAAGCGGTTGGAGCCGTGGGCATCTCCTGTGGTGGTAACGAAGACACCGGTAGCACCGTTTTCATATTCCACATAGGTGGTCACATCGTCCTCCACCTCAATGTCGTGCCACAGGCCGTAGTGCATGTGGGTCTGCACCTTAACAGGCATGCCGCAAATCCACTGCCACAGGTCAAGCTGATGGGGGCACTGGTTCAGCAGCACGCCGCCGCCCTCGCCAGCCCAGGTGGCACGCCATGCGCCGGAATCGTAATACACCTGGGGCCGGTACCAATCGGTGATGATCCAGTTGGTGCGGCGGATGCGGCCGTACTGGCCGGACTGCACCAGCTCCCGCATTTTGCGGTAAACGCAGTTGGTGCGCTGGTTGAACATGAGGCCGAACACCACCTCCGGGTGCTGGTCTGCCATGGCGTTCATTTCCCGTACCTGTTTGGTGTACACGCCTGCAGGTTTTTCCACCATCACATGGATGCTACGCTTTATGCACTCCATGGCCAGGGTGGGGTGGTCGTAATGGGGCGTGGCCACGATGCAGGCGTCAATCAGGCCGCTATCCAGCATTTCGCTGGCGGTAGAGAAGAACCTGACACTCTCGCCCAGGCGCTCCTTGGCCCAGACTTCACGGGCAGGGTTGGTGTCCGCCACAGCGGTCAGAACAAAATCCGGGCATTCGTCGTCCACCACGCGGCAGGCGTGGCTGCTTCCCATATTGCCAATACCAATGATACCAAGCCGAATCTTCTTATCCATGGTTATTCTCCTTTACAGAAGTGCGCTGAGTGCCTGGCAGGCCGCATCGAAGGCGGCGTTGCTATCGGGGTAGCAGAAGGGGTTGACGTTGGTTCGGTTGTCGCCCTGTTCCAAATCCTTCAGGCCATCGAACACGGTCAGGTGCGGCTCGATGGTGGCGTGGCAGCCGCCATGCTGGCGGAAATCCCTGAGAATCGCCTGCACCTGGCCAATGCCGTGACCGGCGGGCACCACGGTCCCATCCGCCAGGGCGTCCTTGATGTGAAGATACTTGATGCGGTGGCCCAGCAGCTGCCAGGCTGACAGGGTGTCCTGGCCGCACTGGATGAAGTTTGCCGGGTCAAACACGCCTTCCAGCTGGGGAAAGGTGTTCAGCAGGGTCAAGCAGCGGTCGGCCATATCGCCATAAATGCCCTTTTCGTTTTCGTGACACAGGGCGATACCGGTGCCTTGGGTCACTTGCAGCATTTGCCCAACCTGGTCAATCACCTGCTGGCGATAGTTTTCTGCCTGCTCGCCGGGAACGAAGAAGGAGAACATGCGGATGTTCTTGGCGCCCAGCACATGGGCCAGGGCCAGCACATGGCGCAGCTTGTCCAGGTGAGCAGGAAACGCCTCGTCCTCAATGCTAATCTTGCCAATAGGGGAGCCCATGGCCCAGCAGCAAAGGCCGGCATCGTCCAGCCTGCGGCGGACCTCATGGGCCTTTTCAATGGTGATGTCCGCAATGTTCTGGCCGTCCACGCCGCGAATCTCAAGGCCGTTGAGTCCGTTGCGCTTCATGGCGGCAATCTGTCCGTCAATCGTGCTGGATGCTTCATCTGCAAAGGCATATATGCTTAATGCGTTCATTCGGTTTTCCTCCATGCGCCAGGCTGGGTAGCCTGGTTTTTAGTGTCATTATAACGCAAGAATCACAATAAATCAATGAAAAATGCAAAAAAGATTGGCAATCTTGTGTTCGCTTTATCAAAAAAGCGCCGGCCTTCCTGCGGTGGAGGGCCGACGCTTTGGTTATGCTTTGGGCTGGGCAGGCTTTTGCATGTGCTCCTGCAAAAGCCGGTAGAGGGCGGTGGTCAGCGGCACGCTGATCAGCATGCCCAGAATGCCCAGCAGGCCGCCGCCAATGGTGATGGCTGCCAGCACCCATATGCCCGGCAGGCCCAGGGAGGAGCCCGCCACACGGGGGTAAATCAGGTTGCCTTCCAGCTGCTGGAGCACCACCAGGAACACAATGAACCACAGGGCCTGGATGGGATTCACGGAGAAAATCATAATGGCGCCAATGCCGCCGCCAATGTATGCGCCTGCAATGGGTATCAGCGCTGTTACACCCATCAGGCAGCCAATCATCAGGGCGTAGGGCATGCGGAAAATCAGCATGCCAATGGCGCACAGGCTTCCCAGGATGAAGGCCTCCGTTACCTGGCAGACGATGTAGCTGTGGAAGCACTCCTTCAGCACCCGCAGCACATGGCACATCCGGTGATTGACCCTGGCAGGCAGTGCCCGGCGGAAAAGCTGCCTGAACTGCACCGCCAGCTTTTCCTTGTTCGCCAGGAGATGCACTGCAAACACAAACCCCAGGAATACGGAAATGACGCTGGAAATCACCGTGCTGGTGGCGCTGAACACCGCTGTGAACACGCTGCCTGCGCCGTAGAGCACGGCGTTCAGGCCCTTGGACAGGGTTTCCTGCAGGTTGCCCTGGTTGGCCTGAATCTCCGCCAGCACCTGGCTGAACAGGCCGGAGATGTTCGGGGTGTCCTTTGCCCACTGGGCTGCTGCGCGCAGGGCGTTGGGCACGGCGCCGATGAGTATTTCCAGGCAATGTCCCAGCTCGGGGACAATCATGCGGATAATCAGGAACAGCACCAGCCCAACCAGGATGAACGCCAGCAGCATGCACACGGGCCGCAGCCATCTGGCGCGCTTTTTCAGCCGGAGGAGCCGGGACAGGTGCCGCTCCAGAAAGCTCATGAGAATATTGACAACGAACGCCAGCGCACCGCCGAAAACCAGCGGCGAAGCGGCGGCAAACACCATGCCCACCAGGAAAATAAACTGATCCCAATAGTGAATGACCAGGTACAGGAGAAGGGCACCAATGCCAATCTCCACCAGGGTTTTCCGTTCGACCTTCATGGTGCATGATCCTCCAAGCAAAGTATGCCCCCAAACCGCACCCGCATGCGGCATGGAGAAACACATGGCATATTATAGCACAAATATTCAGCTTTGGGTAGAGGAAATCCGGCGGTATGCTTGCAGGGATGGCGGGAATATGGTAAACTGTGCAGGAAACATCCCGGGAAAGGAACACACATATGAAAATGGATTTGAGCGGTCTGTGGCAGGTGGCGCTGGATGCTGACCTGCGCCAGGATGCGCCTGCGGTTTATCCCGATGAAATGCTGCTGCCCGGCACCACCTCGGCAGCCGGCCTGGGGGAGATGAATCCCGAGGCCCCGGAAGGCTACCTGACGGACGAGCATAAGTTTGAAGGGTACGCCTGGTTCCGCCGCTGCTTTACGGTGGAGGAGCAGCTGCCCCACACCCTTTTGCGCCTGGAGCGCACCCGCCTGACCACCGTCTGGCTGGATGGTGCGTGCCTGGGCAGCTGCAACAGCCTGTGCACGCCCCATGAGTATGCCTTTCCCGGCCCGGCGGCAGGAGAGCACGAAATAATCATTCGCGTGAGCAATGTGGATTATCCCACACCCGGCGGGCATATGACCTCCAGGGATACCCAGACCAACTGGAACGGCATCACCGGGGAAATCAGCCTGACCATGGGTGAGGCCATCCTCCGTCAGGTGACCGCCGAGCCACAGGCGGATTTGCGCAGCGTGCGCATACAGGCCAGCGTTATCGGGCCGGATGGCGGCACTGCACACATTGCCGTGGAAGGCTATGGCACCATGGAGGCGCCTGTGCAGCACGGCAGGGTGGATGCACTGTTTGCATTCCCCGGGCAGCCGCCCCTGTGGGATGAATTTCACCCTGAACTGCTGAAGGCAAGCATTTCCGTGCTGGATGCCCGGGAGGACATCACCTTCGGCATGCGCAGCCTGACCACCCAGGGACGCAGGCTGCTGGTGAACGGCAGGCAGGTGTTCCTCCGGGGCAAGCACGATGGCATGGTGTTCCCGCTGACGGGCTATGCGCCCACGGATGTGGAAGGCTGGCTGCGGGTGATGAAAACCGCCAGGGAGTACGGCATCAATCACTATCGCTTTCACACCTGCTGCCCGCCGGATGCAGCCTTTGCCGCTGCCGACCAGCTGGGCATCTACATGTCACCGGAGCTGCCCTTCTGGGGCACGGTGGCAGCACCGGGGGAGGAAGGCTACAACGAGAAGGAGCAGGCCTACCTGATTGAGGAAGGCTTCCGCATCCTGCAATGCTTTGGTCACCATCCGTCCTTTGCCTTCATGAGCCTGGGAAACGAGCTGTGGGGCAGCCCGGCCCGGCTGAACGAAATGCTGAAGGGATACAGGGCTTGCCGCCGGGATAAGCTGTACGCTTCCGGCTCCAATAATTTTCAGTTTGTTCCCCAGGTGCTGGATGAGGAGGACGTTTTCGTTGGCGTGCGGCTGAGCCGGGAGCGGCTGTTCCGTGGCTCCTATGCCATGTGCGATGCGCCCCAGGGACATGTGCAGACCAGCGAGCCGGAATCCGTGCATGATTACGATGACATCATTGCGCCGAAAACCGTGCAGCAGGAGCAGCAGAACGCCGGCAGGACGCTGATTCAGTTCGGCACCGGTGTGAAGGAAGTGGACGCGGCGGCGGCAGACGTGCTGCTGCCCCAGGTGCCGGTTATCTCCCACGAGATCGGCCAGTACACCTTCTACCCGGATTTTTCCGAGATGTCCCGCTACACCGGGCCGGTGAAGCCGCGGAACTTTGCGGCCTTCGCCGGCAGGCTGAAGGAAAAGGGCTTGTACGGCAGGCACCAGGCCTATTTCCACGCGGCAGGCAAGCTGGCGGTGGACTGCTACCGACGGGAGATTGAAACCGCCATGCGCTCCGGGGAACTGACAGGCTTCCAGCTGCTGGATCTGCAGGACTTCCCCGGGCAGGGAACAGCGCTGGTGGGCGTGCTGAATGCATTGATGGAAAGCAAAGGACTGATCACCCCGGAGGAATGGCGCTGCTTCTGCGCACCCTGCGTGGTGCTGGGGTGCATGGAACGCTTTGTGCTGGCGGCAGGCCAGGAGCTTTCCCTGGGTGTGATGGTATCCGAAACCAACCCGGAGCGCAGCCACAGGCGTGTGACCTGCACCCTTCTGGAGGGCGGCAAGGCCTTGCAGCGCAAGGAGGTGCCCGTGCCGGAGGCTGCCGGCCGGCTGACGGACTGCGGCAGGGTCAGCCTTGGCCCGGTGGCGGCGGATACACCCAGGAAGCTGCAGATCCGCCTGGAGCTGGAGGACGGCACCTGGAATGAGTACCCGGTGTGGGTGTTCCCCGTGGGACAGGCTGCCATTACCCGGGAAGGCATTGCCTGCGGCGGAAAAACCGCGCGGTTTGTGCCCACGGCGGCGGAGGCCGGGCCGGGGGACATTGTGATTCCCGATGGCGAGGGAAAGCGCCCGGCGGAGTATTGCACGGATTTCTGGTGCTACCCCATGTTCCGCTCCATTTCCCAGTCCATGGGGCGCCCGGTGCCGGTGGGTACCATGGGCCTGTGCATTAACCCGGCACACAAGGCGCTGGCAGGCTTTCCGGCGGAGGAATACACCACGCCACCCTGGTACCGCCTGCTGCGCCACGCCCACTGCGAAGTGCTGGACAGGCCTGCGGATATGGCGGTGGAGATGATTGACAACGTGGAGCGGTGCGACCGCATGGGCATTGTGTATGTGCAGGACGGTGTGCTGCACTGCACCATCCGCCTGTGGGAGATTGCCGACCAGCCGGAGGCCCAATGCCTGGCGGCCTGCCTGCTGAACTGGAAGGAGGAACAAGCATGAATCTTTTGAGAGCACTGGAGTCCATCCGCATGCCCTGGTTGGATCAGGTCATGTCGGTGATAACCGAATTTGGTGATGAAACCATCTTCATGGTGCTGGGTATGACGGCCCTGTGGTGCCTGCACAAGGCATGGGGGTTCCGCTTTATGCTCATCGGCCTGACGGGCACGGCGGTGAACCAGCTGCTGAAGGCCATCTTCCTTATTCCCAGGCCGTGGATTCTCGACCCGGAGTTCACCATTGTGGAGTCCGCCCGCAGCGGTGCCACGGGGTATTCCTTCCCCAGCGGGCACACCCAATCCGCTGTGGGATGCTTTGGCACGCTGGCGGTATGGCTGCGCAAGAGATGGGTGACTGTGGCCTGCGTGGCTGCCATTGCGCTGGTGGCGTTCTCCCGGATGTACCTGGGCGTGCACACGCCGCTGGATGTGGGTGTTTCCCTGCTGACGGGCACGGCAACGGTGCTGCTCATGTCCTTTATGACAAGAAAGGAAGGCAGCAAGGCGGCATTCTGGGCCAAGGCCATTGGCATGGGCATGTGCCTGGTGCTGCTGGCGTATGTGCTGTTTGCGCCCGCCCGGGAGGCCAACAATCCGGAGTTTGATGCTCATGGCGTGAAGGCCGCTTGGCAGGTAACGGGCGCCATGGCTGGCATGCTGCTGGCCTGGTGGGTGGATGAAAAGCACCTGCACTTTGAAACCAGGGCAGTCTGGTGGGCGCAGGTGTGCAAGGTGGCGCTTGGCCTGGCCCTGGTGGTGGCGGTGCGCTCCGGCCTGAAGGGTGTGCTATCCGCCATCTTCGGTGATGCCATGTTCACCCACGGTATCCGCTACTTCCTCATGTGCGTGGTTGGCGGCATTCTCTGGCCCATGACCTTCCGCTTCTGGGGAAGGCTGGGGAACAAGGCGGAATGAAAAAAATCGCAGTCGATGCAATGTCGGCTGCGATTTTTCTCATTCCTCATAATGGGTGTGTGCGTAGCTTGGCACCTGATCCCATGGGACGGTGAAGCCTGCACCATGGGCGCAAAAAACGGAATCCGGTGTATCATCCGCACAGGGGTTGTAGCCGGCGGCTTCCACCAGCGCCTGCTGGTTCTGGCATGGGGCATAGCGGCTTGTCCACACCTGCAGGGCACCGCGGCCGCGGGTCAGCGCCATGAAATTCTCCTGCCAGGCGGCGAAGGCGGCAAAGGGTGCCTCGCCCCGGAGGGTCACGGTGTCGGCCTCGTATTCCGGCGGCGACATTTGCGCCTGCATGCGGGTCAGCGCGGCGGCAAGGGTGCCGTATTGCTCGCCGGGTGCGGTGATGCAAAAGCCGCAGATGGGCTCCAGCAGCACGGATTCCGCGTGCATCAGGGCGTTGCGGATGCCCCGGTACACCGCCTGACGAAAGTCGCCGCCCTCGGTGTGCTTCAGGTGGGCACGGCCTGCCAGCAGCTCCACCCGCACATCGGTCAGCGGTGCGCCGGTCAGCACGCCCTTGTGCTGCTTTTCTGCCACATGGGTGGCAATCAGCCGCTGCCAGTTTAGTGCCAGGTCATCCACATGGCACAGGCTGGCGAAGGTCACGCCGCTGCCGGGCTCAGTGGGTACCAGACGGAGCATGACCTCCGCATAGTGGCGCAAGGGTTCGTAATGTCCCCAGCCGATGGCGGGCGTGGCGATGGTTTCCCTGTACAGCACGCGGAACGGCCCGAAGCTGATGGTGTAGCCGAAGCGCTCCTGCATCAGCTGGCGAAGAACCTCCAGCTGTATTTTCCCCATCACATGCACGGACACATGGCCTGCGGTTTCCTCCACCGCCAGGCTGGGATCCTCGTCCTCCAGGGTGCGCAGGGCCTGCACCATGCGGAAGGCGGGAATGAGCTTCCCATCCCACAGCACATCGGCTGCCATCATGGGCTGGGTGCGGAAGGGATTCCCGCCGGGAAAGCCAATGCAGTCGCCGGGCTTCAAGCCTTCCAGGCCGGGTATCGCTACAATGTCCCCGGCCTGTGCGGTTTCCACCGTGCGGTATCTTTCGCCGTGGTAAATGCGCAGCTCATTGACCTTGGCAGCGCCCTGGGGCAGGGGAAGCTCCGCCTTCACAGCCAGGGAGCCGGACATCAGCTTCAGAAAGCAGAGCCTGGCGCCCTGGGCATCGTGGCGGACGCGGTAGCACCTGGCGGTCAGGGGTGATGATGCATCGTATTGGGTGATGGTCAGCGCCTCAAGCCTGGCGAGAAACGCTGCCACGCCGGTGCCGTTCAGGGCACAGCCTGCCATCATGGGGAAACACCTGCGCTGGCGTATCTGCTCCACCAGGGCGGCGCGCCAGCGGCTTTCAGCGTATCCGGTGGTGAAAAGGGCCTCCAGCAAGGCTTCATCCTGGGCGGCGATGGCCTCCTGCAAGGCCTCGTCCATAACGGCTGTGGCCTGGTAGGCCCGCATATCCGTTACATCCGGGGAAAGACGGCGGCGCATTTGCGCCAGCACGGCCTCCGGGTCGGCGCCGGCCCGGTCGATCTTGTTGAGAAAGATGAACACCGGCACATGGTAGCTGTCCAGCAGCCGCCAGAGGGTTTCTGTGTGGCTCTGCACACCCTCCGCACAGCTGACCACCAGAATGGCGTAATCCATGATGGAAACGGCCCGTTCCATTTCTGCGGAGAAGTCCACATGGCCTGGGGTGTCCAGCCAGTAGACAGTGTCGCCGCCCAGCTGAAAGCAGGCCTGCCCGGAGAAAATGGTGATGCCCCGCTGCTTCTCCAGGGGGTGCGCATCCAGAAATGCATCCTGGTGATCCACCCGCCCCAGGCTGCGAATGGCGTGGGTATGGAACAGCACCTGCTCGGAAAAGGTGGTTTTGCCTGCATCCACATGGGCCAGGATGCCGATGGTCTTTCGCATGGCGGGCCTCCGGTGAAAGAAATCAGTTACCACACTCAATGGAGATGGAGTTGAAGATGGAAAGCAGGTCGTCCACCTGGGTACGGTGCTTTTCCTCGCCGCCCTTGTCCAGCACAATCTGCCCCTGGTGCATCATCAGCAGCCGGTCACCATATTCAACGGCATGGCGCAGGTTGTGGGTAACCATCAGGGTGGTCAGCTGCTTTTCCCGGACGATTTCGTCCGTCAGCTCCATAACGATTTCCGCCGTCTTGGGGTCAAGGGCGGCGGTGTGCTCGTCCAGGATGAGAAAGTCAATGGGGTTCATGGTAGCCATCAGCAGCGCCAGGGTCTGCCGCTGGCCGCCGGACAGGTTGCCCACGGGCACGCCCAGCTTGTCCTCCAGGCCCAGGCCCAGGGGGGCCAGCATGTCCTGATAGTCGGCAATGCGGCGCCTGTCCGTGCCCCGGGACAGGCCATAGGGCTTGCCCTTGTTGTCTGCCATGGACAGGTTTTCCAGAATGGTCATGGTGGGACAGGTGCCCTTGGCGGGATCCTGATACACGCGCCCCATGCGGCGGTAGCGCTTGAACTCCTTCATTTTCGTAATGTCCTGACCGCCGATGAGGATATGCCCGCTTTCCACCGGGATGCTGCCGCAGAGGATGTTCAGCATGCTGGTTTTGCCGGAGCCGTTGCTGCCCACCACCGTAACGAAGGAATGATCCTCAATCTGCAGGCTGAAATCCTGGAACAGCACCGTTTCGTGAATGGTGCCCGGGTTGTACACCTTGCTGATGGACTGAAACTCAAGCATGGATGCGCACCTTCTTTCTTCTGGCATGTCCCGCCACAAGAATCAGCAGGAACAGCACGGCGGTAATCAGCTTCATGTCGCTGGGCTCCAGGCCCAGGGAAATGGCGGCGGAAACGCAGGCCTTGTACAGGATGGAGCCCAGAATCACCATGGTGGTGCTCTTCATAAAGGACAGGCCCTTGAACAGGTTGGTGCCGATAATCACGGAGGCCAGGCCAATCACCATGGTGCCAGTGCCCATGGAAATATCAAAGGAGCGCTGCTGCTGGCACATGACCGCACCGGCTAAGGCCACCAGCGCGTTGGAAATCATCAGCCCCATAATCTTCACCGTGCCCTGATCCCTTGCCAGGGTGGTAACCACGGAGGCATTGTCCCCGGCGGCGCGCAGAAGGTAGCCGGCCTTGGTTTTCAGAAACAGGTCCAGCAGCAGCTTGGCAATCAGCGCGATGACCAGCACGATTATCAGCGTGGCATAGCCGCTGAGCCAGCCGGGCAGTGCCTTGGTAAGGCTGTTGCGGAACAGGGTGTCCACGCTGAAAATGGGAACATTGGCCTTGCCTGCAATGCGCAGGTTGATGGAGTACAGCGCCGTCATGGTGATGATGCCGGAAAGCAGGTCGCGCACCTTGCACTTCACATGAATCAGCCCGGTAATAAGGCCTGCCACAGCGCCGGCCAGCATGCCGCAGAACAGCGTAAGCACAGGGTGCATGCCGTTGAGCGTCAGCACGGCAGAAACCGCCGCGCCCAGGGGGAAGGAGCTGTCCACCGTCAGATCGGGAAAGTCCAGAATGCGGTAGGTAATCAGCAGCCCCAGGGCCAGTATGCCGTAAATCAGTCCCTGCTCAAGAATGCCGAGAATCATAGAATCGACCTGCTTTCGTGTGGATTAGGGCGTTACATCGATGGCCTGGGCAGCCAGCTCATCGGGTAGCTTCAGGCCATAGGCGTCCAGGGCGGTTTTGTTCACATAGAGGTAGGGTGTGGTGACCAGCTCATAGGGGATGTCCTGGGCACTTTCACCCTTCAGCACCCGGGCAGCCATGCGCCCGGTCTGCTTGCCCAGCTCCAGGTATTCCAGGCCTTCCGCAGCCACGCAGCCCAGCTTCACCTGCTCAATTTCGCTGCCGAAGACAGGCTTGCCAGCCTCGCCAGCCATTTCCAGCACCAGCGTCAGGTAGGAAACCACGGTGTTGTCCGTCAGGTTGGAAAGGCAGTCCACCTGGGGCAGGAGCGCATCCAGGGCCAGGGGAATATCCGCGCCGGCGGAAATGCCCTTGGCAACAATCTCAAAGCCGTACTGGGGCGCCAGCTGGCTGTACATGCTCAGGGGCAGGGTGTTGTTGGTTTCACTGGTCAGGTACAGGATGCCGATTTTCTTAGCCTCCGGCATCAGGGCGCGAATCATCTGCAGCTGTGCCTCCACGGCAAGCAGGTCGGAGGTGCCGGTGACCTGCCCGGGGTTGGTGCCATCGCTGAAGGCCAGCGCGGCGCCCACCGGGTCGGTAATGGCGGTGTAGATAACGGGAAGGTTCTTGTCCTGGGCATAGTTGAAGGCGGCCTGGGCGGCAGGGGTGGCGATGGCGCAAATCATGTCGCTGTCCGCCACCAGGGTGGAGGCGATCTGCGCGGCAACAGCCATGTCCTGCTGGGCGTTCTTCAGGCTGAAGGTTACGTTTTCGCCCTCGATAAAGCCTTCCTCTGCCAGACCCTGAATGAAGCCTTCCCGGCAGTTGTCCAGGGAGCCATGCTCGGCAAACTGGAGAATGCCGATGCGAATCATCCCGTCAGCGCAGGCCAGGGGAGCCAGGGACAGAAGGAACGTCAGCGCCAGGAGGAGGGAAATCAGCTTCTTCATTGTGTGTACCTTCCTTTCTTTTTTCGGTGCATCGGGGGAATAAAAAAACGCCCCAGTCCATTGACTGAGGCGGTATTCCGCGGTGCCACTCAGCTTCGCCCAAAGGGCGCGCTCTTTCACGCATACACATGATATGCGCCGCGCGGGTAACGGGTGCGGCTCCCGTTTTTCCCTAAGCGTATGCCTCGGGAAAACCCTCCGGAGTCCATTCGCCCCAACCGCACGCACCACCGTCCCACTCTCAGCGGCTCCCTTTGCCGTGCTGCGAAGGAGGTACTCCTCTCCGTCACAGGTTTCGTTTGAAATTACCGTTAGCATACACCATGGAAAAACGATTGTCAAGGGCAATGCCTATGTTTTTTGGTTGTTTTTCTTCCGGAAAAGGGAGGCGGCGAATATGTGCTGTTTTTCTTGCAGTCAGCAGGGAAATGCGCTATAATGAAACTGGTTTGATATGTATTGATATGGAGGAGATACCATGTCCCTGAAGCCTATATACGAAAAAGCACCCCTGGTGACCCTGGAGGAGCTTCCCCTGCGGCCCGGCCAGGTGCGGGTGAAGCATGCCAAGGCGGAGAAACTTTATGCCCTGGCCTGCACCTGCCTGGAGCAGCCCATGATGTGGGAAGGCGCCTTTCGCCTTGCCTGCGTGCTGAAGGCCAAGCCCATGGAGGAGCCTGTTGCTAAGAAAATTTTACAGGCCATGGAGGGTCAACCTGCGCAGATGGAGGAAACCGTTGCCATCATGCGGGCGGCACTGGCCGTTTATGAATACGATGCCAAGCGCCCACTGCTGGAAAGGCTGGCGGCCTGGTGTGGCTGGCTGGCGGAGAACTGGGAGCAGGTGATTGCCTGTAATGCCATCCGGGTGCTTCCAGCCGACCTGATGGAGCTTTTGCAGGCCCTGTACCGGGTTACGGGCAAGAAGGCCATGCTGTCCCTGTGCGAAAGGCTGCGCCAGCAGGCCATGGACTGGAGCGGCATTTTGCACACCTTTGCGGTGCAGCGGCCCATGAACCGGGTAACCGCCTGGAAGGACATGGAGGGCGGCCTGGAGGCCGAAAACGGCAGCGAGGCGGGCTTCTACACCCGGCAGTACCTGACCTGCCACGGTGAATCCCTGGCGGATGGCGTGCGCAGCGCCCGGCTGAACGGCCTGTTCAGCGGCAACGGACAGGAGCTTTCCGCCGCCAGGACTGGCTGGGAGAAAATCAACCGGTACCACGGCGCGGTGTGCGGCGGTATTACGGCGGACGAAACCATTGGCGGGCGCTCGCCCTCCTGCGCTGTAGATGCTGCCAGCCTGGGCGCGTGGGCCGAGGCACTCTCCGCCTGCGACAGCCAGGACACCTGGGCCTGCGAGGCCCTGGAAACCCTGCTGGAAAACGGCCTGCCTGCCGCGCTGAACGGGGACAGGCTGATTCCCTTCCAGCGGGTGAACGGCCTGGCGGAAAACTGCGGCGTGAAGGACTGCTACCATGTGCACCAGGGCGACGGGCAGGCACTCCGCGCCCTGAACAGGCTGTGCCGCGGGTACGCCAGCGCCATTGGCAGTGCTGTTGGGGTGCGCCGGGACGGCCTGAGCATCAACCAGTATATCACCGGACGGTACGCCGTGCCCATGGCCCAGGGCATGTGGGTGGTAAGCCTTGCCGATGGCAGGGTGAGCCTTGCCACGAAAAAGCCCGGCAAGGCTGCGGTGCGCCTGCGCATTCCTGCCTGGGCAGAGGGCGCATGCATCACCGTGAACCAGGAAGGCGGTCACGAGGGCAAGCCCGGCACCTGGCTGACCCTGGAGCGGGAATGGCAGGATGGGGACACCATCACCATTGATTTCCCCAGGTCCGTCACCGTGAAGGCCGGTCACCACCAGTCCGCCTGCGTTTGCTATGGCGGCAAGGTGATGGCCTATGTGCCCGGCGACATGGGCTGGAATGTGGCCCTGTGCGGCAAACCGGTGCTGGAGGACGGGCGGGTGATGGGCACCTTCCGCCTGGTGCCGGACTGGCGCAAGCGCGGCGACCTGCCTGCTGACCTGCCTGTGCTGCCCACGGTGGAGGGTGAATGCTTCCGCGCGGCCCTGGTGCCCTACGATGAAGCACCCTGCCGCATTGCACTGTTCCCCCGGGGTGACCGGGCATGACCATTCGCCTTGCACCCCTGGCCGGGGTGACGGACTGGCCCTTTCGCCTGCTGTGCTTTGAGCAGGGGTGCGACTGTGCCTACACGGAAATGGTCAGCGCCATGGGTTACCTGTGCGCGCCGAAGAACCAGCCCGCCACGGTTGCGCTGCTGGAGCGGCACCCCAGGGAGCCGAGGCTGATTCTCCAGCTGTTTGGCAAGGAGCCGGAGCTGATGGCAAGGGCGGCGGAGGAGCTTTCCGCCACCGGGCGGTACGAGGGCATTGACATCAACATGGGCTGCCCGGCCCACAAGGTGGCCTGCTCCGGCGAGGGAAGCGGCCTGCTGCGCACGCCGGATGTGGCGCGGCGCATCATGGAGCAGGTGGTGAAAAGCGCCCATGTGCCCGTATCGGTAAAGTTCCGCCTGGGCTGGGACGATGGCTGCATCAACGTGGTGGACATGGCCCGCATGGCCCAGGACGCCGGAGTGAGCGAGATCACCGTTCACGGACGCACGCGGCAGCAGCAGTATGCAGGCCAGGCGGACTGGACGTGGATTGCCCGGGTGAAGGAAAGCGTGAGCATTCCCGTGATGGGCAATGGGGACATTTTCACCCCGGAGGACGGTGTGCGCCGCCTGAGGGAAACAGGTGTGGACGGGCTGATGATTGGTCGCGGCGCCATGGGGAATCCCTGGCTGTTCCGCCGGCTGAAGGCTGCACTGGCAGGCGAAAGCTGCGCCGCGCCCACCGTACATGAGCGCATTGACATGGCGCTGCGCCACTATGACATGCTGCTGAACTGGAAATGCCAGCGGGTGGCGGTGAACGAAATGCGCAAGCACATTGGCTGGTATCTCCACGGCCTGCGGGGTGCAGCACAGATGCGGGCAAGAATCAACCTGATGGACGACCCTGCACAGGTGCAGGCCGTTCTGCGCGAATTTGAACGCACATGCCAGGATGCCTGACGGGATGGAATATCCCTGCTGATTCGTTAATTGCTGGTGAAGGAAGTGTTTTTCGATGCGAAAGGCCCTTTGCCTGGCGCTGCTTTTCTGCCTGTGCCTTTGCACAGCCATAGCAGAGCCGCAGCTGGTTCCCCAATTATCCATGTGGAAAGAAAACCAGCCCGTGGATGCGGTGCTGTCCATTGACCTGCGGGCACACATGCCCTTTGACGATGAGCGCTGCGCCCAGCTGAACAGCCTGCTGCAGCACCTGTCCCTGCACCTGCAGACGGGCAGCGGCGTTGACCGGGTGGCTGTGCTGGTGGATGGCGGAGAGGCCATCTGGCTGGCCCAGAGGGAAGGGACGAGCGGCCCGGAAACCCAGGTATCCTGGGCGAAGGATACCTTTGCCTGCAACATGGATACCCTGCTGGGCAGCACGGAGGGGAGCATCACCCTGGAGCGTCCCCGAGCCAGCTGGCTGGAGGACGCCTTGACCTTTGTGGAAAGGCTGGCTGCCGGCCTGGAAGGCTACAAGAAGGAGAACGCCGTTAATGCCGCGGTGAAGAACATGGGCACCGCCAGGCGGAAGATGACCTACACCATTCCCAAGGCGGAGGCGGAGGCCTTTGCCAGGGCGGTGAAGGAAAGCGGCGTGGAGGGACTGACCTTCCCGGGCCAGCAGAAGCTGACCCTGTGGCGCAGCGAGGATGGCAGCCTGCTGCGGGTGGACTACACCGGCCAGTGCGGACGCGATGCGGACAGCCTGCGGAAGGTGAACCTTTCCTGGCGGCTGTGCCGGGAGGAAAGCTGCTACCGGGATGAAATCACCCTCAAAACCCCAGCTGTCAAGGGCAAGGCCGACAACAGCCTGACCTGCTCCCGCCACATGGAGCAGAATGAGGATGGCACGGCCCGATATACCCTGAACTACGATTATTCCCGGCAGGACGCGGACGGGAAATCCGCCTGGGAAGGGGAGATTGACCTGACAGGCGCACCGGAGCAGGCATGCACCCGGCTGACAGGCAGTGTATCCCTTGCCAGCACGCCCGCAGGCGCGGAGGCCAAGCGCACCCTGGTGCTGCTGCCCAACCTGCTGGTGGGCGAAACGGCAGGCGCGCCGCTGGTGTCCGGCCTGGTGACCGTGCAGGAAAAGCGCGGAAAGAGCCTGGTGGAGGATGCGGATGTGTCCATCAGCCTGGCGGCAGGCATGCACCTGCTCTGGACGGAACAGACGCCCATACCGCTGACCCCGCAGCTGCAGGAGAGCCTGGCACAGGGCATGTCCGCCGCGCTGGTGAAGCGACTGGTGCTCCTGCCCGCGCAGGATACCCTGTACCTTTCCCGTGACCTGCCGGAGGATGCCTGGCAAGGGATTGTCGATGCGGCGCAAACTGCGCTGACAAAGGAGGAAACGCCATGAAGAAACTGATTTGCCTGCTGCTGACCCTGGCGCTGGCCCTGGCCTGCACCCAGGCCTTTGCCAAGGTGGAATACACCCTGCTGGAAAAATGGCAGCGCCAGGTGGACTTTGGCAACGGCATCAAGGGTACCCTGACGCTGAATGCCTCCGGCCAGGCGGACTGGGCCAGGCTGCTGGCGCCCCTTTGTGATGTGCCCATTCAGCTGCGGGCCATCCATGAGGGCAGCACCTTTCAGTACCGGGCCTATGTGGAAAAGGGCGAGGAGCTGCTGGGCATGACCCAGCTCTATGGCGATGACCAGGCTGTGTACCTGAAAAGCGACCTGCTGCCGGACACCCTGCTCACCCTGCCCGCCGGCGGCGATGTGCTGAACACCCTGGCAGGCGCAACCTCCCAGGACAACCCGACCCTGTATTCCGCCATGCTGAACCTGCTGAATGTGCCCCAAACCAGCTGGGACGGCAAGTGGGTGCCTGCCCTGGCGCCCTACGAAACCGCCATTGAGCTGTGGCTGGAGAACTACGCCAGCGCACCCAGCGTGCTGAGAGGCCAGGATGGCAGTGCCACGGTGCTGGTGCGCTACGATGTGCCTGCCGAGGCTGTGAAGGCGCAGATGAAGGGCCTGTGGGCCAATGTGGTGCAGGATGGCACCCTGCTGCCGCTGCTTCAGGGCGAGATGAACCAGGCACAGCAGAACACCTACCTGGATGCCAACTGGCAGTATTACTACGATCAGGTGATTGATGCGCTGCCGCTGGAGGGCAGCGTGATTCTGGAGCGGGAGATGACCGCCAGGGGTGATGCCTTGCGCACGGACATGACCTTTCCGCTGGCATGGAACGGCTGGACAGGCCTGAACATCCACCAGGCCGGGGAAAGCACCAGCCTGGCGCTGACCGGCACCGATAAGGAGCTGGCCCTTGAGCTGACCCGCACTGCCGCAGCAGAGGGCGCTTCTGCCTACACCGGCCTTGTGCGGTATGTGCCTGCGGACAAGCAGCAAAAGGCGCTGGCACTGGCCTTCAACCTGGCAGAAACCAAGACTGCCGCCGTGGATGAGGACACCCGCAGCCATGACATCACCAGCTGGGCGCTGACCATTGGCCCGGATGCGGAGCACACCGGCGAAGGCTGGCAGGAGGTAACGCCCGCAGAGCTTGCCCTGCAGGTGCACCTGCACAGCAAAAGCCAGCAGTCCAGCCCGGTTACGGTGGACGTGGATGCCAATGTGAAGCTGCCCGACGGGGAGCTTGGGGTGAACCTGCACCTGATTACCCGCAGCAAATGGGTGCTGGACACCCTGCCCACCAATGGCACTGTGAGCGTGGCTGACCTTTCCGCTGAGGAGGTTGCGCAGAAGCTGGCTGACCTGGGCCTGAACGGGCTGACCGTGATTCAGCGGATGAACCAGGAGTCCGCCGCCGAGGGCCTGCACGCCACGCCCACGGATGCGACGACCCAGGCGCCATCCGCCCAGCCTGAGGAGGGTGCCGCATGATGAAAAGGCTGCTTTGCCTGGCCCTGATGCTGATGATGCTCTGCACCGCCGCCCTGGGCGAAGGCCACGAGGGTCGGCTGACCTTCACGGCCGATGCACAGCAACTGTCTGCCCTGCTGGAGGCCGAGGGCCTGAGCGCCACCAATGGCGTGCTGGGCCAGGGCCTGGCGGAGCTGATAGGCAAGGTGCGCGGTGAACTGTTTCTGCAGGATAACGGGCTGCAGGCAGGCTTTTTCCTGGGAGATACCACCCTGCTGGAGGGAACCGCCTTTGTTAATGAGGAAGGCCTTTTCCACCTGCTGCTGAGCGTGCTGCCCAGCTACTACCTGACCTTCCAGCCGGCGGCGGAGGATCAGGCCCGGTGGAATGCGGCGAAGGCGCTGCTGCAGGATGCCGCCTGGCAGGCTGCGGGGAAGGAGCTTTCCGCCGCTGCGGTTGACTGGTGGGAGAAGCTGCCCAGCCAGCAGGCAACAGGCAGCTTTATGGGCGACGCCTACGAGGGCGGCACCCTTTGCGTGACCCGTACCTTTACCGATAAGGACATTGCCGCCCTGGTGGACAGCCTTGCAGCAGTGCTGAAGGCTCAAGGCCTGGCAGATGATACCCTGCTGGGCAGCCTGGCACAGAAAAACCAGGCTGCGGCGGAGGAAAACCGCTATACCTACATCGCCAGGCAGGTCTACAACGGGGAAAACACCCTGGTGGGCCTTTCCCTGGTGGTGATGGATGGCGACAGCCAGGTGATGACCCTCTCCATTGACCCCACTGAGGAAGGCCGCACGCTGGTGCTGGGCTGGGGACTGAACGATGTGAACTACTACCTGCTGGCCCAGTGGTCCTGCGGGAACAACCCGGAGTGGGCCGCACTGATGTATCAGGATACCCAGCGGCTTGGCTTCCGCACGGTGGCCTCCATGGCCGAGCACTTGCTCTGGCTGGCTGGCGGCACCCTGACCCGGGAGGAAAGCGGCTTCACCCTGGACATGGAGCTGCTGGAGCCCGGCGCTGCCGTGCAGGACATTTACATTACCCTTGAAGGCCGGGAGAGCGATGCCGGCATGACCTTCCGCGCTGCGCTGTACCTGGCCCGGAACGAGGAAACCAGGGCGGAACAGCCGGTGGCAGAGGCCTGCCTGACCTGGGAAAAGGCGGAGGAACGCACCTGGCCGCTGGAAGGAAAGATGCAGCTGGATGGCACCAGCATGGACCAGCTGGAGGATGCGCTGATTTCCCTGGAGGATGAGCTTCAGCAAGTGACCAGAACCCTGGAGGTGCAGCTGTTCAAGGAGATTCCCTCCCAGCTGCTGACCTTTCTGATTTTCCCTGAGGCAGAATAAGCAAAGGCGGCTGACCTTCCGCAAGATGGAGGCCAGCCGCTTTTTGCTGCTTACTTATAAATAAGAAATTCACATTCCAGCCGCCCGTTGTACAGGCGGCGCTTTTTGTCCGCACGCCTGCCATAGGCCCGCTCAAAGCCCGGGTCGGAGGATATGGCGCACAGGCTCCAGCCCGGGTGGCGCTCTTTCATCAGGCGCATGTCGCGGTAGAGCTTTTCGCAGGTTTTCCGGTCGGACAGGCGCTCCCCGTAGGGCGGGTTGCACAGGAAAACGCCGTTCTCCTCCGCCAGCTGCAGCGTGCGCAGATCCTGGTTGCTCAGGGTGATTTTTCCCTCCAGGCCGGCCTGGCGCACATGGCGGCCTGCCAGGTCGAGGGCAGCAGGGTCGATGTCGGAGCCGCTGATGCGCTGCACCCTGTCCGGCTGGTGCTCGGCCCACACCTGCTGGCGGATGGCCTCTGCCTCCTCCCGGGAGAAAAAGGTGAAGTGCTCGCAGGCAAAGGTGCGCTTCATGCCTGGTGCCCGGTGGGCCTGGCGGAAGGCAGCCTCAATCAGCAGGGTGCCGGTGCCGCAGCAGGGATCGTGAAGCGGCATGCCGGGCCGCCAGGGGGAAAGCTCCACTAGGGCAGCAGCCAGGGTTTCCCGCAGGGGCGCCTCGCCATTCCAGGTGCGGTAGCCGCGGCGGTTCAGGGCCTCACCGCAGGTGTCCAGGGTAATGCGGGCCATGTTGTCATGGAGCGCCACGTCGATGGGATACACCGCACCCGTTTCGGGAAAACGCTCCAGGTGTGTGCGCTGGCGCAGGCGCTCGATGATGGCCTTCTTGGCAATGGCCTGGCAGTCCCGCACGCTCATCAGCTGGCTGCGGGCACACTTGCCGGACACGTTGATTTTCGCGTCCGCTGGCAGAAGCTCCTCCCAGGGGATGGACTTCACCAGCTGAAACAGCTCCTCAAAGCTGCGACAGTCCTTTTCCGCCAGCACCAGCAGCACCCTGTCGGCACAGCGCAGGCGCAGGCAGCACAGAAAGGCATCCCCCATGGTGCCGGAAAAGCGCGCGCCGCCCGGCTGGGCCAGCACGTCCTTCATGCCCAGGCGTTTCAGCTCCGCACCCACCAGACCCTCCAGCCCGAAGGCGGCGGTGGCAAAGAAGGTCATATGCGAAAAATTCAATGATATTCACTCCTTTTCTCCTTCATGATAAAGGATGAAGCCGGGAATGTAAAGCAGAAAAAATTTAGTATTCCATTTTTTTCGCGGATATGTTATGATAAATCCGTATGGCGACCGCCAACAAGTGAGAGGAGAGGACTTTTGTGGACTCCATCCTGAGCTTCTGGGGCCAAATGACGGCGAATCCGCTTTTGTTCATGGCCGTAACGCTTACCCTGGGTGTCATTCTGGTGAACGGCTGGACGGACGCACCCAACGCCATTGCCACCTGTGTGGTTACACGCTGCATGTCGCCCAGGGCGGCGATTCTCATGGCGGCGGTGTTCAACTTCCTGGGTGTGCTGGTGATGACCCTGGTGAATGCCACCGTGGCAGAAACCATTACCCGCATGGTGGACTTTGGTTCCGATCCCAATGAGGCCATTATCGCCCTGAGCGCGGCGCTGTTTGCCATTGTGCTGTGGGCCACGCTGGCATGGGTGTTTGGCATTCCCACCAGCGAAAGCCACGCGCTGATTGCCGGGCTAACGGGCAGCGCCATTGCCATGCACGGCAGCCTTAGCGGTGTGAACGGCGGCGAGTGGGTGAAGGTGGTCTACGGCATTGGCATTTCCGTGGTGCTGGGCTTTGGGCTTGGGTGGCTGGTGTGCAAGCTGGTCACCATGCTGTTCTACCGCGCGGACAGGCCCAAAACCGAGCCTTTCTTCCGCGGCGCGCAGATTGCCGGTGCGGCCTCCATGGCCTTTATGCACGGCGCCCAGGACGGACAGAAGTTCATGGGCGTGATTCTCCTTTGTGTATACATGTCCCGGGGTGAAGCACTGCCGGCGGACATCACCATTCCTGTATGGCTGATGGTTGTCTGCTCGGTGGTGATGGCCCTGGGCACCGCCATGGGCGGGAAAAAGATTATCAAGTCCGTGGGTATGGACATGGTGAAGCTGGAGAAATACCAGGGCTTCTCGGCAGACATTGCGGGCGCACTGTCCCTGCTGGTGTGCTCGGTGTTCAGCCTGCCGGTGTCCACCACCCATGCGAAAACCACCTCCATCATGGGCGTGGGCGCGGTGAAGCGGGTTTCCGCCATCAACTTTGGCGTGGTGAAGGAAATGGTGCTCACCTGGGTGCTGACCTTTCCCGGCTGCGGGCTGGTGGGCTTTTTGATGACCAAGCTGTTCCTGGCGATTTTCTGATAGACGAGAGGAGAGATTCCCATGGCAAAGGGCGATAAGTTCTACTACGAAAACCTGGCGGCCAGCGCCGAATATGCCAAGCAGGCTGCCTCCTACCTGGTGAAGTGCCTGGAGTGCTACAAGCCTGAGGATATGCAGCAGATGCTGGATGAGATGCACGCCATCGAGCACGGGGGCGACACCAAGAAGCACGAGATGAACGCCGCCCTGGCCAAGGCCTTTGTGACCCCGGTGGACAGGGAGGACCTGGACCTTCTCAGCCAGCGCATTGACGATGTGACGGACATGATTGAGGAGATCCTGCAGAAGTTCTACATCTTCGACGTGCACACCATCAACCCTTCCGCCATCTCCATGGCACAGAAGCTGGTGCACGCCTGCGAATTGCTGTGCCAGGTGATGTGCGAGTTTGAAAACTTCAAGAAGTCCAAAAAGCTGCGCCAGCTGATTATCGAAATCAACGACGCGGAGGAGGAGTGCGACAAGCTGTACATGTCCTCCATGCGGGCGCTTTCCCAGCAGCATGGGGACGTGCTGGAAACCATCTCCTGGCGGGAGATTTTCGATTGCATGGAGGCCTGTGCCGATGCCTGCGAGCACGCCAGCGAATGCGTTGGCTCCGTCATTATGAAGAATACTTGATGCCATGTGCGGGAGAAAGGCGGCTTGAGTTGCCGGTCTCCCGCCTTTTTTGTGGATACTATTTGCCAATTGCATGGATGGAGTGACCAATGGATAGGCCTTGTGTCACGGGTTCGGTGGAGCTTTCCTGGCCTGGAAGCACAGGAAAAACTGAATGAGCACAAGGACACTGTGCTGAAATTCATGGGCAAGCGCCAGGCCATTTGCGTGAAGGAGGAAAACGAAATCGCCGGGGTGATGCTGTTTTCACGGGGGCACAAAATGATTTGCTGCCTGGCGGTTGCTCTTGAATATCGCCGTCGTGGCGTGGCTTCGATGCTGATGGATGAGGCGCTCGGTTATCCGAACCAGGTGTGCGTTCTCCATCCTTCCGATCAGTAATGAACCCTTGCGCTGGGAAACCCCAGCTTGCATTTTTACGCGCTTTGCTGTATACTACATATGAAGAGGTGTAGCCTTTTCACAAAGTAAGGAGGAACTGACATGAAGCTGATTATTGCCATCGTCCAGGATGAGGACGCATCCCGCCTGGTAAGCAAGCTGATGAACGAGGGCTTCGGTGTGACCAAGCTGGCTACCACCGGCGGCTTCCTGCGGGCAGGCAATACCACCCTGCTGGTGGGTGTGGAGGACGACAAGCTGGAGGCCGCTGTGGCTGTGATTGAAAAGGTATGCAAGAGCCGCAAGCAGCTGACCACGGCACCCACCTCCATGTCCGGTGTTAACGGCGTGTATTCTCCCTATCCCATTGAGGTGATGGTTGGCGGCGCCACAGTGTTTGTGCTGTCGGTTGATCAGTTTGTGAAGCTGTAACCCTGGTGGAGCAAGGAGAGCATCCCTTGGCAGAGGCAGAAATGGACAGGGCGGCAACCCTGGCGGACTTTGCGCCCCAG
Organism: uncultured Faecalibacterium sp.; assembly: GCA_964383815.1. GTDB lineage: Bacteria > Bacillota > Clostridia > Christensenellales > Aristaeellaceae > UBA11524. The sequence continues at coordinate 67,375 of CAYLIC010000002.1, read as the reverse complement.
GGCCCGGCCTATGATGGACTGATGAAAACCCTGCGGGAAGGAACGTTTGTCCATGCGTATCTCATCAGCGGCATGGCGGGCGTTGGCAAGCGCACACTGGCCCAGGCCATGGGCCAGTATTTGTTGTGCGAGTCCCCGGAGGACAAGCCCTGCGGCACATGCCCGGCCTGCGTGCAGGTGCGGGAAGGTACCCACCCGGACATGACCATCCTCCGCCCTGAAAAGAGCATTCAGGTGGATGCCATTCGCGAGGTGATCCGAAAGGCCGGGGAGCACACCTATGCCGGCGGGCGGCGAATCATCCGCATTGAGCAGGCGGAGAAAATGACGCCTGCCGCCCAGAACTGCCTGCTGAAAACCCTGGAGGAGCCTTTGGCAGGCACGGTGTTTCTGCTGCTGACAGACGCCCCGGAGCTACTCCTGCCAACCATTGTCAGCCGGTGCCGGGCACTGAAGCTGCACCCCTGGGCAGACAGCGTTGTGCTGGATGTGCTGCGCCGCCGGGGTATTGAGCAGCACCGGGCCATGGAGGCTCTGCACGTCAGCGGCGGCTCCCTGGGCAAGGCGCTGAGCGTGGCGGCGGATGAGGCCTATTGGCAGCGCCGCAGCCAGGTGATGGAGGACTTCTTTTCCCTGGCGGGCCGCAGTGATATTCTGCGGGTGTCCACCCAGTGGAAGGACAAGCGCGACCAAAGCAGCGAGCTGCTGGACGACGTGGAGGACATGCTCCGCACACTGCTGCTGGTCAACCTGGGCCAGCGGGAGCGCAGCGCCATCAGCGGGTATCCTTCGCCATGGCAGCGCATGGCTGCCGACGGGCACACGGAGGACTTTGTACGGCTGATGGACGCGGTGCGGGAGGCTAGGCGGCTCCGCGCCAGCCAGGTAACTTGGCAGGCAGTGGTGGAAAGGCTGCTGCTTTGCCTGATGGAGGAAAAAATACGATGGTCAATGTGATTGGCGTTCGCTTTCAGAACGCCGGAAAGCTCTACTTTTTCGATCCCGGCGCCTTCTGGCCCACCCCCGGGGACTTTGTGGTGGTGGAAACGGCCCGGGGCATCGAGTTTGGCGAGGTTGTAACCCCGGTGCGGGAGATGAACGACGAGCAGCTGTCCGCACCGCTGAAGCAGGTGGTGCGCATCGCCACCGCCCAGGATGTGCAGCACGCCCAGGACAACAAGCGCTATGAAAAGGAAGCCTACGCCATTTGCCAGCGGAAAATCAGCGAGCATAAGCTGGACATGAAGCTGGTCAGCGTGGAGTACACCTTTGACAACAGCAAAATTCTCTTCTACTTCACCGCCAATGGGCGGGTGGACTTCCGCAGCCTGGTGAAGGATCTGGCGGCGGTATTCAAGACACGGATTGAGCTGCGGCAGATAGGCGTGCGGGACGAGGCGAAAATGCTGGGCGGCCTGGGCCCCTGTGGGCGTCCCCTGTGCTGCGGCACCTTTCTGGGGGATTTCCAGCCTGTGTCCATCAAAATGGCCAAGGAGCAGAACCTGTCCCTGAACCCCACGAAAATCAGCGGTGTGTGCGGCAGGCTCATGTGCTGCCTGAAGTATGAGCAGGACAACTACGAGCAGACCCGCAAGCGCATGCCCAAGGTGGGCAAGGAGGTCGTAACCCCGGAAGGCAACGGCGTGGTGTGGGACCTGAACATCATTAAGGAAACGGTTCGCGTGCGCCTGCAAAAGGGTGACAGCAGCGAGCTGAAGGACTTCCCTATGGAGGAGGTTCAGCGGATTGGTGGCCCGCTGCCTGTGCGCAAGGAGCCTGAAGCGGCAGAGGTGGCGGATGCGCCCCAGACCCAGGAGCCTGAAGGTACGCCTGCCCGGGAGACACTCACCGAACGCCCGGCGAAGCGGGAACGCCCCCGGAAAGAACGCCCGGAAGGCGAGAGCCAGCCGGAGCGCAAGCCCAGGCCTGCCAAGCCCGCGCCTGCCAAGCCCCAGGAGCCTGCGACCGCCACCAAGCCTGCCAGCCCGTGGAAGGCCGCTGTGGAGGCTGCGCTGCAGGCCGCCAAGGATGAGAACAAGTAAAGTGCAGGGAATTGCAACAATTCCTCTTGCAATTCCCGGGCGAGCATGGTATGATACTCATATACACACCGTGTATGATGTGTGAATCTGCAAGGAGGTGAAACCACCATGGCATACAAGATTTCTAACGATTGCATCAGCTGCGGCGCCTGCGAGGCTGAGTGCCCCGTGAACGCTATCGCTGAGGGCGACGGCAAGTTCGAGATCAACCCCGATGTTTGCATCGAGTGCGGCGCTTGCGCTGATGCTTGCCCCGTTGGTGCGCCTGCTCAGGCGTAATCCTGTCAAGCAAAGCAAGGCTCCCCGGCATGGCTGGGGAGCTTTTTTTGAAAAAACTTTCGAAAAAGGCTTGACGAATGCGAAAAAAGGTGTATAATAGTTACCGTTGACCGCAAGGGAAACGATATGCACCATTAGCTCAGTTGGTAGAGCACCTGACTCTTAATCAGGGTGTCTAGGGTTCGAGTCCCTAATGGTGTACGAAGGCACTGCTTCACCGCAGTGCTTTTTCTTGTTCCCCGGGTGCGGTTGCATTTCATGGCGGAACATGCTATAATAATCTGTCTTTGTTTATCATCGCAGCGAAAGGAGTGGCGCTTTCATGGATTATCCTCCCTCATGGGGCTTTTCCCTGGAGGGCCGCAACGCTGCCTGACACGGAAAGGAATGCTTGATTTTCCATGACCACCACCATGTGGATTCTTCTGGCGGCGCTGTTTGCCTGCGTGGCGCTGTCGGCCTTTTTCTCCGCCTCGGAAACGGCGTTTTCCGCCCTGAGCCGGGTGAAGCTGAAAACCCTGCAATCCGAAGGGAACAAGCGGGCCACCATGGCCCTGGAGCTTTCGGAGGACTATGACAGGCTGCTGACCACCATCCTGGTGGGCAACAACATTGTAAACATTACTGGTACATCCATTGCCACGGTGCTGTTCACCGCCTGGGTGGGTGGCTATGGCGCCACCATCTCCACCGTGGTGATGACGGTGACCATCCTCATCTTTGGTGAGGTATCGCCCAAGGCGCTGGCGAAGGAATCCCCGGAGCACATCGCCATGGGGGTTGCACCCTGGCTGAGCTTCTTCATCAAGCTGCTGGCGCCGGTGAATGCCCTGTTCCGCCTGTGGCGCAGGCTGCTGGGCCGGGTGTTCAAGCCCCAGGAGGACGAGAGCCACATTGAGGCCGAGCTGATGACCATGCTGGACGAGGCCCAGCACGATGGGGACATGGACGCCCACGAGGGCGAGCTGATCCGCTCCGCCATTGAGTTTAACGACCAGGATGTGCTGAGCATCATGACCCCCCGGGTGGACGTGACCGCCCTGGAGGATACTGCCAGCATGGAAGCTGCGGCGAATATCTTCCGGGAAAGCGGCTTCTCCCGGGTGCCGGTGTACCACGAGGATATGGACCATGTGGTAGGCATCCTGCACGAGAAGGACTTCTATGTGCTGCAGCATGCGGGATGCACCAGCATCCAGCAGATTATGGCGCCGCCTGTGATGGCGCCTTCCACCCTGAAGGTTTCCAAGCTGCTGAAGATGTTCCAGCAGACCAAAACGCATATGGTGGTTGTGCTGGATGAGTTTGGCGGCACCGAAGGCATTGTGACCATGGAGGACGTGCTGGAGGAGCTGGTGGGTGAAATCTACGACGAGCACGACATTGTCAGCGAGGACGTGATTCCACTGGAGGACGGCTCCTGCCTGGTGGATGGCGGCATGCAGCTGAGCGAGCTGCTCGCCAGCCTCAGTGTGGAGGACACCTTTGAGGCGGATACCGTGGGCGGCTGGGCGGCTGAGGTGCTGGGGTGCATCCCCGGTGTTGGCACCAGGTTTGAAACGGAGCTGCTGGGCGGACAGGTAACGCAGATGGAGAAGCGCCGGGTGACCCAGGTGCGCGTGTGGAAAAAGCAGCCGGAAACGGCAGAAGAATGATAACTGGAGGTTGATACCCATGGCCAAGATGACCAAGGAAGAAAAGAAGCAGCGGATGACCCGCATGGTTTGCCTGGCTCTGGCGGTGCTGATGATTGGCTCCGTGCTGGCGGCGGCTTTGATGTCCCAGGTGTTTTAAGGCAGGCAAGCACACCCAGGAAGGAGGCGTATCGGCATGGCGCGGAGGCAAAAGGCAAGGCGCGGCGTGTCCCTTGGCACCATCGTCATGCTGATGGTGACCTGCATGGTCATTGGCGGCTTTTCCCTGGTGCTGCCCAGGCTGAACGGCGCAGCGGATGTGCATATCGACACCGGCAAGGTGCTGGAGGCCCTGTCCCTGGGGGAGCTTTTGCCGGAGCTGAGCCTGAGTGAAATACCCATCAGCGGCGGCGCACTGTCAGCAACAGCCACCCAGGCGCCCCTTGCAACCCTGCCTGCGGACCTGGATACGCCGCTCCCCACCAGCGAGCCTGCACCCCAGGCCACGCCCACGGCTGTCCCCGGTGGCAGCTTCAGCATGACGTTTGGCGGCAGCATCGCCGTGGATACCGACCTGCGGCAGGCCAACTACTACAGCGAGGCCAAGAAGTACGACTTTACGGAGATTCTGGCGCTGCTGGGGGACAGCGTGGCGGCGGATTTCGCCATGGTGACCCTGGAGAACACGACCTGGGTCGATGCCAAGCTGAGCGACAGCAACACGGCGGCGGATGTGCTGCCCATGCTGAAGATGGCTGGCTTCAACACGGTGGCGCTGGGCTATCGCCAGGCATACGACCTGGGGCTGGACGGCGTGACCGCCACACTGGAGGCGGCACATCAGCAAGGCCTGAACACCCTGGGCACCTATGCCGATGCGGCAAACGCACAGCCTGCCGTGATGAACCTGGGCGGCGTGCAGGTGGCGGTGCTCCACTATACGGATGTGCTGTCCAACAAGGGTGCCAAGGCCATGAAGAAGGATGGCAACACCTTTGCTGTGGCCCTGGACGCCGCTAGCGATGGCGCGGATGCCATCCTTGCGGACATTGCCAGCGTGCGGGCACAGGGTGCTCAGGTGGTGGTTGTGTCCCTTTCCTGGGGCAACGACGGCAAGACTGCGCCTACCGCCAGGCAGGCCGCCTTTGCCCAGCAGCTGGCGGATGCCGGGGTGGATGCCATCATCGGCAGCGGCAGCCATGTGGTGCAGCCCGCTGTGTGGCTGACGGGCAACCTGGCAGACGGCAGCACAAAGCGCGTGCTGTGCGCCTACTCCCTGGGCAGCCTGCTGGGCAGCTCCCGCACCAATGCCAACGTGGCAGGCCTGCTGCTGCACCTGCGCTTCAGCTACGATGGACAGCAGGCAACCCTGGAGGAGGCCAGCTGCACGCCCACCTACATCTGGCGCTATAAGCAGGATGGCAGGTATTACTACCGGGTGGTGGGCAGCCATCAGCCTGCGCCCGGCGGCATGGAGAGCAGCCAGCAGGACAGCATGGCCCGGGCCTTTCAGAACGTGCAGAAGTACCTGGGCGCGGATTCACCGCTGACCATTCGATAAATGCATAGCCAACGCCCGCAGAACCATGCGTCCTGCGGGCGTTTTTTGTGTGCTTATTTCAGCTTTTCCCGGTATTGGGCCAGCTCCTCCTGGTTGCCCAGCACATGGTGACCAGGCTCAATCTCCGCCCAGATGGCGGGGTCGGTGTCGTAATGGTGGCAGGAGGGATCGTACACCTCCAGCACCTTGTTCTTTTCCACAATGGGGTTGGGCTGGGGAATGGCGGAGAGCAGCGCCCGGGTGTAGGGGTGCAGCGGGTGACGGAACAGGGTTTCCGTGTCCGCCATTTCCACAATCAGACCCTTGTGAATCACTGCGATTCTGTCGCAGATGAAGCGCATTACGCTCAGGTCATGGCTGATGAACAGGTAGGTCAGGCCGCGTTCCCGCTGGAGCTGGCTCATCAGGTTCAGCACCTGGGCACGGATGGACACGTCCAGGGCGGAAATGGGCTCGTCCGCGATGATGAACTCCGGATTCATCACCAGGGCGCGGGCAATGCCGATGCGCTGGCGCTGACCGCCGGAGAACTCATGGGGGAACCGGGAGGCAAACTCCGGCAGCAGGCCCACGTCCCTCAGGCCCTGCTGTACCCTTTCGGCAATCTCCTTCCGGGAGTACCCGCGGCCCTGCAGGCCCTCGGACACGATGTAGTCAATCTTCGCCCGCTCGTTCAGGGAGGCCATGGGATCCTGGAAAATCATCTGAATCTTGTTGGTAATCTCCCTGTCCACTTCCTTGCTGATGCGGCCCGTAATCTCCTGACCGTGAAACTTGATGGAGCCGCCGCTGGCGGGATACACACGGATAATGCTGCGCCCAATGGTGGTCTTGCCGGAGCCGGACTCGCCCACGATGCCAAAGGTTTCGCCCTCATACACATCGAAGGAGACACCCTTCACGGCCTCGAACCGCTTCCGCCGGGAGCCAAAGGCCACCCGCAGGTCGCGAACCTGCAGAATCACCTGGCGTTCATCAGCCATGGTGCTCACCTCCAATGTCCTTAATCTTCTTCAGCGCTGCCGGCGGCTCCACCTGGGGCGCACGGGGGTCAAGCAGCCAGGTGCGAGCCTTGTGGGTGGGAGAAACCTCGAAATACGGCGGCTGCTGCACATGGTCAATCTTCAGCGCATGGGGGTTGCGGGCGGCAAAGGCATCACCCTTGATTTCCTTAAACAGGTTGGGCGGCGTGCCCTTGATGGAGTACAGCTCCTCGCCCCTGTGGCCCAGCTGGGGCAGGGAGGACAGCAACGCCCAGGTGTACGGGTGCCGGGGATCGAAGAAAATATCGTCCACGGTGCCCAGCTCGATAATGTCGCCTGCGTACATCACCGCCACACGGTCGGCAATGTTGGCAACAACACCCAGGTCGTGGGTGATGAAGATGATGGTCAGGTTATACTTGGCTTTCAGATCCTTCAACAGGGTGAGCACCTGGGCCTGGATGGTCACGTCCAGGGCGGTGGTAGGCTCGTCGCAGATGAGGATTTTCGGCTGGCAGGCAATGGCGATGGCAATCACAATCCGCTGCCGCATGCCGCCGGAAAGCTCGTGGGGGTACTGCCGGGCCCGGCGCTCCGGATCGTCGATGCGCACATCCTCCAGGATGCGGATCACCTCATCGTGGGCCATTTTGCCGGTCATGCCCCGGTGCAGCTCCAGCGCCTCGCTAATCTGCCAGCCGATGGTCTTCAGCGGGTTCAGGCTGGTCATGGGGTCCTGGGGAATCATGCAGATTTCGCTGCCGCGAATGCGCAGCCAGTCCTCATTTTTCTGAAACTTTGCCAGGTCGATATAGTTGCGGGCCAGGTCGTCCAGGCCGGCGGCCTCGTGGTGGCGCATTTTGTCGCCCATGCCGAAATAGCGGATGGAGCCGCTCTCCACATAGCCGTTCTGATCCAGCAGGCCAATGAAATTCTTGTTCAGCACGCTTTTGCCGCAGCCGGATTCGCCCACGATGGCCAGGCTTTCGCCCTCCAGCACATCCAGGTCAATGCCGCGCAGGGCGTGAAGCACCCGGCCGCGCAGGCTGAACTTCACATGAAGGTCGCGGACGGAGAGAATGGGGTTTGGCATTTCTTTTCGCTCCCTTCATCAAATGTGGTTCTTCGGGTCGGCAGCATCGGAGAAGGCGTTGCCAATCATGTAGAAGGAAATGGTGACGATGGACAGGAGAATGGTGGGGTAAATCAGCTGATAGCGCAGGTTGGGGTTGGTCATCAGCTTGCGGCCCTCGTTGATCAGGTTGCCCAGGCTGGGTGTGGTGGCGGGCAGGCCCAGGCCGATGTAGGTGATGAACACCTCGCTGCCAATGGCGCCGGGGATGGACAGGGCCATCCGCAGCATGATGACGGACACCAGGTAGGGCAGCAGATTCTTGAAGATGATCCGCCAGGTGGATGTACCCAGGCAGCGGGAAGCCACGTTGTAATCCCTGTCGCGGATGATCAGCACCTGATTGCGGACAAAGCGGGCCATGCCAATCCAGCCAGTGATGCTCATGGCCAGGATGATGGTGCCCACGCCGGGCTTCAGGATGAAGGAAACCAGAATCAGCACGATGGTGGTGGGAATGTTGTCCAGCACGTTGTAAATCTCGGTGAAGAAGAAGTCCAGCTTGCGGACGTAACCCCACAGCACACCCACCAGGATGCCCACCGCGGCCTCAATCAGCGCGACTGCCAGGCCAATGAACAGGGAGGTGCGTGTGCCGCTCCAGATGCGGGCCCACAAGTCCTGACCAATCTGGTTGGTGCCCAGCCAGTGGACACTGTTGGGCTGCTGGTTTTTCAGGGGCAGGCCGGTATCGGGGTTGTTAGACACCACAATGGGGTCGAACTGGGCGGGGAGAAGCGGCTGAACGAAGGTGAAGACCACCACTGCCAGCATGAGAACCAGCAGGAACATGGCCATCTTGTTTTTACTGAAGGCGTGGAGGGTGGAACGCCAGTAGGAATAGTTGCTGGCGCCGGTGCGCTCCACTTCAGCGGCATCAAACTCCGCAAAGGTGAACAGGGAGGCATCGGTCAGGTCTTCCTTCAGGGCCTCGGAGCAGTGCTGCTCCAGCTGCTCCAGCCTGGGATGCTTCAGGATTGCCATCAGCGGTCGCCTCCTTTCTTGGAAAAGCTGATGCGGGGGTCAAGGATCACCATCAGCAGGTCGCCCAGGAGCAGGCCCAGAACGCCTACGCAGGCAAACAGCAGCACAATGCCCTGCACCATGGCGTTATCCTGCTTTTTAATCACGTCCACCAGCAGGCCGCCCATGCCGGGAATGGAGTAAAGGGACTCGATATAAATGGAGCCGACAACGGTGTTCAGGAAGGAAGTGGGAATGTACTGGGCCAGGGGGACGAAGGAATTGCGGAAAATGTGGCGGAACATAATCTGGTTCTCGTTGGCACCCTTGATGCGGGCCAGCATCACATAATCCTTCTTGCTTTCGTCCACCATGTAGCGCCGCAGCCACATGGCGTAATAGGCAATGTTCCCCAGGGACATGGACAGCACAGGCAAAATCCACCGTATGCCCGCCGGCGCTCTGGTGAACATCAGGCTGATGCCCAGCAGCTCGGTGCCGTATACCTGAATGAAAAGGTAGTACACGGCGGAAGGCACGGCGTTGATCAGCACAATGAAGCCTGTGCCCAGATGGTCGAAGAACTTGCCCTTATACTTGGCCATCAGCGTGCCCATGGGCAGGCCCACCAGCAGCGACACAATCAGGGACATGGAGCCCAGCTGCACGGACACGGGGATCTTGTCACTCAGGATTTCGGTGACGGGCACATTGTTGCGGTACACCCGGGAGGTGCCCAGGTCGCCGTGAAGAATCATGTTTTTGAAAAACTCGCCCAGCTGCACCAGGATGGGCCTGTCCAGCCCCATTAGGTGAAGCTCCCGGTCAATGTCGGCCTGGGTCATCTTCTCAATATTGGGGAAGTAGCCCTCAATGGGCATCTGCCGCACCAGAATAAACACGATGGACAGAATGATGAACAGGGTGATAAGCGAGCGGAGCATCCGCTTTGCCAGGTACTTTGCCACGTTCAGCTTCCTCTCTGGCAGCCAGGCTGCCTGGTGATGGGTAGGAAATGGGGCCAAGGGAGGCTCCTGCGCTGCTCTCAGCCATGAAAAAATGCATGCCGTAAAGACAAGGGAAGGGAGAAACCCCGAAAAATGCGGGGTTTCTCCCGAAAAGAACAGGGAAGGTGCGGGAATTACTTGGCGCCCAGTGCCTCCAGCCAGGCCTCCTGGGAGGCGTAGAACTCCTCCGCGGTTACGAAGTCGTCGTGCAGGTACTGATACTTGTAGCGCAGGTTGCTGACGCCGAAGGGAGCATACTCGCCCTCGAACAGGTTCAGCTTGGTAACCTGGTAGGCAGCCGGATCGATGAAGTAGGGCACAACGATGGCGTTGTCCAGCAGCATACGCTCGGCAGCAGCAAACATGTTGTACCGCTCAAGGGTGTCATCGGTCACAGCCTTGGCCTCTGCCACGGCGGCGTAATACTTGGTGAGAATCTCCTTGGTTTCGTTGAAGTCGGTATCCAGCATTTTGTCCATCTTGTTGTAGGAGTTGCCCTTGTGGGTACCGTCGTCGTTGAAATCCTCAGCGAAGGGATCGGTCCAGGTGGCGGGATCGATGTAGTCGCCGCCCCAGTTCACCCGCATGAAGCTGTACATACCGGCACGGCGGGTCTTGGACAGGAAGGACTCGGAGGGACCGGCGTAGAGCACGCACTCGATGTAATCCTTGCCCAACACTTCTTCAATCTGCTGCTTGAGCATGATGGACTCGTTCTCCCAGTCGCTCTGGCCGGACTTGTAGGTAATAACCATCTGAATGGGGAAGGTGACGCCCTGGGCTGTCAGCTCTTCAACGGCCTTGGCCTTGTATTCCAGGGCCAGCGCCTTGCTGGCTTCGGGATTATTGTTGTTGTAGTACAGGTCACTAACGCCGTTGAAGGCATCCAGCTCGGTGAAGTCCACACCGTTGACGGTGGCAAAGGTGCGGGGGGTGATGCAGTTCTGCAGGACGGATTCAGGGTCGTTGGGTTCCATGGCGTGCATGGAGTACAGCCGGTCGAAGGCCTTCATGATGGACTGGCGGAAGTTGCTGTTGTTCACGGCAATCAGCCAATCCTGGGGCGCGAACTCCTCGCTGTACTGGGGATCGAAGTTGAAGGCGTAGAAGTAGCTGTAATCGGGAATCGCCCTGTCGCGGGTGACGATTTCCGGATTGCTGTTCAGCCATTCATCCACCACGTCGTTGCTCAGGGAGGCGGAGTCCACCTCGCCGCGCTGCACCATCACCGGGCCCAGGGTAGCGGATTCGGAATTGTAAATGTATTCAATCTTGTCCAGGTGTACGTTGGCGGCATCCCAGTTGTTGAGGTTCTTCACATAGGTGTGCATCACCTGGGGCTCAAACTCCTCCAGGATGAAGGCACCGCAGTAGTACATCTTGGTGTTGTCGGTGGCAAACTCGGCGCCCAGCTCCTCCAGCTGCGGGCCATAGGCAGGCATGAAGCAGCCATAGGTGGTGCAGGAAACGAAGTAGGGCGTAGGCCTGGTGACGGTGTACTGCAGGGTGTAATCGTCCACGGCCTTCACGCCAACGAGAGAGAAATCGGTAATATCGCCGTTTTCATACTCGGCAGCGTTGACAATGTTGGCGGCGTCCGTCAGCAGGTAGGAGGTGTTGGACTCGTACTCGGCGGTCAGCACATACTTCATGGCAGCCACAAAGTCGTTGGCGGTCACCTCGGCAACGGGCTTGCCCTGGTAGTCGTACCACTTCACACCCTTGCGCAGGTGGAAGGTCCAGGTCAGGCCATCATCGGAAACCTCCCAGGTTTCAGCCAGGCCGGGAATTACCTGGGCAGCGCTGTTGTACTCCACCAGGGTGTCAACCAGGTTGGCACCGGCGGTCAGGTCCCAGGTGGTGCTGGAGGTCAGGTAATTGAGGGTGGAAACCTCGCTGCCGTACAGGGTGGTGTATACGGCCTCGCCGGAGGCGTCCTGCTTGGACTGATTGGCTGCAAATGCAACCGCGGTTGTGGCGAAAAGCATCACCACTGCCAGCACGGCAATGATGATAACCCTGTGGCTCATCTTCTTCTTGACACTCATGGGGAAACCTCCTTTTATGTTGCTTGACCGTAAAATGGCGAATTAAGGCCATTTTTTTGCCATAGAGATAGCATAACCTGTGCGGCGGCGGATGTCAAGGGCAGGACTGCATTTTTGATGTACAAATCCTGCATACAGGCAATCTGCAGCCTGCATGGCTGGTCATGCAAATATATGATGAACGCGGACGAAACATGAGCGGGAATGAAGGATGAAGCGCAACAAGCTGCAAATGAAAACAGGGGAGAACCGTGCAGGATTTGCGCCGCCCACGCCGAACTATTCCTATGAGTACGCTTACGGAGGATGATGGAATGCAGCGTTTGCTAAACGATGGGTGGCGCTTTGCCAAGCTGCCCAACGGCAGCACCCTGGCAGAGGCCATGCAGGCTGCCTATGGGGATGTGTCCCTGCCCCATGACTATCTGATTGCCCAGCATCATGACCTGTATGAGTCGGCGGATGGGTGGTACATCCGCACGCTGAACGTGCCGGAAGGTGAGCTTGACAAGGTGTGGCTGCTCCGGTTCGACGGGGTGTATATGGATTGCGATGTGCTGGTGAACGGTGCGGTGGTCTGCACCCACCGGTATGGCTACACGGCCTTTGATGCCCGGCTCACCGGCCTGCACCCGGGTGAAAACCAGGTGATGGTGCATATCCGCCACACCAGTCCCAACTCCCGGTGGTATTCCGGCGCGGGCATTTACCGGGATGTGACCCTCCATGTGCTGCCTAAGCGCCACATGCCGCTGGATGGCGTGTATGTAACCATGGCCTGCCAGGGTGATTGCTGGCAGGTGCACATTGAAACGGAAATCCTGGGCCAGGGCGATGAGCAGCCGCTGCACAGGCTGTATGCGCCCGATGGCACGCTGGTGGCGGAAACAGCCGGTGAGGACATGCTGGTGCATCAGCCGCTGTTGTGGCAGCTGCAACAGCCCCATTGCTACACGCTGGAAACCCGCCTGGGGGAGCAGAGCATCCGCCAGCATATTGGCTTCCGCACGGTGAAGTATAGCGCGGATGAAGGCCTTTTCCTGAATGGGGAGCATGTGAAGCTCCACGGCGTGTGCCTCCACCACGACCTGGGCGCGCTGGGCGCTGCCTTTCACGCAAAGGCAGCCCGTCGCCAGCTGAAGGCCATGCAGGATATGGGCGTCAATGCCCTGCGCACATCCCACAACCCGCCTGCCAGGCAGGTGATGGACATGTGCGACGAGATGGGCATCCTGGTGGTGGACGAGGCCTTCGACATGTGGGAACGCCCCAAAACACCCTACGACTATGCCCGGTTCTTCCCGGAAAACGCGGCGGCGGATGTTGCCAGCTGGGTCCGCCGGGACAGAAATCACCCCTGCCTGCTCATGTGGAGCATTGGCAATGAAATTCTCGACACCCACGCGGACGCCCGCGGGCAGACCATCACCTGCATGCTGCGGGACGAGGTGCGCAGGCATGACCCCAGGGGCAATGCCATTGTCACCATCGGCTCCAACTTCATGCCCTGGGAAGGCGCGCAGAAGTGTGCCGACCTGGTGCAGGCCGCAGGCTACAACTATGGCGAGAAGTATTACGCTGCCCACCACCGGGAACACCCGGACTGGCTCATCTACGGCAGCGAAACCGCCTCCGCCCTGTCCAGCCGGGGTGTATACCGCTTTCCGGCCAGCGCCAGCATCCTTTCGGATGAGGACTTGCAGTGCTCCTCCCTGGGCAACAGCACCACCAGCTGGGGTACGCGGGACATGCGCCGCTGCCTGGTGGACGACCTGAACTCACCCTATTCCCTGGGGCAGTTCCTGTGGACGGGCATTGACTACATTGGCGAGCCTACGCCCTACCACACCCGCAACTGCTATTTCGGCATGATGGACACGGCGGTTTTCCCCAAGGAATACTGGTACCTGTGCCGTGCCCTGTGGACGGATGCACCCATGGCCCACATCGGCGTGCACTGGGACTGGAACCCGGGCCAGCTGATTGATGTGGCGGTGATGACCACCGGCGCCAGCTGCGAGCTGCTGCTGAACGGTGCATCCCTGGGCTGCAGGCAGGTGGACAGGCGCGACCCGGAAAAGTGCCTGCCCCTGTGGCAGGTGCCCTTCCAGGCTGGTGAGCTACGAGCCCGGGCCTACGATGATGATGGCAACCTGCTGGCAGAGGATGTCCGCTACACGCCCGGCGAAAGTGCGCAAATCGTCCTGGAGGCTGAAGATGATAAGCTATTAGCCGATGGCGAAGACATAACCTTTGTTACGATTTCTATGACAGATAGCGAAGGACACCCTGTGGAGAACGCCGTTGATCGTGTCCATGTGAGGGTTAGCGGCGGCGTTTTGCTTGGCTTGGACAATGGCGACAGTACCGACTGTGAGGGATACAAGACCAGCACCCGTCGGCTGTTCAGTGGGAAGCTTCTGGCCATTGTGGGTTCTGGTGTATCCGCTGGCATGGTGCATGTGGAGGTTTCCTCGCCCGGAAAGGCGACTGCTGTGTTGGATATACCAGCAATACAGACCGACGGTCGGTTTGGTTCTGCTCCACATCGCCCCTTTGCCGATACGCCCATGCCCAGCGAAACCCCTGTGCGGCGCATTGAACTTTCCCCTGTTGGCAGCAAGGCACTTTCACCTGAAAACCCCTGCGTGACCTTCCGTGTGAAGTGCCTACCCGAACATGCCGACAAGCAGGATATTCACTACCGTGTGACCACTGACAAGGGTATTGAATCCCCTTGCGCAGAAGTAGAAACGGGAGATAGACTGGTAACAGTCCGCGGCGTGGGCGATGGACAGGTATACCTGCGGGCCACCTGCAACAATGGCTATGACCACCCGCGGGTGATTTCCCAGCAGGAGATCAACATTACAGGCATGGGTCAGCCCAACCTGAACCCCTATGAGTTTGTCAGCGCCGGGCTGTACAGCTTTACGGACGGGGAAATTGGCGCGGGAAACGAGCAGGGCATTGCCTTCGGGCGGGACGGATACAGCATGGCAGGCTTTGACCGGGTGGACTTTGGGCCGGTAGGCTCGGATGAAATCACCCTGCCCATTTTCGCCCTGGACGACAAGCATTACGAAATGACCCTTTGGCTGGGTGATCCCCGAAACGGAGGCGAAAGGCTGGCTGTACTTGAATATCAAAAGCCCAGCCAGTGGAATGTTTACCAGCCTGAAACCTATAAATTACCTCGCCGTTTGACGGGTGTGCAGACACTTTGCTTCTCTATGGAGAGCAAAGTACACCTGAAGGGCTTCTCCTTCGCCAAGCAAAGCCGTGCCTGGCAGCAGCTTTCCGGCCTGGAGGCGGACACCGTGTACGGCGACAGCTTCCGCCGGAGCGATGCGGGCATTATGGACATTGGCAACAATGTGACCCTGGTGTATACCGGCATGGACTTTGGCACGGCGAACCGCGCCCGGCTGACCCTGGATGCCGCCACACCCCTGGCGGTGAACCCGGTGACCATCCGCTTTGAAAACGAGGCGGGTGACAGCCTGACCACCCTGGCCCAGTTCACAGGCGAAGGCCGCAGCACCCAGACCTTCGACCTGGAGGTTCTGCCGGGCGTGTGCACGGTGAGCTTTGTGTTCCTGCCGGGCAGCCAGTTTGATTTCTACGGATTCCAGTTTGCGAAGTAAATAAGAACCCGCCTGCCGTGCTGTTTGCGGCAGGCGGGTTTTTGTGTGCGATTAGTAAATGGTGCGCCCGCAGGCGTCCTCCACACCGGAATAGCCGTGGAAGAAGCTGTTGATAATGTCGCACCACTCACGAGCATTGGCGAGCTGGCGTTCCATGCGGGAAAGTGCTTCCTCTTTGTCAGGAGAGGGCAGGGGGAGCGCCTTGAGGGTTTCTGCCATGGCACGGGTTTCCGCCAGGCCTTCAAAATGGTCGTCGTAAATGCGCTGAATCAGCGTGCGCCCGTCACCCATCACATAATCGTAGGGGAGCCGATGGAAGAAAAGCTTCAGTTCGTCCGGGCAGGCTTCCGGTGTGGCATAGCGCTTCTGCATGTCCTCGGGATATTGCAGCACATAGCCGGTGCCGTTAGCCGTGCGGTCAATGCCCACAGCATTGCGGTCAGCCTTGTGATAGGTGCCCCAGGCCTGGTATTCATACCCGCTGGGACTGGGGCCGTAGTGATGGTTCGGGCTGACCATCCAGCACAGGCCCAGGGGCGCGGTATACTTTTCGTAGGTGCGGCGGCTGCCCATGAGCAGCGCCACCAGTGCATCCTCATCCATGGGGTTCATGGCATAGGTCAGGCGCACCCACAGGCGGATGATTTTCTCCGGCTGCAGGTCCGGGTTCCAGGCAAAAAGGCCGTAGCCAAACAGGTTCACCGCGGCGAAGGGATGCCCGGTGTAGTTATCGTCCCGGCCCAGGTTGGTCACGGCGGCAATGGCCATCACCTTATCGGCAGGCATATCGTCGTACACCTCCCGCCACATGGGCGGCATGGCGTAAATGTCAATCTGCTGGCCGGTGTATTCCTGCGCAAGCTGGAATTCAATCGCCAGGTTGGTTTGGGGCATGGCGTACAGCAGGGGAGATACAGGCTCCCGAACCTGGAAATCAAAGGGGCCGTTCTTCACCTGAAGAATCACATTGTCCTCAAATTCTCCGTCCAGATATGCATAGTGCTCATAGGCAGCCATGGGGCGGTCGGTCTTGCGGTCGCGCCAGTCCTGCATGCAGTTGTACACAAAGCAGCGCCACACCAGCTTGCCGCCAAAGGGCTTCAGGGCCCGGGCAAGCATGTTGGCACCCTGGGCATGGTTGCGCCCGTAGGTGAAGGGCCCGGGACGGTGCTCGCTGTCCGCCTTCACCAGGAAGCCAGCCAGGTCGGGTACTGCCTGGTAGACAAGCTGCACCTGCCTGTTCCACCAGGCCTGCACCTGGGGATCCAGCGGATCGGCAGTGGGTATGCCATGGCGAATGGGTGCGGAATAATCGATAGATACCATCAGCTTCACGCCGAAGGGACGGAAAATCGCCGCCAGCTCTGCCAGCTGGGGGAGCCAGGACTCAATCAGCTGATCGGCAGGGTAGCGGACGTTCACGTTGTTGATGCACAGCACGTTCAGCCCAACAGAGGCCAGCAGGCGGCCCAGCTGCCGCATGCGCGCCGGGTCGTAATCGAAATGCCCACCCTCGAAAAACAGGCTGCGCCCGGCGTAGCCGCGCTCGATGCTGCCATCGGCATTATCCCAGCAGTTCAGCATGCGCAGGGCATACCGGGGCTGCTGCTCGCCCATGGGTAGCGGATGCCCGGCGGACAGGCACATCAGCAGCGCATAGGCGCCGTAGAGCAGGCCCGGCTCACCGCCGGAAACCAGGAATGTATCACCCTGCTGGGTGATGGTGTAGCGCTCCTCCATGGGGGCGCACAGGGACAGCCTTGCCTGCCTGCCCGGTGCAAGGCCCGGCAGCGCCTGGTTCAGCTCGAAGGCGGCAATATCCTCTGCGGTGGTGCAGGTGGCGGGTATATCCTCCCGGAGAAAAGGAAGCCAGGAAAGACGCTTGGTGCTCATGGCTGTAATCCTTTCATATTATAATGTGACAGCATGAATTATACCATCACCGCCCACCGGGCACAAGGGCGGAATTTGCTTTTTCAACAGGCAGTTCTTGCTTTTATTCCTTTGCGTAAAGGAAAAAGGAACCCTGTGTCGAATGGTAAGCAATATGGAGGCGAGAGAAATGCCCTTTGAATCCCATGAGGTTATGCCCCATGTGTTCCACATGAAGGATTGCATGGGCGTGTGCATGACGCTGCTGGTGGGCGAGCAATCCGCCCTGCTGGTGGACACCGGCTATGGCGTGGAGGATGTGCAGGCCTTTGTCCGCAGCATCACCCAGCTGCCGCTGACGGTGATCATCACCCACGGACATCACGACCATGCCCTGGGCGCCCGCTGGTTTGAGCATACGCTGATGTTCCCGGAGGATCAGGCGGACTTCCTGACCTACACGGGGGAGGAAATGCGCAGGCGGGTGTACCGGCAGGCCAGGGACAAGGGTCTGCCGGTGGATGCGGCCTTCCTGGCGGACAACATCCCCATGCCGCTGCCACTGGGCGAGCAGACCGTTGACCTGGGCGGCATGCGGGTGCAGGTCATTAGCTGCCCGGGACACACGCCCGGCTCGGCGGTGGTGTACCTGCCGGATATGAAGCTGCTGCTGACTGCGGACGACTGGAACCCATGCACATGGCTGTTCTTTCCTGCGGCGCTGGGCGCACAGGCCTACAGGGCCAATGTGCGCAGGCTGCAGGCGCTGCCCTTCACCCATGTGCTGTGCTCCCACCAGCACAGGCTGTATGAGCGCAGCATGCTGGACGATTTCCTGAACGGCCTGACGGATGATGCCTTGCGGGCCGCTGTGCCCGTGAAGATTGCACCCTACGAGGCTATCGATACCCGGCAGGCCAATCTGCCCCACAACCAGATTTTCGTATTCGACCAGGCCAAGGCAGGCCTGTGAAAGGATGGATGACATGAAGAACCTGAGCATCAACATCAAGCATGGGGACACGGCGAACTTCACCAACAATGCTGCCTATTGCGTGGGCACAGGTCGCATGGGGCTGGCACTGCAGAAGGAATACCAGGATCAGCTTGCCATGGCCCAGGCGGAGGCCGGCTTCAGGCACATTCGCGGTCACGGGCTTTTCTGCGACGATATGGCTATCTATCAGCCCTATACCGATGAAAACGGTGTGGAGCGGGTGACCTACAACTTTACCTACCTGGACAGGGTGATGGACTGCTACAGGCAGCAGAACATCCGGCCGTTTCTGGAACTGGGCTTCATGCCGGAAAAAATGGCAAGCGGCAGGCAGACCATTTTCTACTGGAAAGGCAACACCACCCCGCCCAGGGATGATGCTGCCTGGTGCGCCCTGGTGAAGGCCACCCTGCACCACCTGGCGGACCGCTATGGCGAGGAAGAGGTTTCCTCCTGGCCCTGCGAGGTGTGGAACGAGCCGAACCTGCCCGGCTTCTGGGAGAATGCGGACAAGGAGAAGTACCTGCACCTGTATGAGGTGACCGTGCAGGCCGTGAAGGAGGCGCTGCCCGGCATGCGGGTTGGCGGCCCGGCAGTGTGCGGCGGCAACGGTTCCCAGCAGTGGATCAGCGACTTTCTTTCCTTCTGCCGGGACAGAAAGCTGCCGGTGGATTTCGTGACCCGCCACGCCTACATGGGCGAAACGCCGGAGCACCACGGCAAGTACCTTTACCACACCATGCGTACCGTGCAGAGCGTGTACGACGAGATGAAGGAAACCCGGGACATCATTGACAGTTTTCCGGAGTATAAGGGCATGGAGCTGCACATTACGGAGTTCAACACATCCTACAATCCCCTGTGCCCCATTCATGATACCAACCTGAACGCTGCCTACATTGCAGGGATTCTTGCCTGCTTTGGGGATGTGGCTGCATCCTACTCCTACTGGACATTTGGCGATGTGTTTGAGGAGTGCGGCGTGCCGGTGCAGCCGTTCCACGGCGGGTTTGGCATGATTGCCAACCAGCTGATTCCCAAGCCCACGCTGTGGACGTTTGCTTTCTTCAACAACCTGAAGGGTGAGCCTGTCTACCGGGACGAGCACATGGTGCTCCTGCGGCGGAAGGACGGCTCCTACGAGGGTGTGGCCTGGAACCTGTGCCGGGAGGAGCGGAGCGAATTGTCCATTGACCTGAACGTGCCTGCAGAGGGCACCGTGGGCCTTTTGACCCGCACAGTGGACGAGAAGTGCTGCAACCCCCTGAAGGCCTGGCATGACATGGGCGAGCCTGCCTCCCTGACGGAACGGCAGGTGGACTTCCTGCGCAAGGCAGGCCAGCCCCTGTGCCAGAGCAGCAATGTGGATGCGGACGATGGCTGGGTGGCCATTAAGCTGAACCTGCGGGAAAACGCTGTGGTGCACTTTGAGCTGACCGGCATTGCAGAAAACAGCGACTATGGCTACGACTACCACTGGTACCGCAGGCACAGCTGAGTGAATACACACAAGCGCCTCCTGAGCGATTCAGGAGGCGCTTGCTGATATATGAAGGTCTGGAGGATATGCTTAGCGCTGCACGCGACCGTTGCCGGAGCCCTTCATCAGGGATTCCACTTCCGCAACAGACACACGGTTATAGTCGCCGATGATGGTGTGCTTCAGGCAGGAGGCAGCCACGGCAAACTCCAGGGCAGTCTGCTCGTCATCGTAGTTGTTCAGGCCGTAGATCAGGCCGCCGCCGAAGGAGTCACCGCCGCCAACCCGGTCAACAATGTCGGTAATGGCATACTTGCGGGAGAGAAAGAAGTCCTTGCCGTTGTACAGGCAGGCGCGCCAGTCGTTATGGTTGGCGGACTTGCTCTCGCGCAGGGTGATGGCAACGCGCTTGATGTTGGGATAGGTTTCCATAGCCAGAGAGGCGATGGCCTTGTAGTTTTCGATGTTCAGCTCGCCCTCTTCCACATCGCTCTGGGATTCGGCCTTCAGGCCCAGGGACTTCTGGAAGTCCTCCTCGTTGGCGATCACGGTATCAACGTACTTCACCAGCTCGGTCATGACTTCCTTGGCATCCTTGCCGTACTTCCACAGGTTCTTGCGGTAATTCAGGTCGCAGGACACATGGATGCCCCGGGCCTGGGCAGCCTTCACCGCCTCAATGGACAGGTCGGCAGCGCCCTGGGAAATGGCGGGAGTGATGCCAGTCAGGTGAAACCAGGTTGCACCCTCGAAAACCTTGTCCCAGTCGATGTCGCCGGGCTTGGCTTCGCAGATGGCGGAGCCGGCACGGTCGTAAATCACCTTGGAGGGACGCTGCACAGCGCCGGTCTCCAGGAAGTATATGCCCATGCGACCATCCTTGCGGACAATCTTGGTGGTGTCTACGCCAAAGCCGCGCAGCTCACGCAGGCAGGCTTCACCAATGTCGTTCTTGGGAAGCACGGTAACGAAGGCAGCGTCCATGCCGTAATTGGCCAGGGACACAGCCACATTGGCCTCGCCGCCGCCAAAGGTGGCCTCCAGGGAAGGGGACTGGAAGAAACGCTCGTAGGCGGGGGACTTCAGGCGCAGCATAATCTCGCCAAAGGTAACAACCTTGCTCATTGTTCAAACCTCCATATTTGTTGTGTTGATTATTTGTCTTTCTTGGTCAGCCAAACATAGCAGCAATGCTCATCGGTGCTTTTGGCTTGAATCTCCCTGATGTTCAAGCCGTCCTGCAGGCAGGCATCCAACCCGGGTGGCTCAGCCACCTCACGGTTGCCCGTCACCTGACCGACAATGATGAGCTTGTCCATGGGGACTCCTCTTCAATTCGTTATTTCTGCACCAGGTGGAAGGCGAAGCCGCCGATTTCATCCTCCAGATAGATGGCGATGATCTTGCCGTTCTTGACCACGGCGGATTCCTCGATGAACTTGAAGCCGCGCTGCTCCAGGTGCCACTTGGCGCGCTTCACACTGTTGGTACCGATGGCGATGTGACCGTTCTTGCCGCGGCCCATGGTCTTCATCAGCTCAAAACCAGTGCCAACGAAGTTGGAGGAGTTGCCCTCCTTGATGGGCCAGCCCAGCAGGTCGGCAATCTTCTTGGCCTGGGCCATGGAGGCGTCAGCATCGGCGCAGTTCAGGCCCACATGGCGCAGTTCGAAGCCCAGCATGGTGTTCACGGCGGAGCGGGTCAGCTGGGTGATACGATCCCAGTCCTTGGCGGCAACGGCATCGGCGGGAACCATCCAGGAGCCACCGCAGCACAGAATCTTGTCGAAGGCCAGATAGTCCAGCATGTTCTTCTCGTTAATGCCGCCGGTGGGCATGAACTTCACTGCACCGTAGGGAGCCGCCATGGCCTTGATGAGCTTCAGGCCGCCCAGGGGCTCGGCAGGGAAGAACTTCACAGCCTTCAGCCCCAGGGACAGGGCAACCTCAATATCGGAGGGATTGCCTGTGCCCGGGCACACAGGGATGTTCTTGGAGATGCAGTACTTCACAACCTCCGGGTTCAGACCGGGGGACACAATGGCAGCAGCACCGGCATTCACGGCGCGGTCCACCTGGTCAATGGTTAGCACAGTGCCAGCGCACAGCAGCACGTTGGGCAGCGCTTCGTGGACACGGCGGATGGCTTCCTCGGCAGCGGCGGTACGGAAGGTGATTTCCGCAACGGGCAGGCCACCATCGGACAGAGCCTTGCACAGGGGCACAGCATCGTCAGCATCGTTGACGGCAATGACGGGAACCAGACCAGCCAGGGAAAGTTTCTCCAGAAAATCCATGTTCGTTCGTCCTTTCTCTATGGTAAGTTGCTTGGAAACAGGGTTACAGGGCTCGAAGTATCCGCTCGATATGCCGCTTGGCCCGCAGCAGCAGCCCCGCGCAGAACTGGAAGCGCTCCTCCGTCATGCGGAAGGCGGGCGCGGAGATGCTCAGGGCGTAGGCAGGCTTGCCGTCACGGCCCAGGATAGCCACACCCACGCAGCTCACGTTGTCCACATTCTCCTGGTTTTCCGTGGCCCAGCCACGCTGGCGGATTTCCGCCGTTTGGGCAATGAGCGCGGAAACGGTGGGAATGGTATGCTCCGTCAGCGGTGGAAGGGATTCCTCCGGGTACAGGGCGCGGATGGCCTCCTCGCTCATCTCCGCCAGGAAGGCCTTGCCCATGGCTGTGGCGTACAGGGGCATGCGGATGCCCACATGGCTGGCCATGCGGATGGACTGGGTGCTCTCAATCTTGTCGATATACAGCACGTCTGTGCCGGCCAGCACACCGCAGTGCATGGTTTCGTTGCACTCGGCAAACGCCTTCAGCATGTAGCTGCGCAGCACCTGGGTCACATCGGTTGTTTGAACAACAGACGCGCCAACCTCAAAGGTTTTCAGCGTCAGCTGATAGCGGCTGGCAGGCGTCAGGCGGATGTAGCGCAGGGTCAATAGCGTTTGCACCAGGTTGTGAGCGGTGGACTTGGGCAGGGACAGCGCCGAAGCGATTTCGTGCAGCTCCAGCCCATCGGGATGCTCGCTGAGCAGCTCCAATATGGACAAGCCCCGCTGGAGCGTCCTGTTGGCAGCCTCCTCCATAGCATCCCTCCGTTCATAATTGTGAACGCTGTTCAGAACCATACTCATCATACCACAAACCCAGTGTGCCGTCAAGGGGCGGCGCACATTTTTTCGTGAGGAATGAGGGCGGCGGGATGCTTGACCGGGGCATGCATCCGTTGTACAATGAAGGCCGAAGGAAAACTTCCCATGGGAAGGATGAAACACATGGATTTATTCGACCTGATTGGCCCGGTGATGATTGGCCCCAGCAGCTCCCACACGGCTGGCGCGGCGCGGATTGGCCTAACGGCCCGGCTGCTGCTGGGCGAGGATGTGGCGGCGGCGGACATTGGCTTTCACGGCTCCTTTGCCAAGACCTATCGCGGGCACGGCACGGATCGGGCCATTGCCGGCGGGCTGATGGGCATGCCGGTGGATGACCTGCGCCTGCGGCATTCCCTGACCATTGCGAAGGAAGCAGGCCTGGCGCTGTGCTTTCACCCGGTGAGCATCCGGGGCGCGCACCCCAACACGGTTCAGCTGGAACTGACAGGCGTAACCGGCAGGCGGCTGAGCATGGAGGCCGCCTCCGTTGGCGGCGGGAACATTGCCATCCGCCGGCTGGACGGACTGAACGTGGACTTTACCGGCAAGGAGCACACCCTCATCATTCACCAGACGGACGCGCCGGGGGTGATTGCCGGGGTGACAGGCGCACTGGCGGGACAGAACATTAACATTGCCACCATGCAGGTGTACCGCCGCAAGGCCGGCGCCGATGCCATGATGGTGCTGGAGCTGGACGGCGCGCCGGATGAAGGATTGGTGGAGAGCATCCGCCAAATGAAGGCCGTGCAAAGTGTGACCTTTCTGGAAAGGAGGCCCTGCTGATGAACCTGACCCTGAACGAATGGGTGAACCTGGCTGGGGAAGGCAGCATGGCCCGGGTTGCGGTATCCCTGCAAGCCCAAGAAACAGGCATGACAGAGCAGCAGGTGCGCGACATCATGCAGAATCACCTGCTTTGCATGCAGGAGGCGGTCAAGGCTGGACTGGATGCAAGGCTGCGCTCCGTGTCCGGCCTCAGCGGCGGCCAGGCGGCGGTGTTTCAGCGGCGGCTGGAAGGCGGCATGCTGTGCGGCAGCCTGCTGGGCAAGGCCCAGGTGTACGCCATGGCAACAGCCGAGTGCAACGCCTGCATGGGGAAGATTGTGGCTGCGCCCACAGCAGGCGCCTGCGGCATACTGCCCGGGGCTGTGCTGGCGATGATGGAGGAAAAGGGTATCACCGAGGAGCAGGCGGTGGATGCGCTGTTTGTGGCGGCGGCGGTGGGCCAGTCCATTGCCATGGAGGCCAGCATCTCCGGCGCGGAGGGCGGCTGCCAGGCAGAATGCGGCTCGGCTGCTGCCATGGCGGCGGCGGCGCTGACCTTCCTGGAGGGCGGCAATGCCCGGCAGTGTGCAGATGCGGCGGCCTTCGCCATTATGAATCTGCTGGGCCTGGTATGCGACCCGGTGGCAGGCCTGGTGGAGGTACCCTGCGTGTACCGCAACGTGGGATCCTCCGGCGTGGCGTTCACGGCGGCGGACATGGTGCTCTCCGGCATCCGCTGCCCCATTCCCCCGGATGAAGTGCTGCTGGCCATGAAGGAGGTTGGCGATGCGCTGCCGGCCTCCCTGCGGGAAACCGGCGAGGGCGGCTGCGCGGCCTGTGCCAGCATGCGCCAGCGTGTTGACCTGAATAACCTATAATCATACGGCTTGCGTTTGTGCAGGCCGATTTTTTTTGTACAGGAAGAAAACAACCTTTTTTAGCCCGGGTGTGTTATGATTGTGGAAGGTTTGGAAACCTGATTACTTTTCGCGCGGCTTTGCTGCGCATGGAGATTGCATGGACAAGATTTTTTATCCCGCGCACCTGGCGGGGAAAATGGCTGCACCTGCCAGCAAGTCCGAGGCCCATCGGCGGCTGATCTGCGCCGGGCTGACCCGGGAGGAAACCACCCTGGAAGGCTTCATGCCCTCTGCAGATATGGAGGCTACCCTCCGCTGCCTGCGGGCGCTGGAGGCGGATGTGACCGCCAGTGGCGATACCCTGACCCTTCGCGGCGGCACCCCCAAGGCGGACAGGCCGCCCATGATGGACTGCGGCGAAAGCGGCTCCACCCTGCGGTTCTTTGTGCCCATTGCCCTGAGCCTGACGGGCGGCGCAACCTTCCGCATGCACGGGCAGCTGGGCAAGCGGCCCATGGAGGTGTATCGCGACCTGTTTGTTCCCCGCGGGGTTACCTGGCGGATGGGTGTGGGCGCGGACTGCGCGGCGGAGCTTTCCGTTTGCGGACGCATGGAGCCGGGAGAGTATGTGCTGCCCGGCAATGTGTCCAGCCAGTTTGTGTCCGGCCTGCTGTTTGCCCTGCCGCTTCTCCCCGGCGATTCCACCCTGACGGTGCTGCCGCCGGTGGAATCGGTGGGGTACATCCGCATGACGCTGGAGGCCCTGGAGAGCAGCAGCATTGCAGTGGAAACCTTGGGGGAGTTCAGCTGGAAAATCCCCGGCAATCAGCAGTACAAGGCGCAATCCGGCAGGCTGGGGGGCGATTACTCCCAGGCGGCGGTGATGCTGTGCGCGGGCGCACTGGGCCACGATATTACGGTGACAGGCCTTGCACCCACCACCACCCAGGGCGACCGGGCTGTGCTGACCCACCTGGCAGCGCTGGGCGCAAAGGTGCAGGAGAGCGATGCGGGCATCCGCGTGACGGCGGAAACCCTCCACGGCGCCGTGCTGGACATGCACGACTGCCCGGATATCGCCCCTGTGCTGGCGCTGACCTGCCAGCTGGCCCGGGGCGAAAGCCGGCTGACTGGCTGCGCACGTCTGCGCATGAAGGAATGCGACCGGCTGACCGCCACCATCGACATGCTGAACCAGCTGGGCGGCGCGGCGCGGATTGAGGGCGACGATATGGTGATTTCCGGCAGGGAGAGCCTGCGGGGCGGCGTGACCGTGGACGGATGGAACGATCACCGCATGGTGATGCTGGCTGCCCTGGCGGCAACCCGCTGCAAAAACCCGGTGACCGTAACCGGGGTGGAGGCGCTGAACAAGTCCTGGCCCGGCTTTTTGCAGGCGTATGAGACACTGGGAGGCGTGGCGAAATGAGCAGCTTTTTCGGGCAGCACCTGCGGCTGTCCCTGTTTGGGCAAAGCCACGGTGAGGCCATCGGCATCACCATGGACGGCTTTCCGGCAGGCATGACCATCAACATGGCCCGCGTGCATGCGGAAATGCAGCGCCGGGCGCCCGGGCAGAGCAGCCTGACCACACCCCGCAAAGAGGCGGACGTGCCGGAGATTCTCTCCGGTGTGCTGGAGGGCCGCACCACGGGCCAGCCCATTTGCGCCATTATCCGCAACACCAACACCCGCTCGGCTGATTATGGCCCGGGGGTGGATTTGCTGCGCCCGGGCCATGCGGACTACACCGGGCATGTGCGGTACTTCGGCTTTGAGGACTGGCGCGGCGGCGGGCACTTCAGCGGCAGGCTGACGGCACCCATCGTGTTTGCTGGCGCCCTGTGCAGCCAGTGGCTTGAGCAGCAGGGTGTGAGCATTGTCAGCCATATACAGCAGCTGGGAGGCGTGAAGGATGCCAGCCTGATGGACACCCCCGTGGCGGATGCCCAGACCCTGAAGGCCATGCACCTGCCCTGCATCCAGCCTGGAATAGCGCAGGCCATGGAGGCAGAGGCGCTGCGGGCCGCCCGGGAGCAAGACTCCATTGGCGGGGTGATTGAGTGCATGATTTCCGGCCTGCCCGCGGGCCTTGGTGCACCCTTTTTCGATAGTGTGGAGAGCCTGCTGAGCCACCTGATGTTTGCCATTCCTGCGGTGAAGGGCGTGGCGTTTGGTGAAGGCTTTGGCTTTGCAACCCTCAGGGGCAGCCAGGCCAATGACCCCTTCCGCATGGTTGATGGTCGCATTGTCACCGGCAGCAACCATTCTGGCGGCGTGCAGGGCGGCATAACCAACGGTATGCCGGTGATTTTCCGCTGCGCTGTCCGCGCCACGCCGTCCATTGGGCAGAAGCAGGACACCGTGTCCCTGCAGAAGGGCGAAAACGCGGAAATCAGCATTCACGGCAGGCATGACCCGTGCATTCTGCCTCGTGCCGTGCCTGTGGTGGAGGCCATGGCAGCCATTGGCATGATGGAACTGTGGAAGGAGCGGGAAGCATGCGTATAATCGTCGCCTACCCGGGCACCAGTGGCAGCTTTTCCGCCGGTGCGGCCCAGGAGGCCTTTCCCCATGGGGAATGCGTGGGATACGATACCTTTCCCCAGGCGGCACAGGCTGTGGTGGATGGCGCGGCGGACTACGCGCTGCTGCCGGTGGAGAACTCCTTTGCCGGTGCGGTGCTGCCCACCTATTCCATCCTGGAAAAGCTGCCGCTGCACATTGTGGGCGAAACCATGAAGGCTGTGCGCCACCAGCTGCTGGGCCTGCCCGGCGCCGCCATGGCGGACATACGGCAGATTTCCTCCCATCCCCAGGCCATTGCCCAGTGCGATGCCTTTCTGGCAACCCTGTCCGGGGTAACGCTGATTCCCTCGGGCAACACAGCCATCAGTGCCCGGGAGGTGGCGGAAAAAGGGGACAAAGCCTGCGCCGCCATTGCCAGCGAGGAGGCAGCACGGGTTTTCGGGCTGGAGGTTCTGAAAAGGGATATACAGACCTCGGATATGAACACCACGCGGTTCTTCATCCTGTCCCGGAAGGAGGAACCATTGGACGTGCCCGGCAAGGCCACTGTGGTTTTCACTGTAAACAATCAGGTGGGTGCGCTGGTGAGAGTGCTGGAGTCCTTTGCCAGAAGCGGGCTGAACATGTCCCGCATTGAGAGCCGCCCGCTGCCGGACACTACCTTTGCATACTTCTTCTCTGCAGATTTCGAGGGGAAGATGGATCATGCCCACCTGCACCGGGCCATGGAGGACGCCAGGCCCTACACAAGGGAGATTCGGCTGCTGGGCGCGTACCCCAGGGGAACGCTGCCGGAAAGATGATGACCAGTGAAAAACCCTCCGCATGCAAGCAAACATGCGGAGGGTTTTATGATGCAAAAAGATGCCCCAGGATGCCGATGCGCCCGAATTTTCACCCGCTCTGTTAAGCAGGCTGGTGTCCTGCCGATAGTTTCTGCCGTCCCCTGGCGTTCAAAGAACGGGGGCATGACATTGCTATACCTGGACCCGGACTCCATTTGTGAAATGTCGGGGAACAACCGGAACGCTGTCGCGCATCCCAGGAGCGCCTGTGAATATTATATGCGGATAACGAATGCCTGTCAAGCATCGGGGGAAATTTACCCGGTATAGCAGGGGATAATCCGCTGCAGGCTGCCGTGCCCATTCCGGGGCATGACCACCACGTTTTTCAGGATGGTTCCGCCGCCGATGCAGGCGTTTTCCCACAGGCAGGCGTTTTCCAGCCGGGCGCTGGTGCCCACATGGGCGCCGGACAGCAGCACTGTTCCCTGGCCCAGCACTGCACCGCTGTCCACCCGGGCATGATCCCCAATGTAGCAGCGGCCTGTCATGCGGACATCCGGGGCAATGGTGCACCCCTGGCCCAGAATGGCCTCACCCATCCGCCTGCCGGGCACGGGCAGCGCCACCAGGCCGGACAGCATGTCCTGCTGGGCCTGGGCGTAGGTCTCCGGGCAGCCAATGTCCTGCCAGTAGGCGTTGGTTTCCAGGGCCTGCACCCTGCCGCCGGAGGCAAGCAGCGCAGGCAGCAAATCCCGGGCGAAATCCGCCGGGCCTTCGCCGGGAATCATCGACAGCGCATCAGGCTCGGCAAAGTATATGCCCAGGTTAACAAGGGCATTGGGCGGAGGTGATGCAGGCTTCTCCCGGAAGGCTGTTACCCGGTAGGCCGCGTCCACTTCACAAATGCCATAGCCCGACACATCCGGCAGGCGCTTCACCGCCATGCTGAGGGCGGCGCCGCTGGCCCGGTGCCGGGTGTACAGGCTTGTCAGGTCGGCATCGGTCAGGCAATCGCCGGAGAGGATGAGCACCGTGCCCACCATGCCTGCGGCAGCATCCTTCACGCTGCCTGCGGTACCCCGGGGGATCTCCTCCACCTGATACCCCAGGCCAACGCCATAGGCTGCGCCATCACCCAGGGCGCTGATGATGTCCTGGGCCCGGTAGCACAGGGTGATTCTGGCCCGGGCAACACCGTGCCGCCGCAGCAGATGCAGTGCGTAGGCAATCACCGGCTGGCCTAACAGCGGCATGAGTGGCTTGGGGCGGATCTCCGTTAAGGGACGCAGCCTGCGGCCTTCCCCGCCTGCCATGATGATGGCGTTCTCAATCATAAAAAACAGCTCCTTTGCAGTGCTGGCATAGGGCCAGTGTATGCAAAGGAGCTGTGATATAGACCGGAAATGTTTAGAAACGCCTGCCCACGCCGCCGCCATGGCTGCCGCCGCTGGAGGAGGTGTGCACCCTGCTGCCGCTGCCGCCGCCGCTGCCGCTGCCACCGCGGGAGCCGCCACCGGACTGGTTGTGCACCACCCGGCGGGTTTCGCGCACAAAGCGCTCCTGGGCGTTGGTAATCTGGCAATCCGTGTTGGCGTTGCGGTCATAGGTGTAGGTGCTGCCCTTCAGGTTATACCGGCTGCTGACTGTGAAATACATGAACAGCGCCACGGCAATGCCGCTCGCAGCGGCAAGGAGGATTTCATTGTCGGTCAGCTTGTTGTACAGGCCGGTGAGCCGCTTGCCTGTTTCCGCATCGTAGCGGAAGGAACCTTCCTGGCGGCCTTCTGCCAGCTGGCGCTCCAGCTTGTTCAGCAGGTGCAGCGCAGCCTTGCCGTACTGGCCGCTGGAAAGGAAATCTCCGCTGACGTCGAGAAGATCCTCCAGGCGGCTGTCGGTGATGTAGTCGATCATCACGCCGCTGGTGGAAATGCAGGGCATCCGGTTGGTCATGTCGATCATGTACAGCAGGCCGGCCTTGTCATCGCCCAGGCCATAGCCGTTGTTCTCGTAGTACAGGTCGGCATAGTCCTGGATGGGTGCATCGCTGTAGGCTGCGGGCACGTCATAGGTGGTGAGCACCGCCACGTCCATCTGGTATTCATCTGCAATCCGCTGGATGATTTCTTCCATCTGGCTGATTTCATCGGCGGAGAACAGGCTGGCCTCGTCCACCACCTGGGCGCTGGCAAAGGCGAAACAGGGGAGCAGCAGCACCGCTGCCAGCAGGCATAGCATGCGTTTTACCATAGCAGCGCACCTCCCAGGCACAGCAGGGCGAACAGCCCCAGGCCCACCAGCGCGCTGCACAGGGCCAGCTTGCCCTTTTTCAGGGGCAGCTTGCCACAAACGGTGCCGGTCTGGCCATTCATCATGTAGTAGTAGGGTTCGCCGTTGGCGCCGCCCTTGTAGGTCAGCACCCAGGCGGGCAGGAGCATATAGCGCAGGCCGGTGCGCTTGGGCTGGAAGGTGACCTCACCCTTCAGGGAATTATACTCGTCCCGCTGGGAAATCAGCGCCTTGGCGTAGCCTTCGGCCTCCCGGAGCATGTCGGGCTGGACATCGCTGGCCTCCACGTCACGCTTTTCTGCCAGAAAGCCGCTGAGATAACCCATGGAAAAAGGCTTCTGCTGGCTCAGGTCATAGGGGTGAATGCCATCGCTCAGCTTGCCATCTGCCTTGGACAGGGCCTTGCGCACCAGGTTGCGGATGCTGATGTGCCCATCCCGCTCCACATCGAAATAGCGGGTGACGGTAACGGTTTTGCTGGGTGAGGGAATTACATTGACCCGGGTGCCCGTGCCATCAAAGTGGGCGTCACCCTCCATGTCCGCCATCCAATAGGGATAGTACACGCCGCTGAAGTCCTCCATCTGCTGGGGGTTGAAAAAATCCTTGTCGATAAAGTGCTTGCTTTTCACAAACTCGCTGAACTTCGCCTCCGCGGCGCGCCTGTCCAGCTGGAAGGGAATCACCCCATCCGGGCGGAAGGCCTCGGAAAGCCTGTCGGTCATCACCACCGGGTTGTGGCAGTAATAGCAGCGGGTGGCGGCAGTGGTTTCGTCCGTCACAATCTCCGCGCCGCAGCTCTGGCAATGGTAGGCGCGAAGGTTGCCATCATCGGCGCAGGCAGAGGCCTGCTCCCTGGCGGCAGACTGCTGCTGCAGCTCCTCCTCGTTGAAGGATGCGCTGCAATAAGGGCACAGGAACCGCTGTCCCTCCGGGTCAAACTCCAGATACCCGCCGCAGGCCGGGCACTTGAAGGTGGCCGTTGCACTCATGTTTGCTCCTCCCTTTCCTATTGATGCGTACATTTTACCACAGCTTGTGTGCTGGTGCAAGCAAAATACTCAAGGCGGGAGGCGCCGCCCTTTCCCGTTGACTTCACGGGGCTATGCGCGTATAATGATTGTGGTTTACTTGCGAAAATAGCTTTGGAGGCTGCTGCTATATGAAAATGACTTTCCGCTGGTATGGTAAGGAATCCGACCCTATTCCGCTGAAGTATGTGAAGCAGATTCCCGGTATGACCGGCCTGATGGGCTTGCTGGACAAGCCTGCCGGGGTGGACTGGCCGGAGGATGAGGTGCGGGAGCTGGCAGAGTATGTGCACGCCCATGGCCTGGAGCTGGAGGTTGTGGAGAGCGTGAACGTTCATGAGGACATCAAAATGGGCCTGCCCACCAGGGATGAATACATTAAGAATTACTGCTCCACCATCCGCACGCTGGCCAAGTATGGCGTGAAGGTGATTGTGTACAACTTCATGCCCGTGTTCGACTGGCTGCGGACAGACCTGGCAAGGCTCATTGAGGAGGATGGCTCCAACAGCCTGTATTTCAACGAGGCTGACCTGGGCGAAATGGGCCCCATGGAGATTGTTCGCCGGACGGCGGAAGATTCCAAGGGGTTCTCCCTGCCCGGCTGGGAGCCGGAGCGCCTGGCCCAGCTGGAAACCACCCTGAAGCAGTACGAGGGCATGACCCCGGACAGGCTGCGTGAGAACTACAAGTATTTCCTGGACAGGGTGATTCCCGTGTGCGAGGAGGTTGGCGTGCGCATGGCCTGCCACCCGGACGACCCGGCCTGGCCCATCTTCGGCCTGCCGCGCATTGCCCACAGCCAGGAGGACTTTGACAAAATCGTTAAGCTCCACGACAGTCCTGCCAACACCCTGTGCCTGTGCACAGGCTCCCTTGGCTCCAACCCGGAGAACGACATTCCCGCCATCATCCGGCACTTTGGCGAGATGGACCGTATTGGCGCGGTACATGTGCGCAACGTGAAGTTCCTGGGCTATCGGCACTTCCGTGAGGCCGCCCACCTGTCCTCCACGGGGGATTTGGACATGTTTGCAATCATGGAGGCTATTTACGACACCTGCCCGGACACCTACATCCGGCCCGACCATGGGCGCATGATCTGGGACGAGCAGGGCAGGCCCGGCTATGGCCTGTACGACCGGGCGCTGGGCGTAACCTACCTGAACGGCCTGTGGGAGGCCCTGTGCAGGATGAAGGGAAACAAGTGAGAAGGAGCGCATACCGATGAAACTTTCCTATGAGGGATTGCAGGACAGGCAGGCCTATGCTGCGGCAGGCATTTCCCTGCCCAAGTTTGACTGGCGGCAGATGGCTGACTATACCGAGAAAAACCCGGTATGGGTGCACTTTGGCGCGGGAAATATCTTCCGCGGGTTTATAGCGGCGCTGCAGCAGCACCTGCTGGAAAACGGCATGGCCCGCAGCGGCATTGTGGCGGCAGAAACCTTCGACTACGACATCATTGGAAAAATCTACAACCCGCACGACAGCATGACCCTGATGGTCACCCTCCTGCCGGACGGCTCCACCCGCAAGGAGGTGATTGCCTCCATTGCCAGGGGACTGGCGGCGGATGCCTCCAACCCGGCGGCCTGGGGCGAGCTGAAACGCTGCTTTGAAAACAGCAGCCTGCAGATGGCGTCCTTCACCATTACGGAAAAGGGATACGCCCTGACCAACATGCAGGGTGAAGTGCTGCCTGTGGTGCTGGCGGACATGGACAATGGCCCGGCGGCTCCCCGGCACGCCATGAGCTGCGTGGCTGCCATGCTGTGGGCACGGTTTCAGGCGGGCGGCGCACCCATTGCACTGGTGAGCATGGATAACTGCTCCCACAATGGCGAAAAGCTGCGCGCCTCCGTGCTGACCATTGTCAAGGCCTGGGCGGATAGGAAACTGGTGCCTGCCGGGTTTGTGGACTATGTGGCGGATGAAACCCGCGTGGCCTTCCCCTGGAGCATGATTGACAAGATTACCCCCAGGCCTGCCGAGGCGATTGAAAAGCAGCTGACCGACGCCGGTGTTGAGGACATGGCGCCGGTGGTTACCAGCAAGAACACCTACATTGCGCCCTTTGTGAATGCGGAGGCACCCCAGTATCTGGTGGTGGAGGACCGCTTCCCCAATGGTCGCCCGCCGCTGGAGAAGGCAGGCGTGTACATGACCAGCCGGGACACCGTGAACATGACCGAGCGCATGAAGGTGACCACCTGCCTGAACCCCTTGCATACGGGCCTGGCAGTGTATGGCTGCCTGCTGGGGTATGCCTCCATCGCTGAGGAAATGAAGGATGAGCAGCTGGTGAAGCTGGTAAAGACCATTGGCTATGCGGAAGGCCTGCCTGTGGTGACTGACCCGGGCATCATCAGCCCCAGGGCGTTTATTGATGAAGTGGTGGAGCAGCGCCTGCCCAATCCCTTCATCCCTGATACGCCCCAGCGTATTGCCACGGACACCTCCCAGAAGATTGCCATCCGCTTTGGTGAAACCATCAAGAGCTACATGGCGGATGCTTCCCGTAACCCTGCCGACCTGACTGCCATTCCCCTGGTGCTGGCAGGCTGGCTGCGGTATCTGCTGGCGGTGGACGATGAAGGCAACCCCATGCCCGTGTCCTCCGATCCGCTGCTGGAGCAGCTGCAAGGCCAGCTGGCAGGCGTGAAGCTGGGTCAGCCGGAGAGCGCCAGGGGACGCTTGCAGGACATTCTTTCCAATCCTGTGCTGTTCGGCACTGACCTGTACAAGGCTGGCCTGGCGGACAAGGTGGAGGCACTGCTGATGGAGGAGCTTGCCGGGCCCGGTGCGGTGCGGGCAACGCTGAAAAAGCACCTGGCTTGACAGGTGAAACACAAAAAAGGGAGCGACCGGCGCGGGTCGCTCCTTTTGCGTTGTGCCTCATTGCACGGCGGCGGAGAATGCCTCGAAGAATTCCGGGCAGCTCCAGGTGCCGCAGGCGGACAGCTTGTCGTTCTTGACGGACAGCTGAACGGTCAGGCCGTTGTCAAGGGAAATCAGCAGGGACTGCTTGCCGCTGATGGCGCCGCTGCTCTCATAGCTGGCGGCGGAGGTCAGTGTGGCAAACAGGCTTTCGCAGAGGGCGCTGTCGGCAATGGTGCCCACATCGCTCAGCTCCATGCCGGCAATGTGCCCGGCAATTTGCAGGGTGTCCGCCAGGCCTTCGCTGCCGCGCAGGGCGCTGCCGTTGAAGCTGACCCGCTGGAACAGGCGGTATTCACCATCCACCGGGGCGGCAATCAGCGTGCCACCCATGCCGAAAATGGCATAGACATCGCTGTTCTGGGCAGCAACGTTGGAGAGAATCACATCCGTGCCGGAGAGAGAAGGCTCGGTGGTGAACTCAGCCACGGTGCCCAGGCTGCTGCCCAGCAGGCTGCTGCCCACGGAGCCGGGCGTGGTGAGCATGCGGTAGTACCGGCCCTCCACGCCAATCAGCGGGAAATTGCCCCCATCACCCTTGGCCCAAATGCTGCGGTAGCTGGGCACGGAGCCGCCCTGGCGGATGGTGACGCCGTTGTCCAGGTCCAGCAGGCCGCGATCGACACCGGTGGTGGGCGCGCCGGCAGGCTGGCTGGCAATCAGCTGGGTTTGAGGCTGCTGGTTCAGGGCGGGAATGCCCAGGACCAGTGCCAGCACCAGCGCACAGCACAGGGCAGGCACCCAGGCGGAAGCAGGGCGGCGGGCAGGCACAGGGTTTGCAGCGGCTTTTTCAATGCGGAGCTTCAGGTTTTGCCCGGCGGTCAGTCCACCGAGAGCTTTTTCAGTGATTTCGGGCAGCTGTTCAAGGCGCTTCACCGGGCATCGCCTCCTTTCAGAATGTTTTCGAGCTTTTTGCGTCCGCGGCTCAGGCGGGAGGAAATGGTTCCCTCGGGCAGATCCATCATGTCGGCAATTTCGGATATGCCGAAGCCTTGGTAGTAGTGCAGCAGAATAACCTCCTTGAAGGTGGCGGGCAGCTGATTGACGGCCTGCATCATTTCCTCCTGCTCCGCCAGGCGACCAAACTCATCCGGGGCGGGAACCAGCTCGAAGGCAGGGGAGCCAAGCACCACCCGCTTCAGCCAGGCGCCGCGCCACAAATCCCGGCAGCGGTTCAGGGCCACCTTCAGCAGCCAGGCCTTTTCCCGGCCCTCTTGCAGGTCGGGTGCGTTGGTGATAAGGCGCACAAACACATCCTGGCACACGTCCTCGGCCTTGTGCCTGTCGCCCAGGTAAAAATAGCATACCCGCAAAACATCCGTTGCATACTTTTCATACAGCTCCTCAAAGTATGCCATGGGGTCGCGGGTGGAAGCTGCCTGCACGTCCTCACCTTCCTCTGCCAGGCCGGAGCGGATGCACAGGCCCTGCAGGCGGCGCATCACTGCCAGAATGGTTCTTCCATCCATCATAACGAAGCTCCTCCAGGTATTCTTCCAAGAAAAATGTAACGTTTATAATAAATTTCAGGAAAACATTTGTTACGAATCTGTTTGCTGGCTGTGATAGGTCAGCAGGTAGTCGATGGAGTCCACCAGGGCCTTGAAGCAGGCCTGAATAATGTTGCTGGAAACGCCCACCGTGGACCAGACGTGCTGCCCATCGGTGGATTCGATGGACACACGGACGGTGGAGGCTGTGCCGCCCATGTCCAGCACGCGCACCTTGAAATCCTTCAGGCGCATGTGGCTGATGGCCGGA
The DNA here is from genome assembly GCA_964383815.1 of uncultured Faecalibacterium sp. Taxonomy (GTDB): domain Bacteria; phylum Bacillota; class Clostridia; order Christensenellales; family Aristaeellaceae; genus UBA11524. The sequence continues at coordinate 31,600 of CAYLIC010000002.1, read as the reverse complement.
TAGAAGTCCGCCAGGGTCTTGCGCAGGGCAATGTCCAGGGCGTTCACGGGGCCGTCGCCCTCGGCGGCGTTGATGCCTTCACGCCCGCCTACGCTGACCTTCACATAGGCCTGAGCGCTTTTGGCAACCTGGGTGGCATTGAAGGGACTCTGGCACAGCACATGGAAGTCCACCACCTCAAAGAACTTGGGCCTGCGGCCCAGGGTGTCCAGGGCCATGAGCGCAAAGGAACCCTCCGCGTTTTCATAGGTATATCCCCGGGCTTCCTTCTCCTTCAGCCGGGTGATGACCCGGGCCATATCGGCACTGTCCCGGGGCACATCGGGCAAAATGCGGCTGAGCCTGGCGTACACACCGGCACGGCCTGCCTGGTCGCTGATGAGAAAGCGGCGCTGATTGCCAACACTCTCGGGCGGTATCTGCTCGAAGGAGGGTGCATGCTTCAGCACACCGTCTATGTGCATGCCGCCCTTATGGGCAAAGGCAGCGTGGCCAACAAAGGGCGCGCGCTCGTTCAGGGACAGGTTCATAACCTCCGCCACAAAGCGGGCGGTGTGGGTCAGCATGGGCAAATGCCCTTCCGGCAGGCAAGGCTGATGGAGCTTCATCTCCAACAGGGGAATCAGGGTGGACAGGTCGGCATTGCCGCAGCGCTCGCCCACGCCGCCCATGGTGCCCTGAACAATCTCCGCGCCTGCCTGCACAGCTGCCAGGGTGCAGGCCGTTGCCAGGCCGCAATCGTTGTGGCAGTGAATGCCCAGGGGCGCATCAAGCTGCCCATGAACGGCACGGACAATGGCGGCAACCTCCTCCGGCATGGTGCCGCCGTTGGTATCGCAAAGGGTCAGGGTTGCGGCGCCACCCTCCAGGGCAGCCTGCAGGCAGGCCATGGCATAGGCCGCATCGGCCTTGTAGCCATCGAAGAAGTGCTCCGCATCGAACCAGACCTCCAGGCCGTGGGAAACCAGGTAGGCAACGCTTTCGCGGATGAGCCGCAGGTTTTCCTCCCGGGTGCAGCGGAGCACCTGCTCCACATGGAGAACGGAGCTTTTGCCAAAGATGGTGGCAACGCCTGCTCCGCTTGAAAGAAGTGCGGATAGCGCGGCATCCTCCTCCGGGCTTTCACCGGGGCGGATGGTGGAGCCAAAGGCCACCAGCCGTGCCCTGTGCAGCGCCATGCCGGCGGCCTGGGCGAAAAAGGCTGCATCCTTGGGATTGGCAGCGGGATTTCCTGCCTCGATATACCCAATGCCCAGCTCGTCCAGGGCCTGAGCAATACGGCGCTTGTCATCCAGGGAGAAGGTAATGCCTTCCGCCTGTGCGCCGTCCCGCAGGGTGGTATCCAGCAGCCTGACCATGTCCATTCCTCCATGCGCAAGAATACAGCTATTATAGCATGTTTTTCCGCTGCAGGGAAGGGAAAAGAAAAAAACCTCCGCAAACGCGGAGGAGAGCGTTACTGTTCCATCTGCCTGCCCACAATGCCTGCGGCGGTTTCAGCCACCTTCAGCTCCGTATCGCCCATGCGGGCGCCTTGCTCGCGGCTGAGCAGCAGCACCGCGCCGATGGCCTCGCCATCTGCAATGATGGGGGAGAGCACCTGGGCGGTGTAGCCCTGGGAATCCTCCTCGTTGGTAATGGCAACGGTTTTGCCGCCCAGGTTCCTGTTGATGGCCACGGTCTGCCGGTTGGCAATGGCGGTTTCCAGGTCGTGGCTGATGGGCTTGTCCCACAGTTCCTTTTTGCTGACGCCGCTGGCTGCCACCACCTGATCCCTGTCCACAATGCAGGCGATATGCCCCAGGGAGCGGAACAGGGATTCGGTGTAATCCTTGGCGAAGGACTGCATCTCCCCAATGGGGGAATACTTCTTCAGGATGACCTCGCCGTCACGGTCGGTGTAAATCTCCAGCGGGTCGCCGCCGCTGATAACATGGACATCGAAAACCTTGTCCTTCTGGTTTTTCGCCGTCTGGACAATACGGCAGTTCAAATTTCCGATGTCCCGGTTAAAATTTACGGTGTCCTCCGTGGCTTCCGTGCGGATGAGGGCGTCAACGTCGGCTTGCAGATGCAGCTCAAGGCGGTTCTCATAAACGTAAATGCGGCTGATAATCAGTTCCAAATCGGTGCGCTCCAGCTTTTCTTTTTCAAGAATGTCCCTGAAAACGTCCATGGCGGTTTTTGCCGTGCGGTTCACCTGGATGATGGTGTTGCGCTTGTGTGCCAGCAGCTGAATCTGCTTTTCCAGGCCGTCAATCTTCCGCAGCAGATCTTCTTCCATCTCGTCATAGGTGGCTTCCAGGGCAGCCTCACGCTCCGGGTGCTTCATCATGTCCCGGATGCGCTGGCGCTTGGTGACTTTCAGCTCCTCCTTCAGTTCCTCCTGCAGCTTCGCCAGGTTGTCGGCGGAGACTTCCGTTTCGGCAATATCGTCCGCTTCGCTGGCAAGGTCGGCGTTGAGCTTATCCAGCATGGCAGCGGAGGTGTTCATCACCTTCTGAACATAGAGCTTCAGCAGCTCATCCAGCTTATCCACTCGAATGTGGTGACTGGTGCAGCCTGCCCGCCCGCGGCGGTGATAGGTGCCGCAGGTATAGGCGGGCTGCAGGTTGCTGCGGCTCATGGCGAACATGGGGCTGCCGCAATCTCCGCAGGTGAGAAAGCCGGAGTAGAAGTTGTCGTTTTTCTTCACGCCCCGGTAATGGCTGGTGGAGCGCTTTTCCCGCAGCGCCATCGCCATGGCAAAGGTGCGGTAGGGGATTATCGCCTGATGATGATTCTCAATGACGATGTGCTCGTCCGCATCCAGCTTCACATCCTTGCCGTTAATCTTGGCACGGGTGTACTTGCGCTGGCGGAAGGTGCCGATGTAGAAGTCGTTTTCCAGAATCCCCTGGATGGAGGCAATCGCCCAAATATGCCTGGCCTCCCGCTTGCTCCCGGCGCCTTCGGCTTCCCTGCGCATCTGCTCGCTCATTCGTGGCGTGGGAATGCCTTCGTCCGTCAGGTGGTTGGCGATCTTCTTGTACCCCCAGCCGTCCTCAATGTACAGCTTGTAAATCAGCCGCACAATCTCCGCCTCCGTGGGGACAATCTCAAAGGCCTTCTGCTTGCTGACAATGTACCCGTAGGGCGCAGCGCAAATCCACTCGCCCTCCTGCTGGCGATGCCTGATGACGTTTTTCACCTTGCGGGAGGTATCGGTGACGGGCATTTCGTTGATGAGAAACTGAAACTGAATCTTCAGCCAGTCGTCATCGTTGGGATAGTCCACATTTTCCCCGATGGAGATAATGCGGATTTTGTTGTCCCGCAGGTCCTCCAGCTCCACCAGACCACGGCTGTTTCGCCGGGAAAAGCGGGAGAAGTCCTTGACAATCAGCATGTCGTACCTGTGGCCCATCAGCCCCTTGCGCATCTGCTGGTAGCCTTCCCGCTGCTCGAAGGTATAGCCGCTGCGGTCACGATCCTCAAAGAAGGTCAGCGTGCTGCCGGGAAAGCGCGTCCTTACATATTCCCCGATAATGGCTTTCTGGTTTTCGATGGATATGTTATCCCGCTCCAGCTCGTCGTCAACAGAAATGCGGGCATAGCCGGCAATGTCAAAGCGTTCGGTCAAGGGCAGCACCTCCTGAGGTTCGACAAGGTTCACTATTGTTCTTATCATGCGTGCTTTTGTACAGATGATATTGTAAATCATTCTGATGGGGGGTGACAAGGGAAATATTTGGCGCTTTATTTGCTTTGCAATGCAGGTATTACTCAACCAGAAACACTGTTTTGTCATCATGCGACCGTCTGGCAAAGGCAACTTATCCGAAGCATCTTTTCCGCGAGGGTGCACATGGGCGGCGGGATTCCCGGTTTGCCTGGGAAGGCTGTTGCTGGTGTCATATGGAGTAGAAATGAGCAGAACACCCTCACGAATTGTGTGGATGGTCTGCTTTCAAACACGGTGAACCTCTTCAAGGGCGTCATTGGGGATCACGATGTGCGGTCGTGAGGTGTTAACGGCATGAAAAAGGAGCGGGGCGTCCGCTCTTTTTGTGTCACCTTTCCATGCCTGCTGCCCTGTGGGGCGGGTTTGGTTTCTGTGCCTGCAGGGCAGACCGCTGGGCGCACCTGCGCTTGTTGTACGCCAGCAGCTCACGGGTGTTTTGGTACAAGTCGCCGCCGCCGGAATGAAACACTGCAACGGTGAACTTCTTTTCCATGTATTTCGCACAGAGGTCGTTCAAGCGTGCCTGCACTGCCGGGTCGTTTTTTTCGGCGTTGGTTAGCCAGACCTCCACAATCCTGGTATTGTCATGCACATTCAGCTCCAATGGCTTCACACTCCTTCGAGTGTAGTTTCCACTGTTTCCCTGAATATTATCCGTTGCAGTTGCCTGGCGGCAACAAGGCTTTTCAGAAATCAGCGGCACTGTGCGGCAAACCTTCGACATGCTAGCAACCGAGCCCGCCAAAATGACCGGGCTGGCAGAATAGATGAGAATGGTATATGATTATCCGGAGATGCGCTTGTGTCTGCTGAAAAAGCAGGCATCTTTTATCTGAAAAATCAACCTATTCAATATTGTGGAAAATGGTATCGTGTTGCCCTCGAAAACGACTGCTATGGTCACAGGAAATACCGCCTTGGATGCGGCGGCAGGCCGCGTTGTTACGCTTTCATCAGCAAGCTATCCCGATACTGCTGCGCATCGGGTACGATTGTGCGCTTCCTGGGTTATCTGACTCATGAGAAGCCACTCCCTTAAAAAATACGGAAGGATGACTAATTTGGCGATGAATAACCGAATTTTTTACATATACAATTCCCAAACCCGTCCATGTATTTCTTGCAATGTTCCATGTATGATAAAAACAGTGAACGTGGATGAACAGAAATGAACAGAAGATTCCAGTTGAAACGGCAGGAGGTTAGGAGAATGCAGAGCACAGAGAAAGTTGTCCAGCCTGTTCTTTCGCAGAACAGGGGGAGGAACATCCTCAAGCGTCTTCGGGAAAGCTGGCAGTGGTACGTTCTTTTGCTGCCCGCACTGGTGTATGTGTTTATTTTTGAATACTTGCCCATTTACGGGTTACGCATCGCCTTTGTGGATTTCAAGCCGCGCCGGGGTATCAACGGAAGCGAATGGGTATGGTTCGAGCATTTCATCCGCTTTTTCCAGTACCCGAAGTTCTGGGATCTGTTGAAGAATACCCTGTCCATCACGCTCCTTTCGCTAGCCACCTTCCCCTGTGCCATCATCTTTGCACTGCTGCTTAATGAAGTGCAGAACATGAAGCTGAAGAAATCTGTGCAGATGCTGACCTATGCACCTCACTTCCTGTCCGAGGTCGTGGTTTGCTCGCTGATTCTGATGATGCTCAATCAGTCCTACGGCCCAATCAATAATCTGATTGCGAGCATGGGCGGGGAGCGGGTCCCGTTTATGACCAGGCCTGAATACTTTCCGGCAATCTACGTCTGGTCGGGCGTGTGGCAGAACCTGGGCTGGAGCTCCATTCTGTACATCTCCGCCCTGTCCAGCATCTCCCCCGAGCTGGTGGAGGCTGCCAAAATCGATGGTGCCAACCGACTGCAGATTATCCGCCATGTGAACCTGCCCGGTATCTCGCCAACCATAGCCATCAATTTCATTATGAGCGTCGGGCGTCTGCTCTCTGTAGGCTACTCTAAAATATTCCTGCTTCAGAATGACCTGAACCTGCATGCTTCGCAGGTTATCTCCACTTATGTGTATCAGGTTGGCTTGGTGGACTTCCAGTACGATTATTCCGCTGCCATTGGCCTGTTTAACAACGTGGCTAACATCCTTGTGCTGCTGCTTGCCAACAAGGTTGTGAAAAAGGTGACCGACACGGGCCTGTTCTGATGGAAGGAGGAAAGCAGGTATGACCAGCATTGCCGCAAAACCCAGGAAAAAGAAAACTTCCGCATTTGATATTGTCGTCAACGCCATTCTCATCTTCATCACCCTGCTGTGCCTGTATCCGCTGTACTACACGGTGATTGCCTCGGTTTCCGATTTCACAGCCGTGGCTACGGGCAAGGTTGGCCTTTGGCCCATAAACTTCCAGCTGAAGGCATACAAGGCAGTGTTTGAAAACCAGCAGATTTGGCTGGGCTACCGCAACACCATCATCTACACGGTGCTGGGCACGGCGTTCAACCTGTGCCTGACCATCCCCACGGCTTATGTGATGAGCAAGAAACAGATGTTCGGTCACAGCATCATCACCTGGTATTTTCTCATCACCATGTACTTTGGCGGCGGCATGATTCCCACTTATTTGCTGTATAAGGATTTGGGACTTTTGAACAACCCGCTGGTTATGATTGTTACGGGCGGCCTGAGCATTTACAATATGATTGTGGCGCGCACCTACTTCTCTTCCAGCATCCCGGCTGACCTGTATGAGGCCGGCCGCATTGACGGCTGCAGTGAGTTTGGCCTGTTTTTCAAAATTGCGCTGCCCCTATCCATGCCCATCACGGCGGTAATGATGCTCTACTATGCCGTGGGCCACTGGAACAGCTACTTCAATGCCATGATGTACCTGACCAAGGTGGATTACCAGCCACTGTCCCTGGTGCTGCGGCGCATCCTGATTATGAATCAGGCTGCCGTGGACGAGGCTGGCCTGATGACGCTGGATCCTGCCCTGCTGCAGGATGCTGCTGAGCGGGCCAACCTGGCGATTGTGATGAAGTATGCCCTGGTGCTCATCGCCAGCGCACCCATGCTGGCTGTTTACCCCTTCATTCAGAAATACTTTGTTAAGGGCGTCATGATTGGCGCACTGAAGGGCTAACCCTCTTGTGGATCGACCGCACCTCGTGAGGATGCGTTCATCAATAAAAGAAAGGACGGAACCACCATGAAGAAACTTGTTTCCCTGCTTCTGGCCTGCATGATGCTGCTTGCTTCTTTCAGCTTTGCTGTGGCTGAAGAGAAGCCCGTCACCATTTCCCTGCTGACCACCCGGCAGACCGCCGGCACCAACGACGTGACTGACCTGTGGATCTTCAAGTATCTGGAGGATAAGTTCAACGTGAAGTTTGAACTGGAGCAGACCATGGATGAGACTGCTACCTCCCAGCGCATTGGCCAGATGTACGGCTCTGGCGACCTGCCGGATATTGTTCTTGGCATTAACCTGACCAACGACCAGGCTATGTCCTTCATCGAGGAAGACTACCTGCTGTCCTGGAACGACCTGATTACCGCCGAAAAGATGCCCAATACCTGGCAGGCTATGCAGGATTACCCGGATGCCTTTGCTGCCTCCACTGCACCTGACGGCAAGATCTACTCCCTGCCTTACATTCGCGGCGCTGTGTACTACAACAACACTGGCGCATACGGCCGCAGCGTTCGCGTGTATGTGAACACCGAATGGATGGAAAAGTCTGGCGTTGAGAAGATGCCCGAAAACCTGAACGAGGTGCTGGACATGCTGCGCGCCTTCAAGAATGTTGACCCCAAGGGCCTGGGCGAAATGAACATGCCCCTGGTGAACAACTCCACCAAGTTCTATGACTATGTGTGGCACTGCATGGGCTTCTACGGCGCCAACAACACTCAGGAATATGGCACCCGCTTTGCCATTCGCGATGGCGAGGTCGTTCTGCCCGCCTATACCGAGCAGGCCAAGGCTTTCCTGACCCTGTTCAACACCATGTATAACGAGGGCCTGTTCTCCAAGTCCCAGTTTGAATCTGACAAGACCATGCGTCGCGGCTGGATTTCTGCTGGCTATGCTGGCGTGATTGGTGACGACACTCTGCAGTACACCCAGGAAGATTGGCCCAACTGGGTTGGCCTGCCCCTGGTTCCCTCCGAGTATTGCGAGAACCCCATTGCCTCTGTGAACATGGGCTATACCCTGCACGGCACCTGGGTCAACTCCGCTGCCCAGAACATCGACAAGATTTGCGAGATCCTGGACTACTTCTACTCCGATGAAGGCGCTGCCCTGTATATGTACGGCCCCATGAAGGGTCAGGAAGTCTACGAGGGCTACGAGGGCTGGTATTTCGGCGAGAATGGCGAGCGCACCTGCGATCCCGTGATTCGCGGCGAAGTGAACGGCCAGTCCACCTACGTTGACAAGATGATCTCTCCCTGCTACTACATTGGCGGCCGCTTCGACCGTGCTTCCGATTACCTGTATGTCATGGCTGACATCGACCATGAACCCGAGACTGCGCCCATCACCGATGCGCTGACCGGGCATGTCCAGCAGGCCAGCATCGACCGCCATCCCACCACGGACAACTGGGATGGCTGGTGGAACATCCATCAGGCCGAGGTGATGGAAGGCAAGCTGACCTTCGTTATCCTGCCCAATGTGTACATGACCGCTGAGCAGAGCGCGCGCGTGGCCGACCTGAAGCCCCTGATTGAAGAACACATTAAGGCTGAGTCTGCCAATTTCATTGCTGGTGTGCGCCCCCTGGACGAGTTTGATGCCTACATGGATGAGTTGAAGGCCCTGGGCATTGAGGAGTATATCCAGCTGCACAAGGATGCCTATACTGCGTACATGGAAGCCAACTTTGCCAAATAATCATCAACCAACCTTACGGGGGCAGGGCATGGTGCCCTGTCCCCGGTTTTCCATCTATGGAGGAAATAAGCATGAATTGCTTCTTTGACAAGGAACACATTGCTTCCATCTGCTGCGATGCTTCCGAGCCAACCTGTGTGCACCTGGCTGTAGAGGATTTGATGAGCGACCTGCGCAAGCTTTCCGGCAGGGCGCCGATGCTGGTTGACTCTCTGCCCGGCGGGAATATGCAGAATGTGCTTCTGGTTGCAACGGCCAGCGCGCTTTCGCTGACCGCCTTGGGCATTGATGCATCTGCCATTGCAGGAAAAGAGGAACACTTTATGCTTGTTCCCTTTGCAAAAGGGCTTGCCATTATTGGCAGCGACAAGCGCGGAACCATGTGGGGAGTGTATGAAGTGTGCCGGCGGTATCTGCATGTGGATCCCCTGTACCTATGGACGGATCATGAGCCTCAGCAGGTGGAATCCCTGCCCATGCCTGCCGAGACTTTCATCGATGGGCCGAAAACCTACCGCTATCGCGGTTGGTTCATCAACGATGAAGACCTGATTGAGGGCTTCTGCAAGCAGGAAACGCCGGAGAAGGGCTATCGCTTTCAAAAGGATTACCGCAGTATGTTGGATATGCTCATCGAAACGGCGCTGCGCCTGAAGCAAAACCTTCTCATCCCTTGCTCTCACCTGGATATCCTTCGCCCGGAGGATGAGGCCATTGTGGCCCGCATCACCCAGCGGGGCATGTATGTGTCCATGCATCACCAGGAGCCGGTAGGTGTTCACCAGTTCACGCTGGATCGCATCTGGGCGGAAAGGGGTGGAACCGGCAATGTGAATTTTATTGATAACACCGATTTCTACCGGGAGATCTGGGAGAAGTACATTGCCCGCTGGGCCAGGTATGATGGTGTCATTTGGCAGCTTGGCCTGCGGGGACGGGGCGATCGCCCTGTCTGGTACCAAAATGCCCGTGTGCCAGACAGCACCGAGGCCCGAGGACAGTTGATTTCCGATGCAATTCGCATGCAGCTGGATATGATCAAGGCAGCTTGTCCTGGCCGGGAAGTGCTGTCCTCCGCCACACTGTGGATGGAGGGCATGCCCCTTTACCGGGCTGGTGCGCTGAAATTTCCCCAGGGAACGATGGTGATCCAGTCCGACTTCGGCCCGGATCAGATGTGGGGCGAAGGGTACAACGAAACGCCCCGTTACCCGGGTACGGACTATGGCGTTTATTACCACCTGGCCTTCTGGGGTTGCGGCCCACACCTGATTCAGGGAAACCGTTTGGAGAAGATTCGCTTCAATTTCCGCCAGGCCCTTCAAAAGGGTGATACCGGCTATGTGGTGCTGAATGTTGCTAATTTCCGGGAATTTGTGATGGGTGTTCGCTATGAGGCGGAACTGACATGGAATATCGATGCCGATGATGTGAAGGCCTTCCGGGCTGCCTGGTGCAAGGAAGAATACGAGGTTGAGGAAACCTCCGTGCTGGAAATGCTGCACACAGCCTACTTTAAGTGCTTTACCCCCATGGATGATACGGCCTTCCCAGCACAAATGACCTTTAATGATGGCATGGCCCGCCGGGTGGCGCTCAAGCTGATGCAGATCATCCGGGGCAGCGAGCTGCGGCAGGAGGATATCCAGAACAAACGCCTTTACGCATTCAACACAACGGGGGATTTTATCCGATACTATCGGGATGCAACGGCGCAGGGCCTGGAACGCTTTAGCCGTGTTCACGCAGCGGCAATGGAGGCCCGGGAGCTCATCCCGGCGCACAGGCACCGCTTCTTTGACAGCAATGTGGTTGTTCACATTGGGATCATGCTGGGCTTGTACGGGTGGGTGAATGCTCTGGCACGGGCGGCGGAAAACCGGCGAGCCAACGGCAGCAATGAAGCGTTTTGCGCCTGTATCGATCAGGCAGCAGCAGCCCTCGGCCAGGCGATTGACTGCCGACAGAAGGCACTCTGGGGACGCTTTGCCCACTGGTACGACGGTGACCGACTGATGAATCTCCGCGAGTGCCGCCGCCTGACAGGCACGCTGTATCCGACGGCCCAGGGCGAATCCATGGACAAGCTGGGTAAGCTGATTGAGTGAGGTGTTGACATGAATACCATCTACCAGCAGGGCATGCTGTCTGTGAGCAGCAACATAGCCATGACGGTGCAGGTTATCCAAAAGGAGCTGGAGCCCAATCTGTCCGAATATACTTTTGAGCTGGCGTGGCATGCGGCGGAGGCGGAAGCGCTGGAGAGCAAGGTGCACATCCTCTGGGTGTTGCCCTGCGTGAATGTGCAGTATGCGTGGCACCCCGATTGCCGGGCCCGCCGGGTGCTGGACAGCGACTGGCGCATGAAGCACCAGTCCATGTTGACAGGCTCTGCCCCGCTGGCGGTGGCCTTCAATGGCGCCGAGGAAAGTGCCTGTACCATTGCAGCCAGCGAAGTGCGAAAGGTGACGGCCCTTCACCTGGGCGTGCATGATGAGGATAACACCCTCCATGCGGATTTCACCATGGGTCTGGCCCAGTTCAAGGGTCTGCCGCCCTGCACGCAGGTGAAGATTCGCCTGGATCTACGGCATGTGCCCTTCCACCAGGCCATTGGTGATGCCTGCCGCTGGTGGGATCAGGTGCTGGGCTTACAGTCCATGCCCGTGCCGGAAAGCTGTTTTAAGCCGCTGTATTCCTCCTGGTACAATTTCCACCAGGCGGTCACCGCCACTGCTATTGAAAAGGAATGCGCCCTGGCCAGCAAGCTGGGCATGGAGACCATCATCCTTGATGATGGCTGGCACTCCGAGCATGATACGCCCGGATACGGCTACACCGGCGATTGGCAGGTGTGTACGACCAAATTTCCCGACATGGCGGAGCACGTCCGCCGGGTGCATGCGCTGGGCATGAAGTACATGGTGTGGTACAGTGTGCCCTTCATCGGCTATCATGCGCAGAATTTTTCCCGGTTTGAAGGAAAGCTGCTGCGCAGGGTGGATCGCAACCAGTGCGGCGTGCTGGATCCCCGTTACCCGGACGTGCGGGAGTATCTCATTGGCATTTACGAGCATGCGGTGCGGGCCTACGACTTGGATGGCCTGAAGCTGGACTTTATCGACCAGTTTGAGGATCGTGACCACCTTCCGCTGCACCCGGAGATGGACTATGCCTGCGTGCAGGAGGCCACCCAGCGCCTGATGACCGACGTGATGGAGCGCCTGCGGGCAATCAAGCCGGAAATCATGATTGAGTTCCGCCAGCGCTATATCGGCCCGGCGATGCATACTTTCGGGAATATGTTCCGCGTGGGGGACTGCGCCAGCGATATTGTGATGAACAGGGTGTGCTCCACCGACCTGCGGCTGTTGGGCGGTAAAGCTGCTACCCATTCCGATATGCTGACCTGGAGCCACCAGGAATCAACTGAGGATGCAGCGCTGCAAATCCTGAACAGCATTTTCAGTGTGGTGCAGTTCTCCCAGATCATTGCAGATATGCCAAAGAGCCACCTGCGCATGACGAAATTCTGGCTGCAATTCGCCCGGGAAAACGAGCAGGTGCTGCTCCACAGTGAGTTCATTCCCATGGAGCCCCAGTTCATGTACCCGGTCATCAAGGCGCAGGATGAAACCACTGCCATCATTGGTGTGTACGCATTGCGTAAGGTGGTGGAAATCGACCAGAGCCGCCGGCAGGTGAAGCTCATCAATGCCACCAAGACGGACAAGCTGTACCTGCATTTCCTGAGTCCCTGCAAAGTGCGGATGACCATCCGCAACGTGCTGGGCGAAATTGTGCGGGAGGAACGCGGTCAGCAGTTCGGAAGCATCTGCTGCGTGGATGTGCCCTGCAGCGGCCTGGCGGAGCTGACCTTTGGTTGACAAAGCGTGGGAATTTGCGTATTGTGTTGGAAGGGGGGAGTGAAGATGAAACATCTGCTTTGCGTGCTTTGGGTTCTTTTACTGCTGATGGCCTGCCTTCCTGCATCTGCGGAAAAGCCTGTCCCTGGCAGTATCACCGTGATGGTTTTTGACCGGGGCAATGTTCCTAACAGCGAAGGCAGTGCCGCCAACAACCGTTGGACCCAGTGGGTGAAGGACAATGCACCTGTGGAAGTGGAGTTTGTTTCCGTTGCCCGTGCCGATGCTGATCAGCTTCTTGTGCACCTGTTTGCCAACGACAGTGCACCTGATTATATCCCCTATGGATCGAATCCCCAGACCTTTGTAACCAATGGCATGTGCATGGAGGTTACCGATGAGATGCTCCAGCAGGTGCCCAACTACCTGCAGCGCATAGCCGCCTACCCTGAAGCGGACAAGGCGGCTACCTTCAGCGGCATCCGCTATGGCTTCGGATATGCGGAAAACATCTTCCACAACCATAATATTGTCATCCGCAAGGATTGGCTGGACAACCTGGGCCTGGGCATTCCAACCACCACGGACGAGCTGCTGAACGTTATGCAGGCCTTCACCATCGGTGACCCGGACCGCAATGGCCTCCACGACACCTGGGGCACCAGCATGACCGGCGACAGCCAGCGGATCTATGCCCACATGTGGGGCTTTCCCTGGCCGGAGAAGTATGTGGAGGACGAGAACGGGAATGTCATCTATGCTTGGGAGCGCATGGAGAAATGGCTGGACTTCTGCAAAACGGTCATCAACAGCGGCTATGTCAACCCGGATTTTATGATTATGAAGGGCGATGATGACCGGGCTGATTTTCTGAATGGGCGGATTGGCATATACGGGCAGGCGCGCTTTTCCAATCCCTCCTCCGGCGCGGCCCTGTTCCGAGACTTTATGGTTCGCAACCCGGAAGCGGAGCTGGTCTCTTTTGCCCTGCCCGCCACAGAATATGGACAGTTTACTGCCTACATCAACGGCGGCGCATCCTTCGATGGCTTCATCAACCCCAAGACGGAGAACCTGGAAGGCGTGCTGGCCTATGTCAACTGGCTGATGGAGCCAGAGGTGGAGGAGTATCTCAGCTTTGGCCCGCCAGGGGAATACTATGCCCGGAGCGATAACGGAACATACTATGCTGTGGCATCGGCAGAGGTAATCGAAAAAGAACTGGCGTGGAGCCCATTTTACGATGCATCCATCAAGCTTAATGGCGATGAGGTGGATCGTTTTGCCAACGACCAGTATAACCAGTACCTAATCTCTGATGATCCGGTGGTGCAGGAATATGGTGTGCTGTTTTACCAAATGAGCTGCATTGCCAATGAGCCGGGCGCATACGATCCCCGCAAGTGGCAGCAGTTCCTGCCTGTGCTGCCCAGTGATCTGCAAGCCATCCGTGCAAAGGCAAACGCTGAGGTGGATGGAATCCTGAAAGCAGCCATGATCAATCCCGGCATCACAGCGGCTGAGGCCGTTGCCAATGCGCGCCAGGTTTGGATTGATGCAGGAGGCGAAACGGTGGATGACTTTTATGCCAGGTATTACGCCAGCACAGGGGAGACTGCTTTCCGCATGTCGGATTTTCAGCGGATGAAGGCCATGCCCCGCTTGACCAAGGAGGCACAACTCGTCTACGACCAATTAACCCAATAAGCACAAGCCTCTTGCATGTCGAGGATGGCTGCGCCCTTTCCCAAACCCAACAAGGGAAAAGGCAAAAATGATACATGTTTTCTTTCTTCTGCCTGTGATAAGGCACTGGCAGAGACGGTTGGTTCAACAACATACGAAAGTGAGGATACAAGCATGGCAAAGCGAATCGTATTCATTGGCGCAGGCAGCTATACCTTCACCCGCAATCTCTGCCGTGACCTGCTGACCTTTCCTGCATTCCGGGATGCTGAGCTGGTGCTGATGGACATCTCGGATGAAAACCTTGAGCTGGCCCGGAAGATGGTTACACGCATTGTGGAGGCGGGCAGCTACCCGGCAAAGGTCATCTGCACCAAGGACCGAGCCGAGGCCCTGAAGGGTGCGGATGGCGTGCTGTGCACCATTCTGGTGGGCAGCCGGGCCGAACGGGCCAGCGATGTGGACATCCCCATGAAATATGGCGTAAGCATCTCCTGCGGAGACACCCGGGGGCCTTCCGGCATCTTCGACTACCTGCGCACCGTGCAGACCATGATGGACATATGCGCTGATATTGACAAATACTGCCCGGATGCCATTTTCCTCAACTACACCAACCCCATGGCGATGCTCTGCCGCACCATGCAGACTGTTTATCCCCACCTGCACATCACTGGCCTTTGCCACAGCGTGCAGGGCACAGCAAAGAAGATTGCCCGCTGGGCCGGGGTGGACTTTGCCGACTGCACCTACACCTGTGCAGGGCTAAACCACCAGGCGTTCTATGTGGATTACCGCTACAAGGGCAAGGACATCTATCCTTTGCTGCGGGAGGCTGCCAAGCGCCCTGAGGTTTACAACGAGGAGCAGGTGCGCTTTGAAATGTTCAAGCACCTGGGCTATTTCTCCCCGGAAGGATCAGGCCACCACAGTGAGTATGTGGCCTGGTTCCGCAAGCGCCCCGATTTGATTGAGAAATACTGCACCTACGGCACCGGCAACGACCCGGGGCATGCCGTTACCCCGGAACGCAGGACAAAAATGGCTGCCGAGCGCCAGCACAAACTGGATGAGTGGATGAACACCCCCGTTGACCTGAAGCGCGGCCCGGAATATGCTGCCTACATCTTCAATGCTATTTTCGGCGACAATGAGATGTTTGAGTTTAACGGCAATGTGCGCAACTTTGGCCTGATTGACAATCTGCCCGTTGGCTGCTGCGTGGAGGTGCCGGTCATTGCCAGCAAAAAAGGTCTGCAGGCTGTACATGTTGGCCCGCTGCCGCCCCAGTGCGCGCTGATCAACTCCATCTCCGCCCAGTGCGAGGAGCTGGCCATTGAAGCATATTTGCAAAACGATAAAGAAAAAGTCTACCATGCCTGCCTGTATGATCCGCTTTCCAGTGCCGTGCTGAGCATGGAGGAGATTCACAGCATGGTGGACGAGCTGTTCGCCGCGGCCGAACCTTATTTACCTTTCCATTAAGGAGGAATGAATATGCTTGGCTTTGGATGTATGCGTCTGCCGATGATTGGCGACCAGGTAGATATTCCGCAATTCTGCAAGATGGTTGACCGCTACATGGCGGCAGGCTTCAATTATTTCGATACGGCCCATGGCTATATCAACGGGAAAAGCGAAACTGCCCTGCGGGAAGGCCTGACCAGCCGCTATCCCCGGGAAAGCTACATTTTGACGGATAAGCTCTCCGGCAACTTCTTCAGCTGCCGGGAAGACATTGCTCCCCTGGTGGAGGAACAGCTGGCCCAGTGCGGCGTGGACTATTTTGACTACTACCTGATGCACGCCATGAATGCGGGCAAGTTCCGCAAGTATACGGAGCTTGGCGCTTTTGATGAAGTGCTTCGCCTGAAGGCGGAAGGCAAGATACGCCACATGGGCATCTCCTTTCACGACGGTGCGGAGGCCCTGGACATGATCCTGACCCAGCAGCCCGCCATTGAGATTGTGCAGATTCAGTTCAACTACCGGGACTATGAGGATCCAACGGTTCAGTCCCGTGCATGCTATGAGGTTTGCCGCAAGCATGGCAAGCCCATTCTGGTGATGGAGCCTGTCCGCGGCGGCAACCTGGTGGATCTGCCGGAAGCCGCGAAGGACGTGCTAAGGAGGTTGAACGGCGGCAGCATTGCCAGCTATGCCCTGCGGTTTGCAGCATCCTTTGAGGGCATCAGGATGGTTCTCTCCGGCATGAGCAGCGAGGAGCAGATGGAGGACAACCTTGCCACCATGAAGGCCGTGAAGCCCCTTAACGATGCGGAAATGGCTGCCATTGCCCGGGTGGTGGAGGTTCTGCGCAATCAGAATCAAATCCCTTGTACTCGCTGCCAGTACTGCACCGAGCGCTGCCCGAAGAACATCAATATTCCGCGCTTGTTCTCCATTGAGAATACCAAGCGGGAGTTCAAAAACGCCCATGTGGCATGGGATTTCCAAATGGCCATCAAGGGCCGGGGCAAGCCCTCGGATTGCATCGGCTGTGGGCTGTGCGAAAAGGCTTGTCCGCAGTTTATTGGCATCCGAAACCTGCTGAAGGAAATTGCTTCAGCATATGAAAACTAACTCAAAGCTCCCTGCACGCTAACTGTGCAGGGAGCTTTTGCTTCAGGGGTGCTCCGGCAGCGGAGCGTCCGGTTCTTCCGGCAGCAGCGGCAGGCGCAGAATCACTCGGGTGCCCTGATGCTCGGAGCTTTCGATGTCAAATCCATACTGGGTGCCCAACTGCAGGCGAATGCGCCGGTAAATGTTGCGCAGGCCAAGGCCGGTGGTGCTGCTGGTTTCGCTGTTGCCATATTCGGCAATGCTGGCCTTCAGCTCCGTCAGCGCCTCGACAGACATGCCCTTGCCATTGTCCTCCACAATGAACTGTATCTCGTTTTCCCCCACGCGCCTGCCTTCAATGCGGAGCAGTCCGTGACCGATAATTTGCTCCAGCCCGTGGTACATGGCGTTTTCCACAATGGGCTGAAGAACCATCTTCAGCATCCGGCAGGCCAGAATGTCCTCATCAACGGCGAAGATGGTGGAGAAACGGCCGGGATAGCGGGCATCCATGATTTGAAGATATTTGTGGATGCAGTCCAGCTCCTGTTGTACAGTAACGATGTGTCCACCCTTGATGCTATATCGGAAAATGTCCGACATGGCGTTGGATATGGTCACAACCTCCGGCACATCATAGGCCAGGCCAATGGAGGACAGGCAGTTGAGCGTGTTGTACAGAAAATGGGGATTGATCTGGCTGCGCATGGCCAGGATGTGCGCCTGCTTTTCCTCCAGCTTGGCATCATATAGGGCGGTTTGCTGGTTCAGGTTTTCCTGGGTAATCTCCTCCACCTTTTCCAACAGAAGGTTTATATTTTCAGCAATCAGGCCGCTCTCGTTACGATAGGGGATGGACAGCCGCTGGTGAAGATTGCCGTCCTCGGTGCGCTGCTCCAGAAAGTTGGCGATAGCCTCCACCGGCTCGGAAACATTCTTGGAAGTCAGGTAATTCATGAAAAGCATAACCAGAGCCAGCACGAAGGAAACGGCCAGGCCCGTCATTGATACAGTGCGGATGTCCGCCGTCAGCTCTGCGGCTGGGATGATGGAGACAATCCGCCAGCCAGTGCTTTCGATAATCTGGGACTGGGCGATGGATTTTTGCCCGCTGTACATCAGCGCATCGTTAACGGTACAGGCATCATTCTCTTGCCAGAATACATTGGTGAAAATGGTACCATCCGAGGGACCTTTGCTGCTGACGATGATCCGATTGTCCTGATCCAGCAGCAGAAAAACGGAGTTCTCTGTGGCGCCATCTACCTGAACCAGCTGCGTCAGGTTGTGAATGTTGAGAACCAGCACCCCTGTGCCGATTTTGCTGCCGTCCCCCGTCAGGTATGAATGGAAGATGGGAAACACATAGGTGTAGAAATGCTCACGGTAGCCCGCCACATGGTCGATAAACTGGGGCTGCATAAAATGCTCGCTTCGGATATTATACGCTTCCACCAGGGTGTCTGTTACGCCTTCATCGTTACGGACGGGATCGGAAACCTTTCGGGTGGTGTTGTTGAGCAGAAATACACTGTATATGTTGGGATTAGACGTGGTGATGGAGGTAATCATCTCCATAACATAGGGGTACAGCTCATAGCTGCGTACAGGGTCAGTGGATACCATCAGCTCCTGAACATATTCGGAGTAAGACAGGATGGAGGAGGAGGCCTTCAGGTGCTTGGCAGCCTCGTCAATGGATTGAGCTGCCTGGGCCATTTGCCGGGTTGCGGTGGTCATTTCACGCTGTGTAGTCAGATTGGCATAGCCGGTGTAGTAAATCCCCTGAACCAGAAGCATCAGCGCGAGAATGCAGGCAGTGAGGATGCGGAACTGGTTTTTCAGCGGCAAATGACGCAAGAGCGAGCCCCTTTTCTTTGCAGGTTCGGTCATGAATGCCTATCCTCTCTGCGGCGGCGAAATTCGCTGGGCGTGCAGCCGGCGTTCTTTTTGAAAACCTTGTCGAAATAAAAGTAATCATTGTAGCCAACCTGGTCGCAAATTTCCTTCAAGGGTATGGAGGTTGTGGTCAGCAGTTCCTTGGCGTGGGATAAGCGCAGCCGCGTGATGTATTGCGTGAAGGTGGATTCTGTTTCCCGGCGGAAAAGCTCACAACAATAGCTGACGTTGATGAAGTACTGATCGCACAACTCCTGAAGGTTCAGGCTGTCCATATAATGTGCATCCACATAGCGCAAAAGCTTGCGGAAATGCTGGTTTGCCGAGCCATCCCGCACAGGCTGCTGCTCCGCTAGCTGGGCAATCAGGTACTGGCACATGGCAGAAAAGGTACCAAATTTGTCAACAAGGGTATGAAGGCGCAATGGCACGATATCCGAAAGGGCATCGGTTGCAGAGCGGTATTCATGCAGGTTTTCTGCAATGAGGTTCCACAGGTTCAGCGCATCGTTGGCGGTCAGGTTTTGCTTCTGAAAAACCTCGGGCAATCGCTGCAGGGAGCGCTTCAGCGATTCGGCTTGGCTGGAACGCATTTCGCCGCTGATTTGCTTCCAAAGGTCCAGCACCTTGGACGGCTGGGGCGCATGAAAGGTAAATACTTTTTCTTCGGGATGGAGAAAGGAATCAAAGACCGCAACCTCGCACAAGCG
Organism: uncultured Faecalibacterium sp.; assembly: GCA_964383815.1. Lineage (GTDB taxonomy): Bacteria > Bacillota > Clostridia > Christensenellales > Aristaeellaceae > UBA11524. The sequence goes on along the minus strand of CAYLIC010000002.1, from coordinate 12,294 downwards.
CATCAGGTGGGCAATGGGCTCAGCCTTCTGTGCCACCGGGCTCAGGCCGCAGCTGTACACTCCCGGCAGCTGCCCCAGGGCAGATAAAATCTCGTCCTGATGCGGCTGCTGGCTGTTGAACAAGCAAATTGTTTTGTGAGGCCCAAGCTGCAGCTGGAGCAGCTGACAATCCTCCGGCAAGAGCAGGGCGCCAATGGCGGAGTGCTCCTTGTCCAGCAGGATGGTAGTAGCCTGCCAAAAGGGCATAAGGGGCCTGGCCATGCGGGGCTGCAGCAATGCATGGAAATCGCTCTGCTCCGCATTGAGCCACCCGAACAGGGTTAGGTCATCCGTCTGATGGCGGGCATCCAATTGGGCAACCAGCTTACCCAGAATGTCAGCGGCATTGGCTACGTCCAGCGGCTTGAGCAGATAATCCAGCGCACCGGCACGCAAAGCCTGCTGCGCATATGCAAACTCAGAAAAACCGCTGATGATAACGAAATCCGCCTTTGCACCGCTGTGCCGGGCTTGCTCCAGCAACTCAAAGCCATTCAGCTCCGGCATGCGGATGTCTGTAAAAACCAGGTCGGGCTGCAACTGGCGGATGGCTTCCAGCGCATCCAGCGGATTGGTGGTTTCGTGGATGATCTGCAGCCGGTCGCTTCCGCGTTCCAGAAATTTGCGCAGGCCAACCAACGCCCACTGCTCATCGTCCACAATGATTGTTCGGTACATCCTCTCACCCCTATTTGCGCAAAGCCTGACGTTGATACAACTCTACTATTATATCATATCACATTCTGCCAGTTTCCGATATAGAGGTTTTTCGGCTGCTGATATGGAGGATTCTCGGCAGGCGGCACACTTGATGCTTATTTGCCAATTGGTCAGACGGATATGACTGGGTTTTTTCTTTGTGTTGGCGCATTGGGGCCTTCTGCTGTGGAGGGCTTTATTGCGTGTTGCAAAAGGTGCGAAGGTTTTTTGCTGCCTGGTTATGGTTCGCCCCTTGCGTTTTGAGGGAAATGATGGTTTAATAAGGTGGAGTGCTTTCTTCTTGCACTTTTCCACATATTTGATGCAAACCTTTATCGGTCATTCATCAAAGAAGGAGCGAAACAATGAAACGTTTTTTGACGCTGCTGTTGACTGTGCTGCTGTGCTTGCTGCCGGCGGCCGTTTTGGCGGAAAATCTTTTGCAAAACGGCGGCTTTGAGCAGGTGGATGAAGCAGGGTTGCCTGTTGGCTGGGCAAAAAACATCTATCATACACAGACAGGCAATTCCACGGTGGGCGTCAGTCAGGAAAAGGTTCATTCCGGTCAGTACAGCGTTATGATTGAGAATACGTCCAGCAACGATACGCGGCTGATCTGCACCGTTCCTGTGGAGCCGGGCAGCTGGTACCGCTTGAGCGGCTATGTGCTGGTGGATCATATGGAGGACGCTGGCAATGGCGCGAACTTTGCATTGGAAGGACTTTCCGCAGTTTCTGAATGTCTGTTTGATACCGGAGGAAAATGGGCGTATCTGGAATGGTACGGCGAAACGGGCCCGTCCCAGACAGAGCTTACCTTTGGTGTCCGCGTTGGAGGATACACTTCACAAAGTGTTGGCAAAGCCTTTTTTGATGATATTGTTTTTGAAAAGGTGGATAAGATTCCTGTCGGGTCTTATGTGGATTTTTGGTATTATGGGAGCGCCCCTGTTCAGGAAGAGATGCCTGAAGAGCCGCAAAAGCACACGCTGCTGTCTGTGGCGCTGGCTATTGCCTTTGCGGTGCTATGCTTAATCGGCTATTATGCAAGCAGCCACATTGGCGACAAAGTGGGCACAGTGCTGCTTTGTGCGGTGCTTGCGGCTGCTGCCGCGCTGCGCGTTTGCCTGGGATCGAATGTGACCGGCCTTGCCGCAGGGAGCCTGGGCGCTGCGCGGCTGGTGGATTGCCTGCTACCCATCCTTTGTGATCTGGCAGGAGCGCTGGTGCTGTATCGTTTTGCAAAAGAGCGCGGGATGAAGGAAGGCGCATCCGCACTGCTGGCGGCGGCTTATTTGCTGAACCCTGCGGTGCTGGTTAACGGCGTTGCGGGGGGACCGGCGGACAGCGTTTTAGCCTTGATGCTGTTGATTACGGTGATTCTGGCCATGAACCATCGCTGGCAGGCTGCGCTGCCTGTGTTCACCTGCGCCGCTCTGGTGAAGGCTCAGGTGCTGTTGTGCGCACCACTGGGGCTGGCGTGGCTCATCCTCTGCCTGATTCGCGGGAGAGAAAACCGCAAACAGCAGCTGAAAAAGGTCGGCTGGGGTGCATTGGCATCTGCTCTGGCGGCGCTGATTATCACCCTGCTCTTTTCAGTTCTTCAGGAAAGCGAGCTATACGGGGATGTCCTTTCCAACTATTCTTATGCCACGTTGAATTACGCCAACCTGTCCTGTCTGCCAGGCACAAACTGGGCTGGTCTGGCCGAGGCAGCACCCGGGCTGCTGTCCGGCATTCTGGCGGCGCTGCTCGCTGTGCTTGGCGGTTGGTGTATTTGGAAAAAGCGAAGGGAGCAGCTTGCCCATGGTGCTTTGCTGCTGGGTGCTGCCGCTGTGCTGGGCCTTCTGTGCCTGCTTCAGGCGACATATGTTGCCGTTGGCTATGCTATGGTGGCTTTCTCTTGCGCCTTTGCCGTGCTGTGCATGATTCGGGGCAGGGCGAGGGGACAGCTGCCCTTCTGCATGGCGCTGGCGCTGGCGGGTGCTTATGTGCTGGGTGTGAAGGTGCAGGAAAGCTGCCTGTTCACCACACTGATTCTATTGCTGGTTTGCTATATTCTCACCCATGACTGGCGTGTGCTGGTTTTGTTCACGGGTTTTTCCGTTACCACGTTCATCAATACGGCGATCGTGCTGGAGAACACCATCCTGTACGGTGCAGAGCAGGGACAGTTGAACACGGACATACTGGTATTGAACAATGCGCTGTGCCTGCTGAATCTGTTGCTGCTGATTTTCGCCTTCTGGATTGGCTATACCGGGCTGAGGGAAGGACGCACCAAAAGACAGTCGAAGCCAGGAAAAGGGGCAAAGCGGTATTGGCATTTGCTGAATCACCCGCGGGATGCAAGGCTGCACCTTGGATGGAAGGACTACGCCGTCATGGGCGTTGTCACCGTGCTCTACGGCGCGCTTGCCTTTACCAACCTGGGCAGTACCGTTGCGCCGCAAACGGCGTGGGTTTCCTCCTCCTCCAGGGAGCGTGTAGTGATGGATTTGGGCGAAAGCCAGAGATTCCAAGTGCTGTACTACGCGGGCGGTAGCTATGACGATTTTTCCATTTCTGTCAGCGATGACGGGGAAAACTGGTCGGAACCCTATCCCTGTGAAATGAACAGTTGGCTTTGTTACCGTTGGGTGTATGCAGCACAGTCCGTGCAGAGCGATGGCGAGCCACCCAGCTATTCCAACGCACCTCTGACGTTGAACGGCCGGTATTTGCTGCTCAACGCAGAGAATGCCGGGCTGAACCTGTGGGAGATTGTGGCCCGGGATCTGGACGGAAACACCCTGCCCCTGTCCATTGTCAGCCACTCGGGGGCCAACCCCAAAGTGCTGGACAATCCTCAGCCGGCGGAGCATCTGGTGGATGAAGCAGATACATGCATCGGCGAGCCCGGCTGGTACAGCGGTACCTATTTTGATGAAATCTATTATGCTCGTACGGCCTATGAGCATCTGCATGGACAACAGCCTTACGAAACCACCCATCCGCCCCTGGGCAAATTGCTGATAGCGGTGGGTATTGCGATCTTCGGCATGACGCCCTTTGGCTGGCGCTTTGCGGGTACGCTGGTTGGCGTGCTGATGCTGCCGGCCCTGTACCTGCTGGCCAAGCAGCTGACCCACAAGCGCAGCATTGCCAGCCTGTCCATGATTGCTTTTTCCCTGGATCTGATGCATTACACCCAGACCCGCGTTGCCACCATTGATTCTTTCCCGGTGTTTTTCATCCTGCTCAGCTATCTGTTCATGGTTCGCTACATGCAGACGGATGTGTTCACGGCGGAGGAAAACCCGCGCCTGATGAGCCGCAGCTTCCTGCGGACGTTGATTCCGCTGTTCCTTTCCGGCTTGTGTATGGGCCTGTCCATCGCCAGCAAATGGATTGGCCTGTATGCTGCCGCTGGCCTGGCACTGCTGTTCTTCATCACCATTTACCGTCACTGGCGGATTAGCTGCCTGGCCCGTGGCGAAGAGGAGAACACGCTGAATGGACGAGGCATGATCGCCCGGCAGTTCACCTCGAAGCGGATTATGCTGACCTGCCTGTTCTGCGTGGGCTTCTTCATTCTCATTCCCGGCGTGATTTACTACCTGTGCTACATTCCCTGCCTGTCACCTTCCGGCCCTGTAACCATCCGGCGCGTGATTGATGCCCAAATTGACATGTTCAGCTATCACAGCAGCCCGGGCCTTGGCATGGATCACCCCTTCCAGTCGCCGTGGTGGCAGTGGCCCCTCATCCTCAAGCCAATGTGGTATACCCAGGATAAATACGAGCCTGCAGGCTATGCATCCACCATCATGTGCATGGGCAACCCGTGGATTTTCTACATCGGCGCTTTAGCCATGGCAGTGGTGCTGGTGGTATTCCTCTGCCGGATGGCAAAGCATGTGGTTGCTTCCTCCGCCGATGTGCATCAGGAGGATTGGGGTATGACGGTACTGGTGCTGGGCATTGGCTTCCTTGCCCAGTATCTGCCCTGGGTTCTGGTACCCAGAAGCATGTACATCTACCACTACTTTGCCAGCGTGCCCTTTATCATTCTATCAACGGCAGTGTGCATTTGCTGGCTGGGCAAGGCAAGCCGCTGGCTGCGTTACACCTTGTTAGCTGTGCTGCTGGTGGCGATGGAAGCGCTGCTGTATACCCGGATGTACGCGCCGCTGTGGCCGATGCTGCTTGTGGATGCTGCCATAGCCGGCCTGATTTTCGTCAGCGAGCGACGGGAGAACAGATTTATCGCCAAGTATGGACTGCCGATCCTGTATGTGCTTTTTGCGGCGCTGTTCTTTGACATGTTCTTCCCGTATGCTTCCGGCTGGATGACCAACATAGATCAGTTGGAAAGCCTCCGCTGGTTCTCGAAGCTCTACTATTGAATATGAGATAAGCGGCCTTGCTCCGTTAACATTTCGGAGCAAGGCCGCCAATTATTTTCCTGTTCTACAACAGGGTTTGCGCTTTACCGCCGGGAGAAGCGGCTCTTTTTTGCAACAATCAGCCCAGCCATGGCAGCAACGCTGGCCATGCACAGGCCCAGCCACAGGGACTGGTTGGATGCATCACCGGTCTTGGGCGGGGTGGTCGCCTGCGGGGTATGGGTAGGTGTGGGTGCAGGCGTGGGTGTAGGCGTCGGTGTAGGCGTCGGTGTAGGCGTGGGTGTAGGTGTAGGCGTAGGTGTGGACGTAGGTGTGGACGTAGGTGTAGGTGTAGGTGTAGGTGTAGGTGTAGGTGTAGGTGTAGGTGTAGGCGTAGGCGTAGGTGTAGGCGTGGGTGTAGGTGTAGCGGTGGACTTCCACTGGGCGTACAGGGTTACGTTTTTGCCCACCAGCGCATCGCCTTCGATGGTGATATTTGCTTTATCAGCATAGCCCGTGCCGGTGCCGTCGGCTTTGGTGTTCCAGCCGGTAAAGGCATAATCCGTGCGGGCAAAGCCGTTTGCGGGCAGGGGCAGGGTTTCGCCCTTAAAGTAGGTTTCCTTATTGCCGTTGCCGGTGGTACCGGTCACGCCCGTACCGTTCGCATCAAAGGTAATCTCCGTAACGGGCAGGGATTTCCATTGGGCGGTAATGAAGGTTTGGAATGACCTGGAAGGGATTTTTCCTTCATATGGATACGGATGCTCCCAGACCGTTAGGAGAACCTCTTCACCAGGTTGAAACAGCATGTTATATTCGGGGAGCGTCTCTGGAGGATTATTACCTGTCCATTTGTTGCTGGCTGAGAGCAGCCAGCCGGCAAATTCCTTTCCTCTGTCGGCGGTATAATTCAAATCTGGATCGTCAGGGGACAGAAGCGTATGTTTATTTAGTCCGTCGCGGCCTGTAACGTCTTTAGAAACGGGGGTTGAGTCTTTATCCTTTCTGTATAGCACAGGATAGAGCTGTGTGGTCAGGACTTCGGCACTCTTCCACCGGGGATACAGCGTCATACTCCCTGGCTCTGTGGCTGTAAACTTCAAAGCCGGGTCATAGTTCCTGCCCAAACCGTCAGCCTGGGTGTTCCAGCAGTAGAGGAAGTAGGCTGATGCTTTGTCTTTTGTCAGATAGTTTATTTCGCATGAGTTCAGGGTCATCGCTTCGCCAATCGTAAAAGCCTGTGGCAGCATGGTTGTGCATAGGGGGTAGACTTCGCCTTCGATATTTGACGGCACTGCCGGCTTATAATTGATCAGAAAATCGCACCACACGGCCTTCAGCTCCACGCCGGTATCCGTATAAGGGCAGTTGATGGCATCGTTTGCGAAGTAATAGCTGCGCCCGTCATTCACTCCCTCCCAGTAGGCAAATTGTTTGCCATCTTTGGTGGGAGCAGCCGACTTAAGTGATGCGCCGCGCCGGATGGTCTGCGTGGCCGCAGCGCCGGCCGGCAGCGTACCGCCGTCCAAATCCAGCGTTACCGTAATCCAGGCGTTTTCGACAGTAGAGCCCTTGTAATTATCGTCTGTTATCAGGGTTCGAGTGGTTGGATCGTCTTTATTGCTTTGCTCATATATTGTGGCTTTGGAAAAATCGCCACCGGTTATGGTTCCGCCGGGCATGTTGATGACTGTGCCGGTAAAGACGCCGCCCTCAATTGTGCCGTAGTTGTAAACAGTACCGGCGTAGGCACCGTTGTTGGTTATCCCCTTTGTCTGGAATCGGTCGCTGCAAGAGCGGATGGTGCCATGATTCTCGATATCGCCCTCGATAATGGGCCTGACATAGCTCGAAATTTCCAGGGTTGTGTTTTTGCCGATGGTAATCTTTTGAGGGGTGTAGATACAGTTCGTGATGAGCATCACATGGAAGTTCTCTCCGAGGTTGATATCCATCTTATCCAGCCTTCCCATAATCCTCACCCAGGAGCCTTTGCTGAGTTTGATAGACTCGATCTGACCCTTGTCATTTTTCAAGTCCACTGTTTCTTCCTTGAACAGTTTGTTAATTGAATCTTCCGTAGCATCCTGTTGGATGGTAAAAGGTGTCTCCTGTGGATAATCATCCGCCATTGCAGAGAAGGTACAGCTAAGCAAGGCGCACATCACCAGCAGGAACAGTACAGCTCGTTTCTTCATAGGGGAGACCTCCTTTTCTATCCGTTCGTGGAAGGGACGGTAAACCCGCACCCAAATATCCAAATAATATCACGTCTTCAATAGTATATACTTTTCTTCTCACAATATCAAGTATTTTATGGCGAATGGGGCTGTTGAAAATGGATGCAGGATGAAAAGCGGCCTTGCTCCGTTTGCATTTCGGAGCAAGGCCGTCAATTACAAAGCTGTGACCGGTTTTGGTAAAGCTGTTGGCGGTCAGCTTCCGGGGCTCACCCTAGGTGAAGGTCTGCTGCGTCATGCTGCCGGAGCCGCCGTTGGCAGCGAAGGCGACGATGCCGTTTTGCAACATCCGCTGGATTTGTGCTTTGGGCACAGCGACTGTATAGGGTTTCGCCTTTTCCAACAGCCCGCGGGTGCGGGTGAAATCAAGGCGGGAGATGGCATCTTCCAACTGGCGGATAATCTCCGCGCCTTCCTGATATGGCACAAGCATGCTGAGAAATCTCTGGGAGCCTGTTGGATAGGCGTTCCCAGGGGGAGGAACCGATGAATGCACTAACCTTTTCGGCGCAAGCATCCCAGGAGGGAAGCGTGTTTGTGGGCAATGGCAGATCCTCCATAAAGCAGCGGGTATCGGTGCGGCTGGCGTCAACCACGGCGGAGGTTATCAGCCGTGCCAGCAGGCTCAGGGCGCAAGGAACCTCGCCATTGAACTGAACACTGGTGCCAATCTTCTGCATACAGAACTTGCAAATTTCCTGTTCGGCCTGCTTGTATAGCAGGCTGATTCCATCTGCTGAGCAGCATTCTGCAAGAAAGGCTTCAATGGCCCGCTGTCATAGGCTGGCTGATGCAGGGCGGCAGATGGCATGCGGTCATCTGCCGCTTTGCGTGAACACGCAAATGCTGCAGGACGTATTCGCGCTTTCAAATTGAACGCAAAATCAGATCTCTGGCACAAAGGCCGGACCTTGTGAAAAAGAACACAACAGTTATGTTTCAAAAAAAGCGAAACACAAAGCCGAACGGGTGGAAAGAACCTTTTGTTTCAGATTCTTCAAGCGAGAAAACGCTTTCATCAATGAAAACTCAACTGCAAGTATGCAATAAAGGGAAAGATAGTGGACAAATAAAACATAAAGATGCCAAATCCTATTGACATGCCCGATGAAATATGGTTTAATTCAAATAGTTGGAAACAATAAACGAAGTTTGGAACAAAAGGGGTAGTGCTGTGAGCTGCAGAATGAAGCCGCTGAGCGTGCTTATTGCATTGCTGATGTTTCTTCCGCTGACGGTGACGGGGGAGGAGCTGACGCAGCTGTACCTGTCCCAGTCGGCAGGCGAGGACTATGCAGCCTATCTTGAAGCAATGGGCGAAAAGGCGGCTGCAGCCGAAACGGTTGTGCTGTACGAATCCGCAACGGGCGACGAGCTGGCGGAGGGTCAGAGCATTACCTTAACGGTCAGCGTGCCATGGGATATGTTTGGCTACCCACGGATTGCGGGGGTTCTTCCCCAGTGGCAAGGAACTGACCGTGCAGGAGTGCACGGTAACGCCGCTTGAATGAACGCCAGCTGTCATGATCAATGGCAAAGGAGACAGTTGACACATGAAACACATGGAATTAAGCCTTCAGGAACCCGAAAAGCTGCAAAGGGTGGCGCACGCATTGTCCAGCGAGCTGCGCATTCACATATTGCAGCTGCTGGACGAGTGCAGCATGAACGTGCTGGAGCTTTCCCAGCGGCTGGAGGTGCCCATTTCTACAGTATCCAACAGCATTGTTGTGCTGGAGGAGGCGGAGCTGATCCGCACGGAACGCCAGGCCGGTGTGCGTGGCGTGGCAAAGCTGTGCAGCCGAAAGAAGGACACTGTCAGCATTCAGCTGCACCATCTGTACCACAAGGAGGTGGAAAGCTACTTTTACTCCATGCCCATCGGTGCGTATACGGATTGCTGGGTGGTGCCAACCTGCGGTTTGCTCAGCGCCCGCAGCAACATTGGCGAGCATGACAACGTGGCATCCTTTTACGATCCCGGGCGGTTTGAGGCGCAGCTGCTGTGGTTTCAGCAGGGGTTTGTGGAGTATCGCTTCTCCAACCAGGTGCTGAAGGATCATGAGCTGAAGTGCCTGGAGGTTTCCTTCGAGTCCTGCTCGGAGGCACCCAACTACCGTAAGGATTGGCCCAGCGACATTACCGTGGACATCAATGGCATCGAGCTGGGAACCTGGTGCTGCCCGGGGGACTTCGGCGGTCGCCAGGGGCGCTTTACGCCGGAATGGTGGCTGCCATCATCCACCCAGTATGGTCTTTTGACCCGCTGGCTTGTGAATGAGGACGGCTGCTACCTGAACGATGAGCGCATTTCCGATGTGACCCTTCAGAAACTAACCCTGACGGACAAGCCCTACATCAGCCTGAAAATCGGCGTGAAAGCCGGTGCGGTGCATCAGGGCGGCATTAACCTGTTTGGCGAACAATTTGGCGATCATCAACAGGCCATTGTCATGCGTCTGGACTGTGTCGAAAAAAAAGAAAAACAATGAATAATCGTATGGGAGGAATGACTGGTATGAACGAAGCATTGCGGATGGAGCATCCAAGACCTGACCGGGTTCGCAAAACCTGGTGCACCCTGAATGGACAGTGGGACTTTGCCTTCGACCGCCTGAAGGCTGGCAAAAAGGAAAAGTGGTACCGCAGCCTGCCTGCTACCCACAAAATCGAAGTGCCCTTTGCCTACCAGAGCAAGCTGAGCGGCATTGAGTGTCTGGATGCGGTGGATGTGGTGTGGTATGCACGCAAAATCACCGTTCCGGCGGACATGACCGCCCGCCGCCTGCTGCACTTTGGTGCGGTGGACTATATCGCTGATGTGTGGCTGGACGGCCAGTACCTGGGCGGTCACGAGGGCGGCTACACGCCCTTTGCGTTTGACATTACCGATCTGACCGAGGCAGGAAAGGAATACACCCTGACCGTCCGTGCAGAGGATCGCCTTGAGCCTGACCAGCCCCGCGGCAAGCAGAGCCATCGCCCGGAGTGCTGGGGCTGCTGGTACACGCCTGTGACCGGCATCTGGCAGAGCGTTTGGCTGGAGGGCGTGGGCGAGTATTATCCTGTGGATTTCCGCCTGACCCCTTGTGTGGAGCGCTCCTCCATCAAGGTGGAGGTCAGCCTGAACGAGCTGCCCAAGAATGCCTCCATCCGCCTGACCGCCTCCTTCCATGGTGATTTGGTGGCCCAGCAGGATGTGCGGGTGACCACTGACCGCTATGTGGCAACGGAAATGTTCCTGCGCCACAATGAGACCCTGGAAGGCATCCATATGTGGGAGCCTCACTGCCCCAGCCTGTACGACTTGTCCATTGAAACCATTGTGGATGGTCAGGTTTGCGACAAGGTGGATACCTATTTCGGTATGCGCAAGATTGAGATTATCAATGGCGCCATCACCATCAACAACCATACGCTGTACCAGCGGCTGATTCTTGACCAGGGCTACTGGCCGGACGGTCTGCTGACCGCCCCCAGTGATGATGCCCTGCGCAAGGATGTGGAGCTGACCATCCGCATGGGTTACAACGGTGTCCGGAAGCACCAGAAGTTTGAGGATCCCCGCTACCTGTACTGGGCGGATAAGCTGGGTCTGCTGGTCTGGGGCGAGCTGCCCAGCGCCTACTGGCTCCGCGATAGCCAGAAGCGCAACATGATGCGCGACCTGAGCGAGGCCATCAAGCGTGACTACAACCATCCCAGCCTGATTGCCTGGGTGCCGCTGAATGAAAGCTGGGGTGTGCCCTTCATCCAGACACAGAAGGAAGCCCAGCAGCTGGCGGATGCCCTTTATCACATGGTGCACAGCCTGGACGGCACACGTTATGTTTCCGGCAACGATGGCTGGGAGCAGGCCAGCACCGATATTGCCACCGTCCACGACTACACCGCCTGGCCCCATGAGCTTACGCCCAACTATACCAACGAGGATGTGCTGCTGGACGGCAACCCGGGCTTTTGGCGCCTTGTGACCGCCAGGGGTTATGACCATCATGGCAAGCCCAAGCTGCTGACGGAGTTCGGCGGCATTGCCATGGCGAAGGATTCCAGTGATGGCAACTGGGGCTACAACGGCGCGGCGAAGGATGAGGCCGCTTTCCTGGAGCGCTTCGAGGCCATTACCCAGGCTTTCAAGCACATGCCCGGCTTTGTGGGCTACTGCTACACCCAGCTGACGGACGTGTTCCAGGAGGTCAACGGCCTGCTGGACATGGATCGCAATCCCAAGGCGAACCTGGACGAGATCCGCCGCATCAACTTGCAGCGGTAACAGGGATATGAAGGCGCGGACAGTGAACCCAAACATACGCTCCAGCCGGGAGTCCTGGCATGGTGACCGGGTCAAGGCCAGCCGTCGGGCGTATGCGCTGCATGTGCAGGAGAATCGAATTGTCCTGTCAAAACAGTGCTATAAGGACATTGTGACAAGGGAAGTTCCGCTCAGCGTGGAATGGGGGCGCCAGCTTACGTTGATTTTCCATGCGCAGGGCAGCAAAATCAGCGTAAATGGGGAAAACGGCGTGCTGCTGGAGATGATTGCCCCCTTGCCGTGGACTGGCGGACGGGTTGGCATCAGCGCTGTGACAGATGGACTGAGATTTGAGAAACTCAGCGTTCATCCTGTGGAATAAGCGAAAATGGATGAAACAGCGGGAATGGTCCGCGTTGCAAGAAATGGTTTTCTGAAGCGGATTTCGTAAATTGATTCATAAATGGCGCATCGGACAAGCACTGCATGGTGTTTCCGGTGCGCTTTTTCCTTCGCAGCAGGAGAATGAAAACTTGTAATTGGGGATAGTTCGCGCATCCTATGCACACTCACCATCCTGCTCTTTTTGCCAAGGCACTCATTGCGAAGCAAAACTGCTGCCACGCTTTCCCTGTTATCTCCAGCGGGTCGCCCTCGCGGATACGCAGGGTTCTGCGAATCTCTTTGGGGATGACCA
>CAYLIC010000001.1:0-178101 GCA_964383815.1 uncultured Faecalibacterium sp. | reverse complement strand
CGAAAAAGTGGCTCTGCCACTTTTTCGACACGTAGATGCCCCCGGGATGGGGGCGTGAAGGGGAATCAGCTGTTGAAAAGCAGCTCGGCATAGGTGGGGAAAGGCCAGTAGTCCTTACCCATCATGGTTTCCAGGGCATCGGCTGCGGTGCGCACGGCGTTCATGGCAGGGATAACCCTGTCCCGCTGGTACCTGGCGGCGGTCAGCGCATCGGCACTGCGGTCGGCACCCAGAATGGCCTGCTGCAGGCCATCAATGCCATCGGACAGGCGGGTGCATTCCTCTGTCAGCTTCAGCAGCAGCTTTTCCTCCGGTGCGGCGGTAAGGGTGGGAGAAACATCCTTGATGACCCTGGCCTGCCGGGCCACATCGCCGGTGAAGCGCATGGCGGCGGGGAGAATCTCCCGCTGTGCCATGGTCAGCGCGGTTTCCGCCTCGATGTTCACCACCTTGGCGTATTCCTCCAGCTTGATTTCATACCGGGAGCGCATTTCCGTTTCGCTGAAAACCTTGTGCTCGCTGAACAGCTTGATGTTCTTGGGGTCGATCATGCAGGGCAGCGCATCCGGGGTGTTGCGCAGGTTGCTCAGCCCGCGGCGCTGTGCCTCTTCTGCCCAGGCGGGGGAGTAGCCGTTGCCATCAAACAGAATGCGCTTGTGCTGGCGAATCTCCCGGACAATCAAATCGTGCAGGCAGGCCTGGAAGTCCCGGGCCTGCTCCAGCTCGTCGGCAAACTGCCGGAGGGACTCGGCTACGGCAGTGTTCAGCACCACGTTGGCATCGGATATGGAGGCGCTGGCACCCAGGGAGCGGAACTCAAACTTGTTGCCCGTGAAGGCAAAGGGAGAAGTGCGGTTCCTGTCCGTATTATCCTTGGGGAACTTGGGCAGCACATGCACGCCGATGGTCAGGTCGCTATGCTCGCGGCTGTGGTAGGGTGCGCCGGACTCAAACGCATCGAGAATCTCGTTCAGCTCGTCACCCAGGAACATGGAGATAATGGCAGGCGGCGCCTCATTGGCACCCAGGCGATGGTCATTCCCGGCGCTGGCAACGGACACGCGCAGCATGTCCTGATAGTCGTCCACGGCCTTGATGACGCTGACCAGGAACAGCATGAACTGGGCGCTCTCAAAGGGGCTGTCACCAGGCTCCAGCAGGTTGTAGCCGGTGTTGGTGGTCATGGACCAGTTGTTATGCTTGCCGGAGCCATTCACGCCATAAAAGGGCTTTTCATGAAGCAGACAAACGAAGCCGTGCTTCCTGGCAACCTTTTTCATCATTTCCATGGTCAGCTGGTTATGGTCGCAGGCGATGCTGGCAACGGTGAACACCGGCGCCATTTCGTGCTGGGAGGGTGCAGCCTCGTTATGCTCGGTTTTGGCCAGAACGCCCAGCTTCCACAGCTCCTCGTCCAGCTCGGTCATGAAGGCCTTCACCCTGGGCTTAACGGAGCCAAAATAGTGGTCGTCCATTTCCTGGCCCTTGGGCGGCTTGGCACCAAACAGGGTGCGCCCGGTGAAAATCAAATCCATCCGCTGGTCAAACAGCTTCTGATCCACCAGGAAATACTCCTGCTCCGGGCCCACGGTGGGCACCACCCGGGTGGCATCCCGGCCGAAGAGCTTCAGTACGCGAACGGCCTGTTTGCTCAAGGCCTCCATGGAGCGCAGCAGCGGGGTCTTGGTGTCCAGGGCCTCGCCGCCATAGGAGCAGAACGCTGTGGGAATGCACAGCACATTGTTTTTAATGAAGGCATAGGAGGTAGGATCCCAGGCGGTGTAGCCCCGGGCCTCAAAGGTGGAGCGCAGGCCGCCGGATGGGAAGGAGGAAGCATCGCTTTCGCCCCGGACAAGCTCCTTGCCGGAGAAGGTCAGTATCATCTGCCCGCCTTCCTTGGGGCTGATGAAGCTGTCGTGCTTTTCAGCGGTAATGCCTGTCATGGGCTGGAACCAGTGGGTGTAGTGGGTCACACCCTTTTCCACGGCCCACTCCTTCATGGCGTGGGCAATCACGGCGGCCAGCTCCGGGTCCAGCCGGCGGCCTTCATCGATGGTCTTTTTCAGGGCCTTGTAGGCATCCTTGGGCAGGCGCTCCTGCATCACGGCATCGTTGAAAACATTGCTGCCAAACAGCTCGTGCAGCTTTGCCATGGTCAATCTCCTCCTCCGTAAGCACAGGGGCGCGGGAAAGGCGGATGCACCCCATGTGGGAAAGTATAGTCGGTGAAGAAACCTGTGTCAAGGTTTTTTTCCGGCTAGCCAGGCGGCGGAAAGTGTGCTATAATAATGTTATGCGGTAAAGTGTGATAGTGCCGCCGCGAAAAGGAGTGGTGCGTATGTATGAATCCAGAATCAAAAACAATCAGGCCGACCTTCTGATGGAGGCTGTGCTCCGGCTGAACACAGCGGAGGAGGCGTATCGCTTCTTTGAGGACATATGCACCATTCCGGAGCTGCGGAGCATTGCCCAGCGGCTGGAGGTTGCCGCCCTTTTGCGGCGCGGCGTGACCTACCAGGACATTGCAGGAAGGACAGGCGCGTCCTCTGCCACCATCAGCCGGGTAAACCGGGCGCTGCTCTATGGCGCAGGCGGCTATGACCGGGTGCTGGACGCCCTGGAGCGTGACGGTGTTTTATTGACGCAGGATACTGCGGAGCAGAAAGATTGAGGTATGGATGATGGACTTGAGTATGCTCAACCCGGAGCAGCGCCTGGCTGCTGAAACCCTGGAAGGCCCTGTGCTGATCCTGGCTGGCGCGGGCAGCGGAAAAACCCGCGCACTGACCTGCCGGGTGGCAAACCTGATGGATCACGGCGTGCCTGCCTGGTCCATCCTGGCGCTGACCTTTACCAACAAGGCCGCCAAGGAAATGAAGGAACGCATTACACACCTGGTGGGCGCCCAGGCGGAGGAGGCCTGGATTTCCACCTTCCACTCCACCTGTGCGCGGATTTTGCGCAGGGATATTGAAAAACTGGGCTATGCCCGCTCCTTTGCCATTTATGACGATGACGATCAGGCCGCCGTGCTGAAGGAAATATTGAAGCGCCTGAATATTGACGAGAAGTTTTTGCCTGTCAAGGAAATCAAGGTGAAGATTTCCGATGCGAAGAACAAGCTCATGTCCCCGGATGAATGGTTTGCCAAAACGGAGCGGGATCACCGCAATCAGCTGATGCATGATGTTTTTGTGGAATACGAAACCCGCCTGCGGAGCCTGAACGCCCTGGACTTTGACGACCTGCTGATGAAAACCCTGGAGCTGCTGGCAGAGCACCCGCCGGTGCTGGACTACTACCGCAACAAGTTCCGCTATGTGCTGGTGGATGAGTATCAGGATACCAACTTTGCCCAGTACACCCTGGTGAAGCTGCTGACCGACCAGAGCCGCAACCTGTGCGTGGTGGGCGATGACGACCAATCCATCTACGGCTGGCGGGGTGCGGACATCCGCAACATTCTGGACTTTGAGAAGGATTACCCGGATGCCACCGTTATCAAGCTGGAGCAGAACTACCGCTCCACTGCCAACATTCTGGATGCCGCCAACCAGGTGATTGCCCACAACACGGGCCGGAAGGAAAAGGCCCTGTGGACGGAGGCTGGCGAGGGTGAATCCATCAAGGTGTACTGCGCCGGTGACGAGCGGGAGGAGGCCGCCTGGGTGGCAGACCGCATACGCCAGCTGAACAAGCATGGCGAGCCCTATGCCAACATGGCGATCCTCTACCGCACCAATGCCCAGAGCCGCGTGATTGAGGAAATGCTCATGCGCTCCGGCATACCGTACAAGGTGTTTGGCGGGCAGAAATTCTATGACCGCAGGGAGGTCCGGGATGTGATTGCCTACCTGCGGGTGATTGTGAACCCGGCGGATGATATTTCCCTGCGCCGGATTATCAACGTGCCCAGGCGCGCCATTGGCGACAGCACCGTGCAGGAGCTGGTGAACCACGCCAGGGACAACGGCATGCCCCTGTACAGCGCGCTGACCGACCTGCCCGATGGCCTGTCCTCCAGGCCGCGGAAGTGCGTGGGCGATTTCTTCCAGCTGATGACCATGCTGGTAGCCATGAAGGAAGCGCTGCCGCTGGCGGACTTTGTAAAGCTGCTGATTGAAAAAACCGGGCTGATGGAGCAGTATCAGAAAGAGGACACGGAGGAAAGCCGTGCCCGGGTGGAGAACATACAGGAGTTCCTGGGCGCGGTGGAGGAGTTTGCCCGGGCGGACGAGAACGCCACCCTGGAGGACTATTTGGAAAACGTGGCCCTGGTGACCGACCTGGACAGGGTGGAGGGAAACAAGGGGTACGTCACCCTGATGACCCTGCACTCCGCCAAGGGCCTGGAGTTCCCCACGGTGTTTATGACAGGCATGGAGGAAGGCGTTTTCCCATCCGGCAGAAGCCTGATGGACGAGCCGCGCATGGAAGAAGAGCGCCGGCTGTGCTATGTGGGCATCACCCGCGCACAGAAGCGGCTGTTCCTCTCCCGTGCACAGCACCGCATGCTGTACAATCAGGTGAATCACAACCCGCCCAGCCGCTTCCTGACGGAGATTCCCGAGCGGCTGCTGGAGGACGAGTGGGCGCAGAAGCGGGAGACCGCCTTCCACGAGGCACCCAGGCCCATGCCCAGAGGGTATGGCTCCAACTATGGCCTGCGGTCCACGCCTGCCATGGCTGACCTGGGCAAGCCTCGGCTGACCCTGGGCGGCAACGCGCTGGACATTCCCGGCGTACAGAAGGGTTTTGCACCCTCCAAGGCCCGGCAGCTGGCAGGCAGCGCCATGCAGAACCTGTTCCGGCAGGGTGACCGGGTGATGCACCGCAAGTTTGGCGAAGGCCGCGTGGTGGCCCTGGTGGGCAGCGGCGCCGATGCACGGATACAGATTGAGTTTACTGCATACGGCGTGAAGGAATTTGTATTGTCCATTGCGCCCATTGTGAAGCTGGAGGATGACGAATGACCGACTATGCTGCGCGGATGCGTCCGCTGATTGACCGGCTGAATGAAACGGCGCATGCCTACTATGTGCTGGGTGAGCCGGTGATTTCCGACATGCAGTGGGATCAGCTGTACGACCAGCTGGTGGCCCTGGAAAAGGAAAGCGGGCTGACCCTGCCGGATTCACCAACCCACCGGGTAGGCGGCGAGCCACTGAAAGGCTTTGCCGAGCACCGGCACATCAACCGCCTGTGGAGCATGGACAAGGTGCAGTCCATCGCCGCCCTGGAGGAGTGGATCCGCCGGACGGAGAAGCTGGCAGGCCGCAGCGATTTGCAATACTACGTTGAATACAAGTTCGACGGTCTGACCCTGAACCTGACCTACCAGGGCGGCAGGCTGGTGCAGGCCGCCACCCGTGGCAACGGTGTGGTGGGTGAGGCCATTCTGCCTCAGGCAAAAACCGTTCGCGCTGTGCCGCTGACCATACCCTACCAGGGCACGCTGGAAGTGCAGGGCGAGTGCATCATGCGCCTGAGCACCCTGGAGAAATACAACCAGACAGCCAGGGAACCCCTGAAGAATGCCCGGAATGCCGCCGCCGGCGCCCTGCGAAACCTGGATCCGGCTGTTACGGCCTCCCGCAGGCTGGATGTGTTCTTCTACCAGGTGGGCACCATTGACAACCCGCCCTACAGCACCCAGCCGGACATGCTGGCCTTCCTGCGGGAAAACGGCTTCCCGGTTAGCGATTATCTGGGCAGGCCTCACAGCCGTGAGGAGCTGATTGCCTGCATTCATGAGATTGAGCACGCCCGGGAAAGCCTGGATTTCCTCATCGATGGCGTGGTGGTGAAGGTGGGGGACTTTGCACTGCGGGAGCAGATGGGGTATACCGAAAAGTTTCCCCGGTGGGCCGTTGCCTACAAGTTTGAGGCGGAGGAAAGCGTGACCACCCTGCACCGGGTTACCTGGGAGCTGGGCCGCACCGGCAAGCTGACACCCCTGGCCCACCTGGAGCCGGTGGACTTCTACGGTGTTACCGTCCGCAAGGCTACGCTGAACAACTGGGGCGATATTCAGCGCAAGCGGGTTGCCATTGGCGCACCGGTGTGGATACGCCGCTCCAATGACGTGATTCCGGAAATCATGGGCCGCGTGGGCGAGCCGGGGGACGGCGAAACACCCATTGAAAAGCCAACCCTCTGCCCGGCCTGCGGCAGCCAGCTGGTGGAGCGCGGCGCACACCTGTTCTGCATGAACCGGCAGACCTGCCGCCCGCAGGCCGTGGCACGCATCAGCCACTTTGCCAGCCGTGACGCCATGGACATTGAAGGCTTTTCCGAAAAAACGGCGGAGCAGCTGTACGACCAGAAGGACGTGCGCGACCCTGCTGACCTGTACCACCTGACCATGGAGGACGTGCTGGGCCTGGACGGCTTTAAGGAAAAGAAGGCCGCAAACCTGATGGCGGCGCTGGAGAAAAGCAAGCATTGCACCCTGGATGCCTTCCTGTTTGCGGTAGGCATCCCCAATGTGGGCCGGAAGACTGCCAGGGATCTGGCAAACGCCTTCGGCACGCTGGAAAAGGTATCCGCGGCTACCCAGGAGGCGCTGGTGGCGCTGCCGGATGTGGGCGACACTGTGGCCCAGAGCGTGGTGGAGTTCTTCTCCTTTGAGGAAAACCGCACCATGATTGACAGGCTGCTGCGCATTGGCGTAACGCCCCGGGAGGCGGCAGGCAAGGCAGAGGGCGTTTTCAGCGGCATGAGCATTGTGGTAACGGGCACCCTGCCGACGCTGAGCCGGAAGGAGGCGGAGGAGCTGATCCGCCAGAATGGTGGCACGGCGGCCTCCTCCGTCAGCAAAAAGACCGCCTTCGTCGTTGCAGGCGAGGCGGCGGGAAGCAAGCTGACCAAGGCGGAAAGCCTGGGGATTGAGGTTATTGACGAGGCTGAGCTGAAGCGCCGCTGCGGCCCTTAACGGCGGCGTGTGGCATAGGCAAAGGCAGCCTGTGCCGGTGTAACGGCATTTGATGCGCCCTCCTCCGCAGGGATGTTCCGCTGGGCGTTTTCCAGCACGTTCAGCAATTCAGGTATCTGCCCGGAGCGGTAGTTGGGCAGGAGGAACGTGACAAACTTGATGGAGAACATGTCGCAGACCACATAGTGCAGGTTGATTTCGTCAAAGAGCACAATGTACTGGGATGCCACATCGTACAGGTAACCCTGGCGCTGCTCCAGGGAGCCTGTGCCCATGAAGAAATCCACAATGACATACTTGCCAATGTTCTCCTGCAACACCTGCTGCATGGAGCCTGCAAAGCTCTCCGTGTTGAAGTTCTGGGCTGCTGGCACCTGAAAATCGACGCCTGTGGTGTTTTCACTCATGCAAAACGCCTCCTTAATCCTGTTCTACGCCAGCCTATGCGGGAGCAGGCCGGATGATGAATCGAAAGAAGCGAAGCTCAGATGGAAGAACCCTTTGTCAAACGCACATGGATTGATATTGACCTGGACAAGCTGCTGGCCAACTATCGCACGGCCTGCGCCCTGGCGCCCACGGCAAAAGTGACCTGCGTCATCAAGTCCAACGCTTATGGTCACGGCGCGGTGCGTGTGGCCCAGGCCCTGCAGGAGGCAGGCTGCACCAGCTTTGCCGTCAGCTGTGCCAGGGAGGCACTGGAGCTGCGAAAGCATGGCATCTCCGGCGAGATCCTGGTGATGGGCCTTGCGGAAAAGGCCTGCCTGCCGGAGCTGATTCGCCAGCGGATAACGCTGACGGCTGGCGGCATTGAGGATTTGCTGGACATGGAGCAGGCCGCGGGCCAGTCCTCCGCCAGGGTGCACCTGAAGGTGGACACGGGCTTTCACCGGCTGGGGTTTGGCTGGCAGGAGCAAGAGGCGCGGCGGATTGCTGATACACTGAAGAAAACGCCCCATGTGCAGGCGGAAGGACTCTTTACCCACCTGGGCCTGGTGAACCAGGCGCGGGACGAAATGCAGCATGACCGGCTGATGACCATGCACCGCAGCCTGCAGGCCTGCGGCGTGGACATTGCTGATGTTCACATTTGCGACAGCATCGGCCTGGTGCGTTACCCCCAGTGGCACCACAGCCGGGTGCGTGTGGGCGCCATGCTGTTTGGCGTGAGGCCTTCCCGAAGCGAGCACATGCCCTTTCAGGACGAGGAAACGCTGGCCTTCCGCACAACCATCAGCCGCATTCACCAGGTGCCCGCAGGCGAGGTGGTGGGCTATGGGGATGACATGATTCTGGATTACGATGCCCGGATTGCCACCCTGTGCGTTGGCTATGGGGACGGGTATCCCCGGTGCCTGTCCAATGGGCGCGGAAAGGTGTGCATCCATGGTCAAATGGCCCAGGTGGTGGGCCTGGTGTGCATGGATCAGATGATGGTGGATGTGACGGACATTCCTGAAGCCCTGGTGGGCGACACGGTTGACCTGCTGGGCGGCGGCATACCCTACATGACCTATGCGGACTGGGCTGATACCAACCGCAACGAGGCCATTACCATCCTGTCCCGGCGGCCTGTGCGGGTGTACCGCCAGCATGGGAGAATTGTGACGGTACTGGATAGCCTGATGGATGAAAGAAGGGACTTTGAATGAGCCTTGACCTTTGGCAGGCGCGCCTGCAAGATGTTATACCCCATGTGGTTGACGTGCGGCGCCAGCTCCACCATCACCCGGAACTGAGCGGCAGCGAAGCGAATACTCAGCAGCTGCTGATGAAGGAACTGGCATCCCTGGGCATTGAGGTGCATACCTTTCAGGACTGTTATGGGGTTATGGGCATTTTGCGCAACGGTGAAGGCCGGTGTGTGGCCATCCGTGCAGATATGGATGCCCTGCCCGTGCAGGAGCCGGAAGGCCTGGCCTTTGCCTCCGCTGTGCCCGGTGTGATGCATGCCTGCGGGCACGATGCCCACATGGCGCTGGCCCTGGGCTCCGCCATGTGGCTCAGCCGGAACAAGGACAAATGGCGCGGCACGGTGAAGTGGCTGTTTGAGCCTGCGGAGGAAACCTTTGGCGGCGGCAGGCTGATGGTGGCACAAGGCTGCATGGACAATCCGAGGGTGGATTGCGTAATCGGTCAGCACATGAACCCCAGGTACGAGCCGGGCACCTTCTTTGCCAAGCCGGGGTTCGTCAGCGGCTCCAGCGATGAGGTGCGCATCCGGGTGCAGGGCAAGCCTTGCCATGGCGCATACCCGGAGGCGGGCACGGACGCCATTGTTATTGCAGCCCAGGTGGTCAGCGCCCTGCAGGCCCTGGTCAGCCGCAGCATTTCCCCCTTTGACCCGGCGGTGATTACCCTGGGCACCATTCAGGGCGGAACAGCCAACAACATTGTCTGCGGCGAGGTGAGCATGGTGGGTACCCTGCGGAGCCTGTCTGCCAGCACCCGCGGAAAGCTGAAGGACGGCATTATCCGCACGGCGGAAGGCGTGGCAGCCGCCATGGGCGGTGCAGCGGAGGTACGCATCACACCAGGCTACGGCGCTGTGTATAACGATGATGCCTGTTACGCCCGCATGGAGGCCATTGCGGAGGACATGCTGGGCAAGGAGAAAATCGTCCGGCGGGAAGCGCCCAGCCTGGGTGTGGAGAGCTTCTGCTACTTCCTGCAGGATACACCTGGTGTGTATTACGACCTGGGCAGCGGTGTGGGAACCGCCCTGCACACCGCCACCTTCTGCGTGGATGAGGCCTGCCTTTTGCCCGGTGTGGCGCTGCAATGCGCCTGCACCCTGGAACTGCTGCGCAAGTGAGGTGAGTGTATGCTGATTCCCAAGCCGCTTTTGCCCGGAGACACCGTGGCCCTGGTGGGTGTTTCCGGCTGCATTCATGAGGAGAACGCAGAGGAACTTGTGCAGCGCGCCAAAACCCGACTGGAAGGCTTGGGCTTCCGGGTGAAGGAGGACGGCTGTGCCAGGCGTTACGGCTATCTGTGCGGCACGGACGAGGAGCGTGCAGCCACCTTTATGCGTGCCTTTGCCGATGATACGGTGGATGGTGTGTGGTGCATCAAGGGCGGTTACGGGTGCATCCGCATGCTGGACTTGATTGACTGGGATATGGTGAAGCGCCACCCCAAGGCGTTCATCGGCTTCAGCGACATTACCACCCTGCATACTGCACTCCATGAGAAATGCGGGCTTTGCACCTTTCACGGCCCCATGCCCAAGTCCGGCCCCATGGAGCCCGGCCCAACAACGGATAGCCTGATGCACGCCATTGCCGGTCACCCGGACAAGGAGCTGCGCAACATGAATGGCACAGCATTGCAGTGCATTCACGGCGGTGCGGCAGAAGGGCAGCTTGTAGGCGGTAACCTGACACTTATCACCGCTGGTGTGGGTACAGCTTATGACCTGGATGTGAAGGGCAAGCTTCTTTTCCTGGAGGATGTAGGGGAGCGCACCTATGTGCTGGACAGGTACTTCCACCAGCTTTACCACGCTGGAAAGCTAACGGAGTGCGCGGGCATCATCCTGGGCGGGTTTACAGACTGTGAGGTGGAAGACCCACAAGCTGGCCTAACCCTGGATGAGGTTCTGCGAGATGTTTTCGCCAAGGTGCATGTGCCCGTTCTGTCTGGTCTGCAGGCAGGACATATGCGGGAGATGCTCACCCTCCCCCTGGGCAGGCGCTACCGCATGGACGCGGATAAGGGAACCGTGACCTTGATGGACGACTAACCAAGAAATGAGGCTGACCATGTTTTCATCCGTCATCAACCGTTTGCAATACTGGGAACAATACCTGACCCAAAACCCCTTGGGCTTTGCGCTGTACCTGTTCTACACGGCTGTGACCGTGCTGCTGAGCCTGATCCTCCATGAGGTGGCCCACGGCTATGTGGCGCTGCGCTGCGGCGACCCGACAGCCAAGTGGATGGGACGGCTGTCCCTTGACCCGCGCAAGCACCTTGATCCCCTGGGAACCATCTCCATGCTGGTGATTGGCGTGGGCTGGGCCAAGCCTGTGCCGGTAAATTCCCGCAACTTCAAGAACTATCGCCGGGATGATTTTCTGGTGTCCGTTGCAGGCATTGTCACCAACCTGACGCTGTTCATCCTGTGCACGGCGCTGAGCGTGGGCATCAACGGCCTGATGTGGGAACGGGACGTCCTTGCCTATGTGAAGAATAGCAACGGCTCGCTGGAATGGCTGCTGAATCCCCAGTCTCCTGTGGGCTACGGCATTGCCTACGGCGAATTGGAAAGTGAATTAATAGAATTGATGTCCGCACCCTGGCTAATGTATGTGCAGCGGTTCCTTCTGCTGATGAGCCAGATTAACCTGTCGCTGGCGGTGTTCAACCTGCTGCCCATTCCGCCCCTGGATGGCTATCACTTGCTGAACGACACCCTGCTCAAGGGCCGGCTGAACCTGAACCAGCAAACCTTCCAGATTGCGCAAATCGTCCTGCTGGTTCTGTGCTTTTCCGGCGTGCTGAATAACCTTCTCATCACGGTGAACGATTCCGTGTACAGCGCGGTGCTGAACCTGTTTCTCACCATTTCCGGCGGAGCGTGATACCATGGGAATGACCTTTCAGCTCAAGGATTTCGATGGCCCCCTTGACCTGCTTCTGCATTTGATTGGCAAGGCCCAGGTGGACATCAAGGACATTTTTGTCAGCCAGATTACCGACCAGTATATCGAGTCCGTCCGCAATGCGCCAGACCTGGACATGGACGACGCAACGGACTTCCTCGTGATGGCGGCAACCCTGCTGGAAATCAAAAGCCGGGCCATGCTGCCCAAGCCGCCGCCTGTGGGCGAGGATGAGGAGGACCCGGAGCAGGCGCTGATCCGCCAGCTGGAGGAGTACAAGCGCTACAAGGAATCCGCCGCCGCCATGCAGGAGTTTGAGCGGGCAGCCCAGGACATTTTCACCAAGCTGCCGGAGGAATACCCTCTGCCGCCCCAGGAAACCGAGCTTGTGGGGCTGACCCTTCAGGGCCTGACAGAGGCCTTTTTGCGGATATGGGCCAGAAAGCCTGCGGCGGATGCGGAGAGCGAGGAGAATCACTACGCGCCCCGGGACATTCACCGGGACGAGCACACCGTACAGGAGTGCATGCTGACCCTGCTGCACGGCATCCGCAAGAAAGGCCGTATGCGCTTTGACGAGGCCTTCAGCGCCGCACCCACCAGGGAGGAAGTGGTGACCCTGTTCCTTGCCCTGCTGGAATTGCTGAAGCTGGGTGAAATGCACCTGGAGCAGGATGGCGTATACAGCGAAATTCTGCTTTTGCCAGGCCGCAGAGAAGACCCTGTGGAGGAGTTGTTGACCGATGTGTGAGGAAGGAAACCTGAAAGGCCGCATTGAGGCTATCCTGTTTGTGGCAGGCGAGGCCGTGCGGGTAGAAGAGCTGGCAAAGGCGCTGAACATTGGCCTGCCTGTGCTGGAAAGCGCGCTGAGCGAGCTGCGGGACGAGTATGACTTTGCCCAGCGCGGCTTTTGCCTGAAGCGCTTTGGACACCAGGTGCAGCTGGCAACCCGTGCCCTGTACTCCGATGATGTGGTACGGCTGCTCCAGCCAGTGCAGAAGCAGAGCCTGAGCCAGGCTGTGATGGAAACCCTGGCGGTGGTGGCCTATCGCCAGCCGGTAACCAAGGCGGAGGTGGAGCAGATTCGCGGCGTGAAATGCGATTATTCCATACACTCTTTGGTGACGAAGAATCTAATTGCCGAGGTAGGCCGGAAGGATACACTGGGCAGGCCGATTCTCTACGGCACCACGGAGGAATTTCTGAGCCACTTTGGTCTGGAGGCCATTGAGGATTTGCCGCCGCTGCCCGACATCAATCAAGAAGAAAAGCCCCGGGACGATGTGCCGGAGCTTGTGAACTGAAAGGAGCAAACAAAATGGAAAAGAAGATGCTGATAGAAGGCATGATGTGCAACCACTGCAAGGCTGCCGTGGAGAAGAACCTGTCGAAGGTTCCCGGCGTAACCGCTTGCACCGTTGACCTGGCGGCTAAAACGGCCACCATTACCCTGGAGAGTGATGTGGCGGATGCCCTGCTGATGGACACCGTTCGCAAGCTGGACTTTAAGCCGGTGAAGATGCTGTAATCAGTCATCCATCAGCTCCACCAGAATGGCGTTTTGCACATCCATGCCACGGCGAGTCAGCCGCCAGCAGCCGTCAATAAAGGATACAAGGCCACGATTTCGCAGGTTTTCAAGCTGGGGACCATAGCAATCTGTCACGGATATGCCGTGCATTTTCTGGAACGCCTTGCAGGACACCCCCTCGGTGGTGCGCAGGCCCAGCATCATGGTTTCAAACCGCGCTTCGCCAGCAGAGATCGGGATGACTTCACGCTTTGACCAGTCCGCCGTTTTTGTCATACGCAGGTAGTCTGCCAACTGGGCGGGATTGGTTTCACGGGTATACACGGTTGTAGGGGAGTCCGTTAGCATAGAGCTGGCGGATGCACCCAAGCCCAGATAGGGTATTTGCCGCCAGTAGCCCAGGTTGTGCCTGCAGGCGTAGCCGGGCAAGGCAAAATTGGATATTTCATACTGCTGAAAACCATGGCAG
The DNA here is from genome assembly GCA_964383815.1 of uncultured Faecalibacterium sp. Classification (GTDB taxonomy): domain Bacteria; phylum Bacillota; class Clostridia; order Christensenellales; family Aristaeellaceae; genus UBA11524. The sequence goes on along the minus strand of CAYLIC010000001.1, from coordinate 164,560 downwards.
GACAGTAAGGACAGCGCATCGTCATACATGATGCGCTCGGTTTCCTCATCTGGCAGGGTTAATCGCCCTGCATCCAGGTCGGCCTTCAGGGGTGTGCCGTCCTCCGGAATAAGCCCATAGCAGCTCAGGTGCTGCGGATGCAAGGCCAGCGCGGCCTGCAGGGTTTCCTGCCAGTCGGCAAGGGTCTGCCCGGGCAGGCCGAACATCAGGTCAAGGCTCAGGTTGGTGATGCCCGCCTGGCGGGCCAGTTCTACAGATTGCTCCACCTGGGCATAATCATGAATCCGGCCCAGGGTGCGCAGTAGGGTGTCCTGCTTTGCCTGCATGCCCATGGACAGGCGATTCACCCCGCCTGAGATGGCAGCATCCAGCCAGGCCGGGGTCAGGGTGCCCGGGTTGGCCTCGCTGGTGAACTCTGCCTCCGCCGCCACGGTGAAATGCTCCCGCAGGCCTTGCAGCAGGCGGGTGAGCAAATCAGCCGGCAGCAGGGAAGGTGTGCCGCCGCCCAGGAATACCGTTTCCACCTGCGGGTGGTGCAGCCGCGCCGACTGAACAGCGGCCTCCTGCAGCACGGCCTCCACATAGCTGCCCATGCGGTTTTCGCAGCCGGCATAGGAGGCAAAATCGCAATAGCGGCACTTTTGGCGGCAAAAGGGAATGTGAACGTAAAGCTCCATGGGGTCAGCTCCCTTTACAGCATTGAGAAGGAGAATACTAGGTGGAACATATCGTTGAGTTTCTGGAGACCATTGTCCGCTATGCGGCGCAAATCGGCATTCGTCTGGTGGAGCTGGCAGGCATTCTGGTGCTGCTGATTACTGCCGGCCAGGGGGTTATCGGCTATTTCAAAAAAGACCCGCACATCCGGCTGAAGCTGGCACAGGGCATTGCCCTGGCGCTGGAGTTCAAGCTGGGTGGCGAGGTGCTGCGCACGGTAATCGCCCGGGACTGGAACGAGCTGGCGATCCTTGGCGCGGTGATTGCGCTGCGTGCGGCGTTGACGGTGCTGCTCCACTGGGAAATCAAGACCGAGGAGCAGTATGTGGAAGGCTCCATTCACGAAATTCGGCGGAAGTGAAGCCTATTTGCAAAAGGCGGCACAGGCGTCCTCCATGGCGATGTTCAGCAGGGGAAGATTCTCCCTGAAGGCATAGGCTGCGGTGGATGCGGTGCCGCCCTTTGTGTCTGTCAGGTAGCAGATGACGTAGGAGGAGCGATCCACCATATATCGGTTACGCACAGCCATGCAGCCCTTGTAGTACACCCGGGAGAGGACATGGGTTTCGTCTGCTGCGTAGATAATGCGCTCGTACCTTTGCCCATCGGCCACGGGCCACGGGTGGGACTGGGCGGCGCAGGGAATGGCAAGCACCAGCTGCACGCCCGGTTCACGCTCCTTCAGGGCGATGACGCGCTCCGCCGCCAGCATGTCAAACCCCAGTGCGCCGCCGCAGATGAACCGGCGGTAGCCCATGGCGTGGAGCCGGGCAAGCACCCTGTCCAGCCGCACGCAAAGGGCAGGCAGCAGGCTTTTGTCCAGCTGCCTGTGGCCTGTGAAGCATGCGGTATAGGCCCGGGCCTGTTGCTCTTGCATGGTCAGCGGCATGGGTGCACCTCGTTAGTCCATTTTCAGCACAGCCAGGAAGGCCTCGCTGGGCACCTGCACGGTGCCAAACTGGCGCATGCGCTTTTTGCCTTCCTTCTGCTTTTCCAGCAGCTTCTTTTTGCGGGTAATGTCGCCGCCATAGCACTTGGCAAGCACATCCTTGCGCATGGCCTTCACGGTTTCGCGGGCAATCACCTTTCCGCCGATAGCCGCCTGGATGGGAATCTCAAACATCTGGCGCGGAATCACATCCTTCAGCTTTTCGCAAATGCTGCGCCCGCGTCCGTATGCCTTTTCCCGGTGAACGATGATGGAGAAGGCATCGCAGATGTCGCCATTGAGCAGGATGTCCAGCTTCACCAGGTCGCTTTCGCGGTAGTCCTTCAGCTCGTAGTCAAAGGAGGCGTAACCGCGGCTGCGGCTCTTAATCTGGTCGAAAAAGTCGAAGATAATCTCGTTCAGGGGCATGTCGTAGTTCAGCTTCACCCGGTTGCCCTCGTACTGCATGTCCAGGAAGATGCCGCGCTTGTCCTTGCACAAGTCCATCAGCGTGCCCACGCTGTCCTGGGGCGTATAGATGGTGGCATGGACAAAGGGCTCCTCCATGCAGCTGATTTCGTCCACCTTGGGCAGGTTGGTGGGGTTGTCAATCATCAGCACGGAGCCGTCTGTTTTGGTGACCCGGTAGATAACGCTGGGTGCAGTGGTGACCAGGTTCAGGTCCCACTCCCGCTCCAGCCGGGTGGTGATGATGTCCATGTGCAAAAGGCCCAGGAAGCCGCAGCGGAAGCCATAGCCCAGGGCCACGGAGGTTTCCGGGTCGAAGGACAGGGAGGCATCGTTCATGCGGAGCTTTTCAAGGGCGTCCTTCAGGGCGGGATAGTCCGCGCCGTCGGCAGGGTAAATGCCGCAGAACACCATGGGGGTCACCTGCCGGTAGCCGGGCAGGGGAGATGCTGCAGGCCGGGCGGCATCGGTGATGGTATCGCCCACGCGGGTTTCCCGCACATCCTTGATGGAGGCAGCCACATAGCCCACATCGCCGGGAAACAGCGCCCCGCAGGGCTGATACCCGGGGGCAAAGGTGCCAACCTCCACAATGTCAAACTCGCCGCCTGTTGCCATCAGCCGCATGCGCATGCCGGGACGGATGGTGCCTTCCTTGACGCGCACAAAGCAGATGGCACCACGGTAATTGTCGTAGAAGGCATCGAAAATCAGGGCCTGCAGGGGCGCATCCGCATCGCCGGTGGGCGCGGGAATGTGCTGCACAATGGCTTCCAGCACGTCCTGAATGTTCAGGCCGGTTTTTGCGGAAACGCAGGGCGCATAGGACGCATCCAGGCCAATCACGTCCTCAATCTCCTGGCGCACCTCCTCCGGCTGGGCGGAGGGCAGGTCAATCTTGTTGATGACAGGGATGGTTTCCAGGTCGTGCTCCAGGGCCATGTATACATTGGCGAGGGTTTGCGCTTCAATGCCCTGTGTGGCATCCACCACCAAAAGGGCACCTTCGCAGGCAGCCAAAGCGCGGCTGACCTCATAGGTGAAGTCCACATGACCGGGGGTGTCAATCAGGTTCAGGGTGTAGGTTTCGCCATCATTAGCCCTGTAGTTCATGCGGACGGCCTTGCTCTTGATGGTAATGCCGCGCTCCCGCTCCAGCTCCATGCTGTCCAGAATCTGATCCACCATTTCACGGTGCTGGAAAACACCGGTGGTTTCGAGAATGCGGTCAGCCAGGGTGGACTTGCCGTGGTCGATGTGGGCAATGATGCAGAAATTGCGAATCTTGGAAAGTCTGTCGGACACAGGGGTACCCTCCATTACTTAACCTTCTGGCCCAGCTTGCTCTCCGTGCCGGAAAGCAGGCGGCCTACGTTTGCATGGTGGCGGATGACGCACATGGCAGCCAGCGCGATGGCCCACAGGATGGTTATCACATCGCCGCCGCTGGAGAACAGGCACACCACCAGCCCATAGCAGACCAGCATGCACATGCTGCCCAGGGATACAAACTTGGTGGCGGCAATAACTCCAATGGCAATCACATAGCTGATGAGGGCAGGAATGGGAAAGCACACCAGCATCACCCCGCAGGAGCTGGCAACACCCTTGCCACCCTTCAGCTGGAAGAAAACAGGCCAGTTGTGCCCCAGAATCACGAACAGACCAGCCCACATGGCGCCATAGTGGCCCAGCAGCCACAGGCCAATCAGGCAGGCAAGAAGGGATTTCAGGCAGTCGCCTGCAAAGGTGATCAGGCCGCTTTTCCAGCCCATGGTGCGCAGCACGTTGCTGGCGCCGGTGTTTTTGCTGCCCACCTCCCGCAGGTTGGGCCCGTGGGCATATTTTGCTACCAGCAGGCCTGTGGAAATGGAACCCAGCAGATAGGCGAGAACCGCCACAAGAACGTATTTCACAATCGTCATGACTTACTTCTCCTTTTTCTTTTCACGCAGAATGAAGCGGATGGGTGTGCCGGTGAAATCGAAGGTCTTGCGGAAGTAATTCTCCAGGTATCGCTCGTAGGCGAAATGCATGAGGCTTTCATCGTTAACAAAGAGGATAAAGGTGGGCGGGCAGGTGGATTGCTGGGTCAGGTAGTAAATCTTCAGGCGGCGGCCGTTGGAGGCAGGCGGTTGCAGGTCGGCTGTGGCGTCTGCCAGCACATCGTTCAGGACGCCTGTGGGCACCCGCTTGGAGGCCATGACCCACACCTGATCCACCATGTCCAGCACGGTGTGGACGCGCTGTCCGGTCAAGGCGGAAAGGAACAGCACCGGCGCGTAGTCCATGAACTTCAAATCGTCCATAATCTGCTTGCGGAACTGCTCCAGCGTGCCGGTGTCCTTCTCAATGGCGTCCCACTTGTTCACAACGATAATCACGGCCTTGCCCTCATCGCGGATGAGGCCGGCAATCTTGGTGTCCTGCTCGGTGACACCGTCGTTGGCGTCAATCAGCAGCAGCGCCACATCGCACCGGCGGATGGCGGCGATGGAGCGCAGCACGCTGTAGCGCTCCAGGCTTTCCTCCTCCACCACGCGCTTGCGGCGGATGCCGGCGGTATCGATGATGTTGTACTCCGTGCCGTTGGCGGCGGTGAACCTGGTATCGATGGCATCCCTCGTGGTGCCCGCAATGTCGCTGACCATGGTACGCTCCTGGCCTAGCAGACGGTTCACCAGTGAGCTTTTGCCCACATTGGGCCTGCCCACCACAGCCAGCTGCAATACGTGGGCGCCATCCTCGGTTTCGTCCTCATCCTGGGGCGGAAGGTTTTTGCAAATCTCCTCCAGCAGGTCGCCCAGGCCCAGCATGTTGGCACTGCTGATGCCAATGGGGTCGCCCAGGCCCAGCTCGTAAAACTCGTACAGGCTGTCGTTCAGGCCGGCGTAGTCCACCTTGTTGACAACAAGGAGCAGCGGCTTGCGGGTTTTGCGCAGCAGGTTGGCAACCTCCCGGTCGTCGTCGGTCAGGCCGTCACGGGCATCGGCAAAGAAGCAAATCACATCTGCCGTGTCCATGGCAATCTCCGCCTGGTGGCGCATCTGGGAGAGGAGCACATCCTCGCTGCGGGGGTCAATGCCGCCGGTATCGATGAGGGTGAACCTGCGGTTCATCCACTCCACATCGGCATAGAGCCTGTCCCGGGTTACACCGGGAGTGTCCTCCACAATGCTGATGCGCTTTCCGGCAATCTTGTTAAAGAAGGTGGACTTGCCCACATTGGGCCTGCCCACAATGGCAACCAGCGGTCTTGCCATGGTTACTTTTCCTCCAATCCACTAATGGCGCGCCAGAAGCCCTCGCCCGTGTTCTCCACCAGCTTCAGGGGAGCGGGAAGCGCCTTGCGCACGTCCTCCAGGGTCATATCATCCAGGAACAGGTCGCCTTCGTTTCTGATCATGTTGCGGCAAATGAGAATCTCGTCGCAGGCAACGCCTTGGAGCTGCGCCACCAAATCGCCGCCGGTAATCAGGCCGGTTACGGTAACGGACTCCCCAAAGAAGTGATTCACAATGGGGATGACCTGCACCGCGGTGCCCTTTGGGGCAAACATGTCGCACCAGCGCTGCATCTGCGCGGCGATGGACGTGCCGCTGGCAATCACCAGGCGGCGCGGGGGCGTTTCCTCCACGGGGAAGTCCTCCACGGCAAAGCGCAGGTCGGTTTCAAACATGCGCAGCATGCCAATGCCGTTCTCAATCTGCGGATAGTCCTCATACGCCTCGTCCTCCGGCAAAGGCAGGCCGCTGAGGCAATAGAACTCGTCCGCCGGAAAAACGAACCGGGTGCCGATCTCCTGCAGAAACTGCTGCTGCATGGGTTCGATCATGCGGATGAGGGCGGCGGCGGATGCCCTGCTGTAAGGCGTTATCTCCGGCAGGCCTTCCCGGTGGCGGGTGAGGCCCACGGGCACCAGGGCAACGGAGCAGGCTGCAGGCGCCAGGGAACGCAAATCGGCAAGGGAGCGCAGCAGCACATCGCCATCGTTCCACCCGGGGCAGAGCACCAGCTGGCAGTGGAAGCGGATGCCATTGTCCTTCAGCAGGCGGAGCTTGTCCATGATGTCACCGGCATGGGGATTGCGCAGCAGCTTCACCCGCACAGCAGGGTCGGTAGCCTGAACGGAGATGTACAGGGGCGACACCTTCCGGCGGATGATGCGGTCCATTTCGCTGTTGGAAATGTTGGTCATGGTGATGAAGTTGCCCATCATCAGCGACAGCCGCCAGTCATCGTCCTTCACATACAGGGTGCGCCGCATGCCGGGCGGCATCTGGTCGATAAAGCAGAAGATGCAGTGGTTTTTGCAGGGACGCGGGCTGGACACGATGGTCTGGTCCAGGGTAACGCCAAGGGGTTCCCAGTCCTCCTTGCTTACGCGGAAGGTCATGGGCTGCCCGTCCCGGGTGATGTCGATGGGAAAGCGCTCCTGGGCGGTCAGCGCCTGATAGTCAATCTGGTCAACAACAGGCTCGCCCGCAATGCGCTCCAGCACATCGCCTGTCCGCAGGCCCAGCCGCGCGGCGATGGAACCCTTCTGTACATGGGTGATGGTGCTGGACACGGCAAGGCCTCCCTTCATGTGGGTGAAAATGTGCAAAAGCCCACTTATGCATATTATGCGCAAACATGTGCCAAAAGTCAAGAAAACATTCATCGCCGGCACCATATGCCCGGCGAAAGGTTTTTTATCGAAAAGGCTATCCAAAAGGCGGGCGATATGGTATAATAACGGTGTATGCGATAAAGGAGGCGGTGGCGTGAGCCTGCGGGAGTCCGCACCCATGACCGAAGAAGCAGCGCGGCTGCTGAACCCCCTGCAGCTGGCCTTCATTGGCGATACGGTGTGGGATTTGCTGGTGCGCACGCGGCTGGTGTACCGTGGGCGCAACCTGCGCCACCTGCACCAGGATGCTGTGGCCCGGGTGAATGCAGCTGCCCAGGCGGCGGCACTCAGGCGGCTGGAAGGCCTGACCACCGATGCGGAGGCGGACATCCTCCGCCGCGGGCGCAACGCCCACGCCAGGCACCCCGTGCCCAGGAATCAGAACCCGGCGGACTATGCCTCCGCCACGGCGCTGGAGGCACTGATTGGCTACCTGTACCTGACAGGCCAGGAGGAAAGGCTCCTGTACCTGTTCGATCTTTCCCAGCAGGAGGACACCCATGCAGGCTGAACTGAAGGTGGCGCTCATCCGCCACACCCTTTCCCCGGAGGAAACCGTGGCCCTGGGCGCGCGGCTGTGCTATTCACGCGCCACCATTGACGACCTGACACAGCGGGTTTCCGCCAAGGATCAGAGCGACTTTGTGCAGAAAATCATGGGCATGGGGCATGAATCCGTGCTGGAGCATGCAACCTTCACCTTTGGCGTGGAGGGCGTGAGCCGTGTGCTGCTGGCCCAGCTGACACGGCACCGGCTGGCCAGCTTCTCCGTGCAGAGCCAGCGGTATGTGTCCTACGAGAACGGCTTTGGGTACATCATGCCGCCCAAAATTGCTGCGCTGGGCGAAGATGCGCAGGCGGAGTATCACCGGCAGATGCAGCAGATGCACGAATGGTATTGCCAGTGGCAGGAAAGGCTGGGCACCGGCGAAGGCAGCAACGAGGATGCACGCTTTGTGCTGCCCGGCGCCTGCGAAACCCGGCTGATGATGACCATGAACGTGCGGGAGCTGCGGCACTTTTTCTCCCTGCGCATGTGCAACCGTGCTCAGTGGGAGATTCGCGCCATGGCAAAGGAAATGCACCGCCTGTGCATGGAGGTTGCGCCTGCCCTGTTTGCCGATGCCGGGCCCGGCTGCCTGCGCGGCGCCTGTCCGGAGGGTGCCAAAACCTGCGGCAAGGCTGGCGACATCAAGCGTGAACGCCAGGCAATGATTGAAGAATTGAAGCATAGAGGAGAATAACAATGGCATTCTATCAGAACGTACCCGGCAAGCGCCCGGTGAAGAAGGACTACTCCAGGGAAAAATGGGAGGAGGAAGGCACCCGCTACCGGGGTGCATCCCGCCGGTTTGGCCCGGAGGACGACCGGGACGACCGCCGCAACGGGCGCTCCTACCGTGACAGCCGCCCGTCTTACGGTCAAAACCGCCGCAATGACGAGCACCGCACCTATGACGACCGCCGGGACAATCGCTCCTTCGACAGGAAACCCAGGCCGGAGCACCGGGTGGAGGAGAAGCGGCCTGCGCCCTCCTATCGTGACTTTGAGCACCGGCCCGCGCCGGCACCTGTGGCGCCGCCCGTGGTGGATGCCGCGCCGGAAAACCTGCTGGCAGGCCGCAATCCCATCCGCGAGGCACTGAAGGCCGGCCGGGACATTGAAAAGCTGCTGGTGCAGCGGGGCGAACTGTCCGGCTCCGCAAGGGAGATTGTGCAGATGGCCCGGGAGGCTCATGTGCTGGTGCAGGAGGTGGACAAGGCCCGCCTGGACGAGATTACCCCGCACCACCAGGGCATGCTGGCCTTTGCCTCCGCCTACCAGTATGCCACCGTGGAGGACATGCTGGCCCTGGCGGCAGAAAAGGGCGAGGATCCCTTCCTCATCCTGCTGGACGGCGTGACCGATCCCCACAACCTGGGCGCCATTATCCGCAGCGCCGAATGCGTGGGCGCCCATGGGGTAATTGTGCCGGAGCGCCGCAGCGTCGGTTTGACACCCGCAGCTGTGAAGGCCTCCGCCGGTGCTGTTGAGCACATGAAGGTGGCCCGGGTGACCAACCTGAACCGCACCATTGACGAGCTGAAGAAGCAGAATGTGTGGGCCTATGCCCTGGACATGGACGGCGAGGACTACGAGCGGGTGAATTTCAAGGGCGGCGTGGCGCTGGTGATTGGCGCGGAGGGTGAAGGCGTGAGCCGCCTGACCCTGGAAACCTGCGACCAGAAGGTTTCCCTGCCCATGGCCGGGCATATCGACAGCCTGAATGCCTCCGTGGCGGCAGGCATTGTGATGTACCGGGTGCTGTCCTCCCGCAGGCAATGAAACCGCTGCTGATTGTGGACGGGTACAATGTCATCGGCGCCTGGCGGGAGGCGGAGAAGCAGGGCTGGTCCCTGGATGAGAGCCGGGACAGGCTGATGCACCAGCTGCAGGACTACAGCGGCTACGCAGGCGAGGAGATTGTGCTGGTGTTCGATGGCTATCAGTCCGACAGGAAGCTGCGGACGGAGGAAACCTTTGGCAGCGTGACCCTGGTGTTCACCTGCCATGGGGAAACGGCGGACAGCTACATTGAGCGCCTGGTGGCGCAAACGCCCAGGTACCGCACGGTGCGGGTTGCCACATCCGACGGGCTGGAGCAATCCCAGGTGCTGGCCACGGGCGCCACGCGCATGACCTCCCGTGAGCTTTTGCGGGAGCTGAAGCAGCTTCGCACCACCGGCATGGAGGCCCACCGGCACCAGAGCCTGGGCCGCAAGCAAAGCCTTGCAGCCCGCCTGCCGGAGGATACCTTAGCCGTGCTGGAAAAGCTGCGCCGCGGATGAACAAACGAACAAGGCAGGACACAACGATGGATGACCGGGACATGGACTTCACCAAAGGGGAGCAGATGGACATGGCAGCCCTTTCCCTTCCTGACCTGGAGGAGGAAGCGCCTGTTTCCACCGAGGCCTACGCCGCCATGAGCGACGAGGAGGTGGTTGCCCTGTGCCGCCAGGGGGACACGGTGGCAGAGGAATACCTGCTGAACAAGTACAAGAATTTTGTGCGCTCCAAGGCCCGGAGCTATTTCCTCATCGGCGCGGATCACGAGGACATTGTGCAGGAAGGTATGATTGGCCTGTACAAGGCCATTCGCGATTTCAAAGAGGAAAAGCAGGCCACTTTTCGCGCCTTTGCGGAGCTGTGCATCACCAGGCAGATTATCACCGCCATCAAGACGGCAACCAGGCAGAAGCACATCCCCCTGAACAGCTATGTTTCCCTCAACAAGCCCATTTACGACGAGGAATCCGACAGGACGCTGCTGGATGTGATTACAGAAGGCCGCGCCACCAACCCGGAGGAGCTTATCATCAGCCAGGAGGATTTGCGAAGCATTCATCATAAGATTGATGAGGTGCTTTCCGGCCTGGAGCAGGAGGTTCTCCGGGCGTACCTGGACGGCAAGAGCTACCAGGAGATTGCCGATACGCTGGGCAGGCATGTGAAATCCATCGACAATGCCCTGCAGCGGGTGAAGCGCAAGCTGGAAAAGTACCTGGAGGAAACCTATAAGGACGGCTGATTGTTCTTGCGTTGTTTTCCTTTCCGCTGGCCCCTTGCAAAAGGGCGGAAAATAGCGTATGATGGTTCCATTCCATGAAGGAGGATGCGCAAGATGCTTCGTGCTCGCTACGCTTATTATTACGTTCTGTACCGCATGTGCAGGGCGTGATTTGGCGTGGGATGCATCCACCAACAGCCCTGCGGCCTGTGCTGCGGGGCTTTTCATTTTGCAGAAGGCGGAGGTTGGACACATGATTGTTATCTTGAAGCAGGAGGCCAGGCAGGAGCAGATTGACAAGCTGACGGCGTTTTTCACCCAAATGGGGCTGAAAATCCACCTGTCCCAGGGCGAGCATTCCACCATTATGGGCCTGGTGGGCGACACCAGCCGCATTGATGAGGACATGATTGTTACCCTGGACGACGTGGAGGCCGTGCGCCGCATTCAGGAGCCGTACAAGAAGGCCAACCGCAAGTTTCACCCGGCGGATTCCGTCATCGACTGCGGCGGTGTGAAGCTGGGTGGCGGCATGTTCCAGATTATCGCCGGGCCATGCTCGGTGGAGAGCGAGGAGCAGATCATCTGCGTGGCACAGGCTGTGAAGGCCGCTGGCGCCACCCTGCTGCGTGGCGGTGCGTTCAAGCCGCGGACATCGCCCTATGCCTTCCAGGGCCTGCACGGTGAAGGCATCCGCCTGCTGGTGGAGGCCAAGAAGGCCACCGGCCTGCCCATTGTGACGGAAATTATGGATGCCAACCATCTGCCCATGTTTGCGGATGTGGATGTGATTCAGGTGGGCGCGCGGAACATGCAGAATTTTGAACTGCTGAAGGAGCTGGGCAGGTGCAACAAGCCTATCCTGCTGAAGCGCGGCCTGGCAAACACCCTGCAGGAGCTGCTGATGAGCGCCGAATATATCATGGCGGGCGGCAACGAGAATGTGATTCTGTGCGAGCGGGGTATCCGCACCTTCGAAACGGCCACCCGCAACACCCTCGACTTAAGCTGCGTGCCTGTGCTGCACCAGCTGACCCACCTGCCGGTGATTGTGGATCCCAGCCACGCTACAGGCGTCAGCAGGCTGGTGAAGCCCATGTCCCTGGCGGCGGCGGCCTGCGGTGCGGATGGCCTGATCATCGAGGTGCATAACGACCCCAAGCATGCCCTGTGCGATGGCGCCCAGTCCCTGACGCCGGAGGAGTTTGCGGATGTATCCGCCCGGGTGCAGGCCGTGCGCAGCTGTCTTTGATGCCAACAACCCCGGGGAGGCAAGCATCCCCGGGGTTGTGCTTTATGCATTCAGCCTGGCTACCGCAAAGCTCAGCACAGCGGCAAAGGCTGTCCAGGCTGCATAAGGCACCAGCAGCCAGCCAGCCACCGGCCCTGTGCGAAAGCAGCGCACCATCAGCCACAGCACCAGTGCCAGCAGCACCACCAGCCACCAGAATGCCAGCCCAAAGGCCTGCAGGGTGAAGAAGATGAAAGGCCAGGCCAGGTTTACCACCAGCTGAACAATGTACAGGGCAATGGTGGCCCGGCTGGGCACATCCTTGCGGATGGCGAGAAACAGGGAGACGCTCATGGCGGCGTACAGGATGCTCCAGGCAATGGGGAACAGCCAGGCAGGCGGCGCGAAGGCCGGCCTTGCAATCTGGCTGTAGACAGACATGGAGCCGCGTGTAGCAAGGCCAACGGCGCCTCCGCCCCCAAGGGTCAGCACCAGGATGAGCACCAGCGTGGGCCAGCGCTTGCGCAAGGGCGCTTTGGACATATTAATCACCTCGGGATAAGATACGCCGTTGACGGATGGTTTATTCGCCTGATATAATAGGTAGGAAAAGGGGTGATTAGGTGAAGATCATCGTGATTGGCGGAGGCCCGGCTGGTATGGCGGCCTCCATTGAGGCAGCCAGGCGCGGTGCAAAGGTGACCCTGCTGGAAAAGATGGACCGCGTGGGCAAAAAGCTGCTGGCCACCGGCAACGGACGATGCAACCTGATGAACGTGTGCGATGGTGATTATCCCGGCGGGCACGTGATGGCCCATGCGGTGCTGAACCTGTGCGGCGTGAAGGAGCAGATCGCCTTCTGGCATGATATTGGCCTGCGCCTTCGCGTGGAGGATGGAGGCCGGGTGTATCCTGCCAGCGGGCAGGCCTCCACCGTGCTGGATGCCCTGCGCATGGAGCTGGAGCGCCTGGGCGTGAAGATTATGACCCAGACCCAGGTAACGGACATCCGCACGGAGAGGTTCGGCTTTTCGGTGGACACGGGCGGAATCAGCCTGTACTGCGACAGGGTGATTGTCACCACCGGCGGTTGCGCACAGCCGAAGCTGGGCAGCGATGGCAGCCTGTGGCCTGTGCTGAACAGGCTGGGTCACGCGCTGGTAACGCCCAGGCCAGCGCTGACGCAGATTGTGACCGAAACGGCGCCTATCAGGGGCCTGAGCGGCATTCGGGTAAAGGCGGAGGCTTCTGTCATGCGGCACGGGCATGTGCTGCACTGGGAAAGCGGCGAGGTGCTGTTTGCGGATTATGGCCTCAGCGGCGTGTGCGTGATGCAATGCGCCCGCTTTGCGGAGAAGGACAGCGTTTTGCGGCTGAACCTGATCCACGGCCTGGGGCTGGACACGGAAGACCAGGCCAGGGAGGAGCTTGCCTGGCGCCGGAAGTGCTGGGCCAATGAGCCTGCGGACAGGCTTCTGACAGGCCTGTGCGTATCCCGGCTGGCATCCTGCCTGTGCAGGGCGGCTGGCATCAGCTGTAAGGAGAGGCTCATCGGCTCCCTGACCAATGAAGAGCTGGACGCGCTGGCCCGGGTGATGTGTGCCTTTGACCTGCGGGTGAAAGGCGTGAAGGACTTTGCCACCGCACAGGTAACCGCCGGTGGCCTGGACACAAGGCAGTTTGACCCATATACCATGGCATCTACCACGGTGCCCGGCCTGTATGCCGCAGGCGAGGTGCTGGACGTGGACGGCACCTGTGGCGGATTTAACCTGATGTTCGCCTTTGGCAGCGGATTGCTTGCCGGAAAGGCGTGTGCGGAGGAGAAAGCATGACCATTATTGAAACCCTGTGCGCTGAATTTCACATTGCACCATGGCAGACAGAGGCTGTGATTCGCCTGCTGGACGAGGGCTGCACCCTGCCCTTTATCGCCCGGTATCGCAAGGAGCAGCACGGCTCCCTGGATGATCAGAAGCTGCGGGAAATCTCCGAGCGGCTCACCAGCCTGCGGGCGCTGGAGGCCAGGCGCGGGGAGATTGGCGAATCCCTGAAAAAGCTGAACGTATGGACGGAGGAATTGCAGATAGCCCTGGACAAGGCTGGCACCATGAGCCAGCTGGAGGATATCTATCGCCCATACCGCCCCAAGCGCCGCACCAGGGCCATGATTGCCAGAGAAAAGGGCTTGGAGCCTTTGGCGGACACGCTGCTGTTGCAGCTGAGCCGGGCCAAATCGCCAGAGGAACTGGCTCAGGGCTTTATTGACCCGGAAAAAGGCGTGAGCAGCGCCGAAGAAGCCCTGCAGGGCGCCATGGATATTCTGGCGGAGCGCATCAGCGACGACCCCAATGTTCGCACAAAGCTGAAGCAGCTGTATCACCGGGACTGCCAGGTAAAGACCCGGCAAAACGGCGATGAGGACAGCGTGTATCGCATGTATTACGATTATCAGGAGCCGCTGCGCACCATGCCTTCCCACCGGGTGCTAGCCATGAACCGGGGCGAGAAGGAAGGCTATTTGAAGGTTGATCTGGATGTGAATGAAGGCGGCGTGCAGCGGGTGATTCAGGCGGATTATGTGGCGCACACGGGGAGCCTTGCCACCGATTATGTTACGAAGGCTTGCCAGGATGCCTATACCAGGCTGATTGCTCCCTCCCTGGACACAGAGTTGCGCAACGAGCTGACCGACAAGGCGCAAACCGCCGCCATCCGCGTTTTCGCCATGAATTTGAAGCCGCTGCTCATGCAGCCGCCTGTCCGGGGAAAGGTTGCCATGGGCCTTGACCCGGGCATACGCACCGGGTGCAAGGTGGCTGTGGTGGACGCAACAGGCCGTGTACTTGACACGGGGGTGATTTTCCCGTTGCCCAGCCATGGAAAGGTAGCTCAGGCCAAGGCCACGGTGAAGAGCCTGATCCGCAAGCACGGGGTGAGCATTGTTGCCATTGGCAACGGCACAGCCAGCAGGGAAACAGAGCAGTTCTTCGTGGACGTGATGCACGAAATGGACATGGGCAGCGACCTGAGCTACATGATTGTCAGCGAGGCGGGCGCATCGGTATACTCGGCCTCCAAGCTGGCGGCGGAGGAATTTCCTCAGTTTGACGTAAGCCTTCGCTCGGCAGTGTCCATTGCACGGCGTTTGCAGGATCCGCTGGCGGAGCTGGTGAAAATCGACCCCAAGGCCATTGGTGTGGGACAGTATCAGCACGACCTGAAGGAGAGCGAGCTGGATGCGGCCCTGGATGGCGTGGTGGAGGACTGCGTGAACGCCGTTGGCGTGGATGTGAACACCGCAAGTCCATCACTGCTGAGCCATGTGGCTGGCATCAACAGCACTGTGGCAAAGAACATTGTGGCCTATCGCGAGGAGAACGGCGCCTTCCAAACCCGGGCACAGCTGAAAAAGGTACCCAAGCTGGGCCCGAAGGCCTTTGAGCAATGCGCAGGTTTCCTTCGCATACCCGGCGGGAAGGACCTGATGGAGAATACTGGCGTTCACCCGGAAAGCTATGCGGCGGCAAAGGCACTGCTGAAACGCTTCAGCATGACGGCGGCGGAGGCAGCAGACGGCATGCTGAAGCCCATGGCGGAGCTGGCAGGCTATGACAAGCTGGCCAAGGAGCTGGACGTGGGCGAGCCTACCATCCGGGACATTGTGGCGGAGCTTTCCAAGCCGGGCCGCGACCCCCGTGACGAGCTGCCGCCGCCGCTGCTGCGCACCGACGTGATGGACATGAGTGACCTGACGCCGGGAATGGAGCTGAAGGGCACCGTTCGCAATGTGACGGACTTTGGCGCCTTTGTGGATATTGGCGTGCATCGTGACGGGCTGGTGCACATCAGCCAGTTCGGCGGGCGGCGCATCAACCACCCCAGCGAGGCCGTCCGCGTAGGTGATGTGGTGACGGTTTGGGTGCTGGAGGTGGATGCGAAAAAGAACCGCATCAGCCTGACCATGCGCAGGCCCGTGGCACCAGCGGGAGAGAAGCATGTATAAAATATTTCTGGTGGAGGATGATCGCTCCATTGCTCAGGCGGTACTGACACAGCTGCAGGCATGGGGCATGGAGGCGCACACCGTTCAGGACTTCCGCAATGTGACGGGGGAGTTTGCCGCCTGCAACCCGCACCTGATTCTCATGGACATTGGCCTGCCTTTTTTCAACGGCTACCACTGGTGCCAGGAGATTCGCCGGGTGTCGAAGGTGCCCATCATCTTCATTTCCTCCGCTGCGGACAACCTGAATATTGTGATGGCCATGAACATGGGTGCGGATGACTTCATCGCCAAGCCTTTTGACCTGAATGTGCTGATGGCAAAGGTGCAGGCCCTTTTGCGCCGCACCTATGACTTTGGCGACAGCGTTCCCGTGCTGGAGCACCGGGGCGCCCTGCTGAACACCGGCGATGGCTCCCTGACCTATGAGGGTGCAAGCATCCCGCTGAGCAGGAATGAATATCGCATTCTGCTGAACCTTTTGCAGAACAAGGGCAAGGCTGTCAGCCGGGAAAAGCTGATGGAGGCCCTGTGGGCAACGGACAGCTTTGTGGATGAGAACACCCTTTCCGTGAATGTGAACCGCCTGCGCAGGAAGCTGGATGCCGCAGGCCTGGCGGCATTTATCACCACCCAGCACGGCGTGGGCTATTTGGTGAAGTGAGGATATATGAGCGTTTGGAAATACATTGTTCAGCGGCGGCGGGTGCTGCTGGCGCTGCTGTGCTGCTGCGGGGTGTTTGGGGTTACGTTTGCGCTGTACCGGCTGCCCGTGGCGGCGGTGGCGTACCCGGCAGCGCTGTGCCTGTGCATCCTGCTGGCGGCAGGCGTGGGTGATTACCTCCGCCAGCGGCGCAGGCACCGCATGCTGACGGCGCTGAACAGCCTTGTGGATATTCAGTCAGGCAACCTGCCTGCACCGGAGAGCACGGCGGAGGCGGACTATCAGCATTTGCTGCACCTGTGCAGCCAGGAGCACAGCTGCCGGGCAGCCGAGGCCCAGAAGCGGTATCAGGATATGATGGACTACTACACCGTGTGGGCGCACCAGGTGAAAACACCCATTGCAGCCATGCGCCTTCACCTGCAGCAGGAGGACACCCGGCTCTCCCGCACGCTGACCAGCGAAGTTTTGAGGGTGGAGCAATATGCCGATATGGTGCTGGCCTACCTGCGCCTGGACGCGGACAGCACGGACTATGTGATTCACCCATGTGACATGGATGATATTGTGCGCAAAGCATTGAAGCGCTTTGCAGGTGAGTTCATTGCCCGGCGGCTGACGGTGGACTATCAGCCCCTGAACACCACCGTCATCTCCGATGAAAAGTGGCTGCTGTTTGTGGTGGAGCAGGTGTTGTCCAATGCGCTGAAATACACGGCCACTGGCGGTGTGACCATCAGAATGGAGGAGCCGAAAACCCTGTGCATTGCGGATACGGGCATGGGCATTGCACCGGAGGATCTGCCGCGCATCTTCCAGCAGGGGTACACAGGCGCGGCAGGCCGACAGGATCAGCGGGCCAGCGGCATTGGCCTGTACCTGTGCAAGCGCGTGTGCGACCGGCTGGGGCACGGCATTTCTGCCGAATCCGCGCCCGGGAAAGGCACTGTGATCCGCATCGACCTGCGGCAACGGAGTGTGGATATTGAATAAACCTTACGCAAATGTAAGATTTCCGGGGAAATTGTAAGCCAATTCGATGGCTTGCGTTTCCCTCTTTTGCTATGATGGTACCTGTAAGAAGGAGGTAATGAGCCATGAGTATGCTGGAAGTTGACCATTTGCAAAAGGTATACACCACCCGCCTGGGCGGCGCCAGGGTGGAGGCCCTGCGCAGCGTGACCTTCTCCGTGGAGGAGGGAGAGTATGTAGCTATCATGGGGGAGTCCGGCTCCGGCAAGACAACCCTGCTGAACATTCTGGCGGCGCTGGACAGGCCCACCAGCGGCAGTGTCGTGCTGGACGGACAGAACCTGGCCTCCATTAAGGAATCGGCTGTGGCAGCCTTCCGCAGGGACAATCTGGGGTTTGTGTTCCAGGAGTTTAACCTGCTGGATACCTTCACCCTGGAGGACAATATTTTTCTGCCCATGGTGCTGGCGGGCAAGGGTTACCGGGAAATGCGGCAATACCTGGGGCCCATCGCCCTGCAGCTGGGCATCAGTGATTTGCTGAAGAAGTACCCCTATGAGGTTTCCGGCGGGCAAAAGCAGCGGGCGGCTGTTGCCCGGGCACTGATTACCCACCCCAAGCTGATTTTAGCCGATGAGCCCACCGGCGCCCTGGACTCCAAGTCCACCGATGAGCTGCTGCGGGTTTTCAGCGACCTGCACCGGCTGGGACAGACCATCCTGATGGTGACCCATTCCGCCAGGGCGGCAAGCCATGCCTCCCGGGTGCTGTTCATCAAGGATGGCGAGGTGTTCCACCAGCTGTACAGGGGCGAGGACACCAACGAAAAGCTGTACCAGCGCATCTCTGACACGCTGACCATGCTGGCGACAGGTGGTGACCGGGCATGAAGCTGTACTTCAGGCTGGCCATGGACGGCATCCGAAAGAACCGGAAGCTGTATGTTCCCTACATGCTCATCGGCAGCGTGATGGTGATGATGCACTACATCCTCACCGCCCTGTCCGCCACACCCATATTAAAGGAAATCAAGGGCGGCGGCACCCTGCGCACCATGATGCCCTTTGGGGCGGATGTGGTGCTGCTGTTCTCGCTGCTCTTCCTGTTCTATTGCAGCCGATTCATCCTGCGGCAAAGAAATGCCGAGTTTGGCCTGTACAATGTGCTGGGCATGGGCAAAAAGCACCTGAGCTGCCTGATGCTGGTGGAAAACCTGCTGACGGCAGCGGCATCCATTCTCATGGGTCTGGCACTGGGCCTTGCGCTGGAAAAGCTGGCGGAGGCAGGCATGCTGCGGCTTATCAACGCTGATGTGGGCTATGACCTGCATGTGAACCTTGCCGGCATGAAAACCACGGCCCTGTGGTATGGCGGCATATACCTGCTGATTCTGTTGGGCGCCGTGCTGAAGGCCTGGCGCAGTGATCCACTCCAGCTGCTGCGCTCGGTGCAGGCGGGTGAAAAGCCGCCCAGGGCCAACTGGGTGCTGGCGCTTGCGGGCCTGGGGCTGCTGGCCTGGGCCTATCACGATGCGGTGTCCATTGCCAATCCCCTGAAGGCCCTGGAGGCGTTCTTCTACGCGGTGCTGATGGTGATTGTGGCAACGTATCTGCTGTTCATTGCAGGCAGCGTGGCCCTGTGCAGGCTGATGCAGCGCAGCAAGCGCTATTACTACAAGTCCAACCACTTTGTGTCTGTCAGCACCATGGCCTTCCGTATGAAGCGCAATGGTGCAGGCCTGGCTTCCATCTGCATTCTGCTGACCATTGTGCTGGTGATGCTTTCTGCCGTGTTGAGCCTGTACATGGGCGCAGAGGACTCCCTGCTGGCCCGGTATCCCACTGATGTAACCCTTTATGCCTCCACCAGCGACAGGAGCAACCTGACCGAGGAGGCCTATGCACCCCGCCGGGCACTTTTGCAGCAGCTGGCGCCCAACCAGACAGACGTGCAGGAGTATGCCTGGGTGGAGGCGGTTGGGATGTTTACGGAGGAGGGTATCGTCATTGACTCTGCCTCCGTGGAGCAAAGCCAGGTGGACTATAACGACGTGGGCTACCTGAACGTGGTTTCCCTGGTGGATTACAACCGGATTGCAGGTGAAGCCATAACCCTGGAGCCAGGCGAATGCCTGCTATTGAACCGGGACGTGAAATTTGATTACGATACCTTCACCATTCAGGCTGGCCAGCCGCTGAAGGTTGCAGCTACCCTGAAGGACACCCTGAACCTGGGCAGCAGCAACAATTACATGTTCTCTGCCATCACGCTGATTACGCCGGACATTTTTGCCGTGACCAGCCACCTGGTGCCCAGCTACAACGGCATTGGTAACATGGGCATGACCATGTACTGGGGTTATTCCTTCAACATGAATGGTACGGCGGCGGAGAAATCCGCCATGTACGACAGGCTGATGAACAGCATGCAGGCGCTGTCCTTCCCCCGGGATGGAACGGGCGGCTACTCCTTCTACATCGGCGTGCGGGAGCACGAGCGGGAGGACTTCTACGGCACCTATGGGGGCATGTTCTTCCTGGGAATATTGCTGGGTATTGTGTTTATCAGCGCGGCGGTGCTGATTATCTACTACAAGCAGCTCAGCGAAGGGTATGAGGATCAGAAGCGGTTTGCCATTATGCAGAAGGTGGGCATGACCAACCGGGAGATACGCCGCTCCATCAATTCTCAGGTGCTGACGGTGTTCTTTGCGCCGCTTTTGCTGGCAGGCCTGCACCTGGCCTTTGCCTTTCCCCTGGTGTGGAAGCTGCTGAAGATGTTTATGCTGAACAACCTTTCGCTAACGGTGGTTGTCACCCTGTGCTGCTTTGCAGGCTTTGGGCTGATGTATGCGGTGGTGTACAAGGTTACCTCCAATACCTACTACACCATCGTTAGCGGCGGGAAGGATAAATAAGACAGGAAAAGGCAGGTTTCGAGCGTGAAACCTGCCGTTTTCCGCCCACAAAACTGGACAGCAGAAAATGGCTGTGCTATCATGCCCTATGGGAGGTTGAAAGAAATGATTCAGTTTGAGCATGTTACCAAAACCTATGGCAAAAGCGCCAACCCTGCGGTGGATGACCTGTGCCTGACAGTGGAAACAGGCAAGGTGTTTGGCTATATTGGCCCCAATGGCGCGGGCAAGTCCACCACCATCCGGCTGATGACGGGCATTCTTGCGCCCACATCGGGCCGGGTGCTGATTGGCGGGCACGACATGGCGAAGGAGCCTATTGCCGCCAAGCAGCTCATTGGCTTTGTGCCCGATGCCCATGAGCTGTACGACAGGCTGACGGGACTGGAATACCTGAACTTTATGGCGGATGTGTACGGCGTGGATGCGGCAGCCCGCAAGAAGCACATTGAAAAATACCTGGCGCTGTTTGAATTGGATAATGCGGCAGGGGAGCAGATACGCGCCTATTCCCGGGGCATGAAGCAGAAGCTGACCATCATCGGCGCGCTGATCCACAACCCGCCCGTATGGGTGCTGGATGAGCCCATGGTGGGTCTGGACCCCAAGTCCGCCCATGTGCTGAAGGAGGAGATGCGCCGCCACTGCCAGGCAGGCAACACGGTGTTCTTCTCCACCCATGTGCTGGAGGTTGCCGAGAAGCTCTGCGACGAGATTGCCATTATCGACAAGGGCAAGGTGCTGGCCAAGGGCACCATGGAGCAGCTGCGCTCCGGGGAGTCCGGTTCCAGCCTGGAGGAACTGTTCCTCCAGTTGACCGAAGCGGAGGGTGAGGACGCATGAGAGATTTCCGATTGCTCCTGGGGCTGACGGTGCGCAACCGCCTGGCGGCGCTCCGTGCAGGCAGCTGGCGCAAGGAAAACGGCAAGCTGGATTCAAGCCGCCTGGTAACCACGCTGCTTGTGGTGGTTGCCATGGGTTTTGTGGCTGGCTTTGCCGTCTATGCGGAAATCAAGCTGTTCGCCCTGCTGAAAACCTTCCGCCAGGCGGCGCTGCTGCCGGGCATGGCCATGCTGCTGTGCCTGATAACCACACTGGTGTTCAGCTTTTTCCAGGTGCTTAGCTGCCTGTATTTCAGCAACGATACCCAGTGGATGGCCTACCTGCCTGTGCGCTCCCGGGCGGTGATGGGTGCAAAGCTCATGGAGGTATGGTTCTGGGAGGAGCTTTTTGCCGCTGCGGTGCTGCTTCCGGTGGGCGTTTTGTATGGTATGCACCTTTCCGGCGGCGTGCTGTATTATGTGCGCCTGGCTGTGATTACCCTGCTGGCGCCTGCGCTGCCCCTTTGCGTGGTGACCTTTCTCACCACCGCGCTGGCCCGGTGTTCCTCTTTGGCGAAGCACAAGGAAGCGGCAGCCACGGTGTTCTCCATTGTGATGGTGGTTGCCATTCTGGCGTTGGAGAACACACTGCTGCCGAAGATACCCGAGGATGCGGGCGCCATGTATTTCGTGCAGCTGATGCTGGACAACGAGGGCATATTAACCCTGCTGACCAGCGCCTTCCCGCCTGTCCTGTGGGCGGTGCACGGCCTGCAGGGCAGCTGGGGAGAATGGCTGCTGTATGCTGCCTGCTGCCTGGGTGCAGTGGTGATTACGCTGGGCCTGCTGGGCGGCGGATACCTGGACATCTGCCTGCGCCAGGGTGAACACAGCACCCGCAAGCGTCACGCAAAGGTTGCGGACAAGGTCTACCGCCAGCGTACACCCCTGATGTCCCTGTTCCACCGGGAATGGACTGCCGTGGTGAAAAGCCCCACCGTCGCCTTCAACAGCCTGTACAGCATTTTCATGTTCCCGCTGATTCTGGTGATGCTGATTGTTGGCACCTCCACCAGCGGGGAAGGCGTAGACCTGATTGCGGAGCTGCGTGGGCTGGCGGGCATGCTGCATCCCCTGGATGCCGGGCTGATCTGCGCTGCGGCAGTGGGTTTTGCTGGCTTTATGAATCCTGCAGTGGCGACAGCCGTTTCCCGCGAGGGCAAGCGGCTGTACATCAGCCGGATGCTGCCTGTCTCCGCCCGCACGCAGCTGACTGCCAAGCTCATGGTGGGTATGCTGATTGACCTGCTGGCGGTTGCTGTTGGCATGGTGATTCTGCTGGTGATTCTGCCGGGCATGTGGGCGTCCATCCTCATAGGCGCTGTGCTGGCGCTGCTTTTGTGCTTTGCCGCCTCCACCCTGAGCCTGACGCTGGATGCTGTGCGCCCCAACCTGCACTGGACAAACGAAACCCAGGCCATCAAGCAGGGTGTCAACGTGGTTTTCAGCATGCTGATGGGCCTGGCGCTGTTCGCACTGCCCATTGTGCCGGCTGTTCTGCAGATAAATGGTACGGCTGTGACAAGGTTTGCGGCCTCCGCCGGTGTGGTTGTGGCAGAAGCCGCCCTGGGACTGGTGCTGCTCCGCCTGGTGGGCGAAAGGCGCTATGCTGCCCTGGAGCCCACTGCGTAACAAATGCAAAAATCCTCCGCAAATGCAATGCTTGTGGAGGACTTTTTGCGTTGCATGGCGAATACAAGGTGGAAGACTATTCAGAAGGAGTGACCCTGCGATGATGACCATCCGCGATATGTATGACCTGGAACATACCCTGGCCAGGGATTATCTGGCCCAGTTTACCTATCCCTGGGAGGCCCTGAAGGGCATTAAGGACATGATTATCGCCCTGGGCGAAAAGCTGGATGACGGCTACCGGCAGGTTTCTCCCCAGGTGTGGGTGCACAGGACGGCGCAGGTTGCGCCCACGGCGTTCCTGGGCGCACCCTGCATTATCGGCCCGGAAACAGAGGTGCGCCACTGCGCGTTCATCCGCGGTTCCGCCCTGGTTGGCGCTGGCTGCGTTGTGGGTAACTCGGTGGAGCTGAAGAACGTGATTCTCTTCGATTCTGTGCAGACGCCCCATTACAACTATGTGGGCGACAGCATTCTGGGCTACAAGTCCCACATGGGCGCAGGCTCCATCACCTCCAACGTGAAGCAGGACAAGACCCTGGTGGTGGTGCACAACCAGGGCGAGGAGATTCCCACCGGGGTGAAGAAGTTTGGCGCCATGCTGGGCGACTGGGTGGAGGTTGGCTGCAACAGCGTGCTGAACCCGGGCACCGTGGTTGGCCCGAACAGCAATGTTTACCCCCTGTCCTGTGTGCGCGGCGTGGTGCCTGCCAAGCACATTTGGAAGAACAACGGCACCCTTGTCCCCAAGGAGGACCGCTAAGGAGGCCAGCATGAAGAAGGAAAATACGCTGTACATTGTCGTGCCATGCTACAAGGAGGAGGCCGTGCTGCCGGAAACCTCCAAGCGGCTCCGCGCCAAGGTGGAGAGCCTGCAGGCCCAG
Organism: uncultured Faecalibacterium sp.; assembly: GCA_964383815.1. Taxonomy (GTDB): domain Bacteria; phylum Bacillota; class Clostridia; order Christensenellales; family Aristaeellaceae; genus UBA11524. The sequence continues at coordinate 141,037 of CAYLIC010000001.1, read as the reverse complement.
GGAAAGATTTCCGACAGGAGCCGGGTGATGTTTGTCAACGATGGCTCCAGGGACAGGACATGGGAGATTATCTCCTCCTTGCACGGGGAAGCACCCCAGGTGTTTTCCGGTGTGAACCTGAGCCGCAACCGGGGCCACCAAAATGCCCTGCTGGCAGGCCTGATGACGGCGGTGAACTTTGCCGACATGGTGATTTCCATGGATGCTGACCTGCAGGACGATGTGGACGCGGTGGATGCCATGGTGGATGCCTATCACAATGGCTACGATGTGGTGTATGGCGTGCGCTCCTCCAGGCAGACGGACACCTTCTTCAAGCGCTTTACGGCGGAAGGCTTTTACAAGGTGATGAAGGCCTTGGGTGTGGACATTGTGTTCAACCATGCGGATTACCGGCTGATGAGCAGGCGCGCCCTGGAAGGCCTGTCCCAGTTTGAAGAGGTGAACCTGTTCCTTCGGGGCATTGTGCCCCAGATTGGCTACCCCTGGACAACGGTGGAGTATGAGCGGCACGAGCGCTTTGCCGGAGAGAGCAAATATCCGCTGAAGAAGATGCTGGCCTTTGCCTTTGATGGCATTACCTCCTTCAGCGTCAAGCCTATGCGCCTGATCCTGATCCTGGGTGTGGTGGTGTTCACCGTCAGCATTGTGATGCTGCTGTGGGCGCTGATCAGCAAGCTGACCGGCAGCGCACAGGCAGGCTGGACATCCATGATTGGCTCTGTGTGGCTGATTGGCGGCATTCAGCTGCTGAGCCTGGGTGTCATTGGCGAATACATTGGCAAGATTTACAGCGAAAGCAAGCGGCGCCCCAGGTTCATCATCGAACGGGTGCTGAACAAGGGTGAATAACGCAAAAGGCGGCCCGCTCCGTGTGGAGTGAGCCGCCGTTTTTATGCGGTGGTTTTGAACTTGCTCTGGTGCTCCGGCAGCACCACGCAGAAGGTGGTGCCTTCGCCAAGCTTGCTGCGGACGCGAATCTTACCGCCGTGGGCCACAATGATGATTCGCGCAATGGAAAGCCCCAGGCCGTGGCCGCCGCCCTCGGCCTTTCGGGCGGAATCGCTGCGGTAGAAGCGGTCGAAGATTTTCGGCAGCTCCTCCCGGGAAATACCCGGGCCGTTGTCGGAAAGGATCAGCGTGCAGCCGCCGGGGTAGCTCTCCACACCCATGGTGATGGTACCGCCCTTGGGGGTGTACTTCACCGCATTGTCGCAAAGGATGCGCATCACCTGCTTAACCATGTTCCTGTCCGCTTCGATGATGGTGTGCTCCATGGGCTGGCAGATGAAGTGATCCTCCGGGGTCACCATGGCGGCCTCCTTGTGCAGCTCTGCCACCAGGTCACAGGGGTCGAAGCGCTCCATTTCCATCATCAGGGTTTTCTTGTCATGCCGGGCAAGGAACAGCAGGCTTTCCACCAGGTCTTTCATGCTGGCGGTTTCCTGGGCGATGGCGGTAATGCCCTCGTCCAGCACCTCCTGGTCGTCCTTGCCCCAGCGCTGAAGCATATTGATATACCCCTGTATGACGGCGATGGGTGTGCGAAGCTCGTGAGAGGCATCGGAAACAAACTGCTTCTGGCTGTTGTAGCTGCGCTCAATGCGGTCCAGCATGGTGTTGATAACGGTAGCCAGGTCTTTCAGCTCGTTCTTGGTGCCAGCCAGGTTAATGCGGTTGGAAAGGTTGCTGGCGGAGAGGGTAGCAGCCATGTCCGTCATGTCCCGGATGGGTGCCAGCACACGCTTGTCCAGCCGGTTGCGCTTGCGGAGGAAGTGCAGCATCCGCACCAGATCGCAGATGAACACCGCCAGCATCAGCCAACCCCAAACATACAGCGCCCAGCTCAGATCATAGCTAATGTGCACCACCTGCCCGCCAGCGGACTGGGCGGGAAAAACCAGGGTGGGTGTCGTGCTAACAAGCATCGGCGTCAGCGCCACATCCGCCACCAGCTGGCACCTTTCGCCAAAATCCGCGGGGTAGGGCAAGTCTGTCAGCGTGGCGGAAACACCGCTGCGCTGGACAATCAGCTGGGTATACTGGCTGCCGCTGTCCGGCGTGGCGGCGCAAATGCGCTGGGCCGTGCGCTGCATGTCCACAAACTGCACACCGGCGAATATCGCCGTAACGATGAAGCACACGGAAAACGTGGTGCACAAAAGCTGCCAGCAGTAGTGAATGGCGATGCGGAAGGTCAGCGACAGGCGCAGGTTGCTCAGCCCGCGGCTGATGAGGCTGTGCAGCCCAGCACTGAGCCTGTTGAACCCCCGCACCTCACCCTGCTGGCGCTTTTCTTTTTTCTTACTCATAGCTGAACATGTACCCCACGGCGCGAATGGTATGAATGGTCTTGACCCCAAAGGGCTCGTCGATCTTATGGCGCAGGTAGCGGATGTACACGTCCACCACGTTGGTATCACCGGCGTAGTCGTAGCCCCACACATCGCTGAGCAGCGTATCCCGGGTGACGGCTTGCCCCTTGTGGGCCATCAGGTAGCGAAGCAGGTCAAATTCCTTCTTGGTCAGGCTCAGGGGTGCGCCATTCCAGGTGACGGCATAGCTGGCGGGGTCCAGCCGCAGGGGGCCTGCCACAAGGGCAGCGCTGGCAGCATCGGCAGCGGAGGCCCGGCGCTTCTTCAGCCCAACGCGGATGCGGGCCAGCAGCTCCTCAATGGCGAAAGGCTTGGTCATGTAGTCGTCCGCGCCCATGTCCAGGCCCATCACCTTGTCGGATACATCGTCCTTGGCTGTCAGCATAATGATGGGCAGGTCGCTCTCGTGCCGCAGGCGGCGGCAAACCTCAATGCCGCTCAGCTCAGGCAGCATCAGGTCGAGAATCATCAGGTCGGGCTGAAGCTCCAGTGCCTTGTCCAGGCCTGTGCGGCCATCGTGGGCGGTGAACACCTCATAGCCCTCGTGCTGCAGCTCCAGTTCCAGAAAGCGGGCAATCTTCTTTTCATCCTCAACAATCAGGATGCGGCTCATGGTCATCGGCTCCTTTGCTTCCAAAATAACACAAAAGGGGATGGGGCGCATGGCCCCAATCCCGAAGGTTTATTCGATGGTGGCGCTGGTGTAGCCGTCGCTGTCCTGCTCCACGTTCACGCTGCCGTCCTGGGTTTCCACCTGCACGGGTACCTGAATGGTGGGTGCAGAGCCGTTATAGGTGGTGTGATAGCTGGTGGCAGCGGGATTGGACTGATAGTAGCTGCGGTCGGCTTCCTTCTCCAGGTCACGGGCAGCGTTTTCCAGGTCGCTGCGGGCATCGGCAGCATCGTCGGCATCGGCCTTGGGTGCTTCCTTCCTGTCGTCCTCAAAGTTCTTTGCAAAGTCGCTGACGGTGGATTTCACGTTGTCGGCGGCGTTGCGCACCATTTTCTCCAGGCTGGAGGCGGCAAAATCGCCATCCTGCTTATCGAAGGAAACCTTGTACCCCAGCACCAGGATGATAATGGCGGAAATCAGCAGCAGATGCGGGCTGATGAGCAGCGCCAGCAGGGCGAACAGCAGGGATACATTGGCAATGACAATGTTCTCCTTCTTCACCTTCAGCCGGAACTGGTACAGCCGGGAGAAGAAGTTTGCCAGGCTGCTGCGGCCCTTGTGGGCAGAGGAGGTGCGTTCCCGTTTGGGCTGTGCGCTCTCGTTCTTAATGCGCCCGTTGCGCTCCAGGTCCACCAGGGCCCGTGCCACATTGCCGTTGTGATAATCCAGCAGCGCAACGGCCTCCTGATAGCTGATGCCGCTCTTCCGGCGAATCAGTTCAATGTCCTCAATGGTATAGCTTGCCATAATGGTTAATCCCCTTTCTGATGGTTCAGCGCTTGGCTGATGGTGCTATGATACCACAGCCAGCCGCCGGTGTCTTGAGAAACAGGGGAGGAAATCATGAGAAAACGATGAGAAATCGATGCAGCATTTCAAAGAAAGGCCCTCTGCCGGTGCAGAAGGCCGAAAAAGGTCAGCGCAGGCCTTCCACAGCGGCCTTTTCGGCAGCGATGCAGGCAGTGTACCGGGCCATATAGGCATTGAAGCCAGCCACATCGGCAGCATCCGGCGCCAGGGTGGTAGCCGCCATGCCGCTGAACACCTTGCTGTTCAGGTAGCTTTCCAGGCTTTCACCCTCCTGCTTGCGCAGCATGTAGTCCGCCAGCAGCGCAATGCCCCATGCGCCGCCTTCGCCGGCGGTTTCCATCACGGTGACAGGCGCATTGATGGCAGCAGCCAGGATGCTCTGGCCCACGCCCGGGGTTTTGAACAGGCCTCCATGGCCCAGCACGGAATCAATGCCAATCTTCTCCTGCTGCAGAAGAATGTCCATGCCCAGCTTCAGGGTTGCCAGGGAGGCATACAGGTGGGTGCGCATGAAGTTTGCCAGGTTCATTTTCGCATCCGGCAGGCGGAGGAACAGGGGACGCCCTTCATCCAGGCCGGTAACAGGTTCGCCGGAAAAATAGTTGAAGGACACCAGGCCGCCGCAGTCCTTATCGGCTTCCATGGCCTTGTTGAACAGGCCGGTGTACAGGGTGTTCATGTCCACATCCATGCCGAAGGTTTTTGCAAAGTCCGCCAGGAGGCCGACCCAGGCATTGATGTCGGAGGTACAGGAGTTGCAGTGCACCATGGCCACAGGCTTGCCCGTGGGTGTGGTGACCATGTCAATCTCCGGGTACACCTTTGAAAGCTCCTTTTCCAGCACAATCTGTGCAAACACGGAGGTACCGGCGGAAACATTGCCTGTGCGCTCGGCAACGGAATTGGTGGCCGTCATGCCGGTGCCTGCATCACCCTCCGGCGGGCAGAAGGGCACACCGGGCAGCAGGTCGCCAGCGGGATCCAGCAGGGCGGCGCCTGCGGCAGTCAGATGGCCTGCCTGTGCGCCGGCTGGCAGCACTGCGGGGATAATGTCCCGCAGCTTCCAGGGGTAGTGCCTGTCGGCAATCTTCCCGTCAAACTTCGCAACCATGTCGGCATTGTAGTCCAGGGTGGCGCTGTCAATGGGCATGACGCCGGAGGCATCGCCAATGCCCAGCACCTTTTCGCCGGTGAGCATCCAGTGCACATAGCCTGCCAGGGTGGTGAAGTGCCGCACCTTAGGCAGGTGCTCCTCCTGGTTCAGAATGGCCTGATACAGGTGGGAAAGGCTCCACCGCTGCGGCATGTTGAACTGGAACAGCTCAGTCAGTTCCCTGGCGGCCTGGGCGGTCATGGTGTTGCGCCATGTGCGAAAGGGAACCAGCAGGTTCATGCTTTCATCAAAGGGCAGGTAGCCGTGCATCATGGCGGAAATGCCCATGGCGCCCACCTTCGTCAGCGTTATGCCATACTGGGCCTGCACGTTGCGCTTCAAATCCTGATAGCAATCCACCAGGCCGTTTTGAATCATCTCCACGCTATACGTCCACACGCCGTCCAGCAGCTGGTTTTCCCAGGTGTGGCTGCCGGAGGCCAGCGGCTTGAAATCGGGGCCAATCAGCACAGCCTTGATGCGGGTGGAACCAAACTCAATGCCCAGGGCAGTGCTGCCGCTGGTAATCCATTGCTTGCACATAGGCGAATCACTCCTTGTATGGATGGTATTTCACTCCCTCCATTGTAGCATTTTTTGCATTGTTTGAACAGCCCCCAAAGCATGAAAAAACCTCCCGGCGGAAAATCGGGAGGCGAATGAGTTATTTCAGGTACCGGCTCTTGGGCTTGGGCACCCGCGCACTGCTGACACGGCGGCGGTGGCGCACCCTGCCCAGCACGCGGATGAGAATGTACAGCCCCAGAATGGGCAGCGCGATGTACAGGCCCATTTCAAAGGTGAAGGGCGGAAAGGGATTGGGGTCGGCCTCGGTTTCCGCCACAATTTCCTCCAGGGTTTTGGGTGCATTGGCTCGCTTTTCAATGCTGCGGGAGGCCGTCAGGTTATACACGGCAGGGGAGCCGTCCTCCGGGAAATAGGTCAGCGTGCCCATAACCTCGCCTGCGGTGATGGGCGCATAGAAGTCCCTTGTGTACTCAATCAGCACCGTGCTTTGCAGGTTGGAGGCCATGATTTCGACCTCCTCCGGCGTGGCAACAATGCGGGCAGAGCTGCCGGTGGACACGCAGGCCAGGGGCAGGCGGCCCATGTTGGTGTCCTCCAGGGAGAAGTTCTTGGTTTCCACGGTGATGGGGTTCATGTTGTACAGGTCAATGGGCGTTACGCTGACATACTGGGAAAAACCGTAGTCCATCAGCTTGATGGTGTCTGCCCAGCGGGTTCGGTTGCCGGAGTAGAACACCACGGAAATCAGCTCCAGCCCGTCACGCTCGGCAGCGCCCACAAAGCAGTTGGCAGCGGTGCTCAGCGAGCCGGTTTTGACGCCGATAATCTCCGGGTAGTAATACTTGTTGGTTCTCTCCGAGGTGCTGGGAATCATCATTTGGTTGCTGGTGGAAATGTTTCTGGCCCGCATGATGTTGGTGGCAGGAATGGTGTAGCTGGTGGTTGCCACCATGTCGCGGAAGGTTTCGTTTTTCATGGCAGCCATGGCGATGATTGCCATATCCCTTGCGGTGGTGTAGTGATAGTCGTTATGCAGGCCGTGGGCATTGGCAAAGCTGGTGCTGGTGCAGCCCAGCTCGTAGGCCCGCTGGTTCATCAGGTTGACAAAGTTGTTGATGCTGCCGCCGATGTTCTCGGCAATCACGTTGGCGGCATCGTTGGCGGATTTGACCAGGGCGGCATAAAGCAAATCCCGGAGAGAAAGCTCCTCACCGGCCCGCAGGTCGATGTTGGTCACATCGTCCTCATAGAAGGTCACCGCCTCCTGGGATACGGTGCAGGTTTGCTCCAGGTCGCCCAGTTCCAGGGCCAGCAGGGCGGTGAGAATCTTGGTGGTGGATGCGGGGTACATAGCCTTGTCGGCATTCTTCTCGAAGATGACCCGCCCGCTTTTGGCCTCCACCAGGATGGCGGATGCCGCGTAGAGCTGATCCTCCTCCAGCAGCTCCGGGTGCTCCTTGTCATAGGGGTTGGCATCCGGTGAAAGGGTTGGCTCCGGGATTTCCGCATAGGCAGGCAGGAGGCTGCACAGGGTGCACAGCACGCAGAAAAGCGCGGCAATCCGGCGAAGAACATGGTTCATCATGCGGCCTCCTTTCAGACAAATACGGCTTATTATACCATTATCTTTGGCATTTGTACAGCGAAAAGCTGTGACGCAGGTGTAAAAAAGCTGCCCGGGAAGGCAGCGGGGGAAAGTCAAATTATCTCCTGGAGGTGTCGGAGGGCCCGCAGGCCCTCTGACTGCAATCGTATCGCGGGGCTTTGCCGCGCGGGCGGGGCGTTTCCGGCTTTGCCACTTTTTCGATGCGTAAAAGCTGCCCGGGAAGGCAGCGGGGGAAAGTCAGCCGAACACAGCAGGAAGCTGGAATGCCGGGAGGAAGCTGGCGCCTGCCAGCTGCAGCACCAGGATCACCAGGCCCAGCAGCGCCACATACAGGGCGAACCAGTTGAGGGACGCCTTGTTAATCAGCCGCAGCATGAAGCGCATAGCCAGATAGCCGCTGACGGCAGCAACCGCCACGCCTACCAGCGTTGGCAACAATGACAGCTGCTGCAGACAGCCGCTTTCCAGGGCGTCCTTGCCCTCGAAAATCAGACTGCCCAGAATGGCTGGCGCGCTCATCATAAAGGAGAACTTGGCAGCGCTTTTGCGGTTCAGCCCGGAGGCCACGCCGCCCATCAGCGTGGAGCCGCTGCGGCTGACGCCGGGCAGCAGTGCTACAGCCTGCATGCATCCCATGGCGATGGCGTGACGCAGGCCGGGATACTCTGCCCACTTTGCAGCACGGCGGCTGACACTTTCGGCAATAAGCATGAACACGGCGGTAATCAGGAAGCTGACGCCCAGGAACCAGCCGGTGAAGAAGGAGTCAATCACATCGCCCAGAAGCACCACAGCCAGCAGCGCAGGCAGGGATGCGATGAAGAGCAGCAGCAGCTTCTTTGACCGGAAAGGGTTCTTCAGGATAGCCCACCAGTCCTTCCGGAAAACCACCACAACAGCCAGCAGTGTGCCGGCGTGCAGCAGCACGTCCAGCATCATGAAGGCACCGGTGGCAGCAGCCTCGTCTGAAATGCCCATAATGGCCCGGGCAAGTATGAGATGCCCGGAGGAGGAAATGGGCAGAAATTCTGCCAGGCCCTGTACCAGGCCGAGAACGGCGGCTTGAAGAATACTCATAGCAGTGAACTCCTTCCACAAGCAATTTATGTGAGGTTCACGGATAGTATACCACGCCTGTCAGGAAAAGTAACCGGCATTTTTCACCCAGGCAACGCTCTGGCGCAGGGCAGCGACGGTCTTGGTTTCCAGCACGGCCCGGGCACCGCTGGCCTTGGCCCAGGCCAGGCGCTGGTGCAGGTCAATGTCCCCATCGCCCAGGGCCAGGTGGTTGCTGGTGCCTCTGGCATCGTGAACGTGCATGTGAATCAGCCTGTCCTTGCACTGATAGAAGGGAATGTCAGCATCCCCAATGGCGTGGCTGTGACCAATGTCCAGCGTCAGGCCAAAGACGGGGGACTCCAGCAGCATTTCAATGGCCCGCTGCTGGTAGGGCGGGAAACCATCGGTATTCTCTATGGTCAGCCGGGTGCCGCTGCCGGCAAGCTCCTCCTCCGCCAGCTGGCGTAACTCCAGCACGGCACGGGTGTATTCCTCTGCATACCGCTCTGCCAGCGGCTCTTTGCGGCCCGGCAGGGTGATGGTGATGCATTTTACCAGGTGCATGTTCACAATAGGCGCGCCAATGGCCTGGGCCAGGCGAAGGCTGCTGCGGATGCTGCTCTGCCAGGCCCGCCGGACGCTGCTGTTGAAGGCAAAGGGATTGCAGTCCTCCTCCAGGTGCAGGGTGAAGTAAATCCCCAGCTGGTTTTTCAGCCGGTACAGCTCCTGTACGTCCAGGTTTTCCGCCAGGCAGGTGGGGAAGCTCATGTTCAGCTCCAGGAACTGCAATCCCAGCTCATGGCAGAGCTGTGCGGCAGCGGAAATGTCCGGGGTTTCCAGCAGAAAAGGCATTCCAAAATCCATAAAAAGACCTCCTTATTGTTGTGTAGTTTCCTCACTGGGAATCAGTGTGGCGAACCAGATGCAGTCGTCCACCTCCCGCTGCTTGCAGCCCGGGGAGTTAATCTTCTCACCCTGGGACGCAATGGTGGAGGACACGCTGCCATCCAGGTCGTAGGCGTTGATCATGCCGTTGGCCAGGTGTGAATCACCGTGCCGCCGCCATTCAGGTAGGCCTCCCGGTCCTCGGTGTGGGTGAGGGGAATGATGTGGAAATCGCCGTTCTCGTCCATCACCAGGGTGTAGCGACCCTTGCTGGCCCGGTTGCGCAGGCGCTGACCGTTGCACCAAACAATGCCCGTGTCATGATAGTTGAAGAAATCGCCGCTGATGCCAATGACCGCATTGGCCTTTTACGCCATGTCAGTGGTGTAGCGGGTGGTCTTGGAGGGATACTTCTTCGCCGTTGCCGTGCGGAACTGGCTCACATCGGTCAGCTTCACCCGCATCCCAGGGAATCGGCTCGAGGAAAAGGACGCTTTCCTCCTCCTGGGTCAAAGCAGTGCCTGCCAGCAGGCAAAGGAGCATCAAAAGGGACAACAGCTTTTTTCAAGGGGAATCCTCTCGCTTTCTTTGGTGCGGCTGTGCCGCTGTGATGGGACTGAAGCGCCTGATACACGCATTGAAAAGGGGAGAAAGTTTCACCGGGGTGTTTACGGTGCGTAGATAATGTCCTCCCGCAGGCGGTACAGGGTGGCGCCGCGCTTCTTCAGGCAGAAGGCCTCCGCCCACCATGTTACGGACTTCACTTCATCATACTGCACATAGCCGTAGCGCACACCGTTTTTCTTTGTGCCGCGCATGTTGGAGTCCATCCAGTGAATTTCGTCCGTTTCCGCATCGTATCCCAGCATAATGGCGCTGTGGGCGCCGGTGCCGTAGTAGTATTCGGCGGACATCTGGAAGAAATCGCCCCTTTGGGCCTGGCGCATGAAGTCACAGGCCAGGGCCATGTTTTCTTCCTTGCTCAGCTCCGTATTGTAGCGGAAGGATGCAGCTTCATAAAAGGGATTGCCCTCGGCAGCGGAAACATCCTCCCACATGAGGCCGTAGTAATAGGGCTTGCAGCCGGCAGAAGGCATGTTGTTGGGGATTTTAAGCTGTACATCCGGGTATTCTGCCATGCGGAAGCTATCACGGTTTTTGCGGAACAAATAGGTTGTGAAGTTCTTGCAAACGTAAATGTCGCCGGAATCGGCAGCCTTCTGCGGGCGACCGTTGGCCTTTTCGTACAGCTCCTGACCTAGGGCGATGATGCCATCGATCAATTCGTTCCTGGGCGCCGGGTCATAGGCAGGCCCGGCAGTGGGAACAGGGTTGGGCGCAGGATTCTCCAGCGCCTCAATGACGGAATCGGGCACCATTTCACCCTCATCGGTGATGAGAATATACTCAACCACCTCGGTGATGGAATAGTCATCATCCTCCGCAAGGCCGGCCACCGGCAGCAGCAAGACCGCAGCCAGCAGAAGAAGTAATCTGATGCGCATAGCAGTACCTCCTTGGCAATGCATCTATTGTAACCGATTATCCGCAAGCTGGCAAGGGGTGCCATGTAAAAACCGGAAGGCGGCGGGCGTATTGAAAAAGTCCTTGCTAAAAGCAGCAAAATCCTGTATACTACATAGTGACCCTATCTGTGGGTGAGCTTGGCGTGTCCCAAACGCCCGGGAGGGGAGTCCCGCACAAGGAGGTTGAAAAGACCATGGAGTGTAAGATTAAAAACGATATTGGCACCATCTTCATCACAGAGGATGTTATGCTCAAGGTTGTGGGCTATGCGGCGCTGGAATGCTACGGCATCGTCGCCATGTCCTCCCGCCGGGCCAAGGACGGCTTTGTTGAGTGGCTGGGCCGTGAGAATCTTTCCAAGGGTGTGCAGATCCGCAATGCGGGCGATATGCTGGACGTGGATCTCTTTATCATTGTGGAATACGGCATCTCCATTGCCGAGGTGTGCAAGACCATTGTGGACACCGTCCGCTACAAGCTGGAAAGCATGACGGGCGTGAAGGTGCGCAAGGTGAACATTTCCGTGGAAGGTATCCGCATTTGATCCAAAAGGAACGCTCGTGAACGGAGGAAAGATCCTTGATACAGTTTAAGACGATTGACGGACTGCTGCTGCGCGACATGGTGGTTGCCGGTGCGGCCCTGCTGGAGAAAAACCGCGAGGCGGTGGACGCGCTGAACGTGTTTCCCGTGCCTGACGGCGATACCGGCACCAATATGTCCCTGACCATGCAGAGCGCCACACGCGAGGTGAACAGCAAGGAGTTTCTGCGGGCGGACGAGGCGGCAAACGCCCTGGCCAAGGGTGCCCTGCGTGGCGCCAGGGGCAATTCCGGCGTGATCACCTCCCAGCTTTTGCGCGGCTTTGCCAAGGCGCTTACCGGCATTGACAAGGTGACCCCCGTGCAGTTTGCCCAGGCCCTGAAGGCTGGCGCCGACCAGGCCTACAAGGCTGTTATGAAGCCCAAGGAGGGCACCATTCTCACAGTGGCAAGGGTGATTGCAGAGGATGCCCTGAAGCAGGTTCAGAAGGACCCGGATGATTACGAGGGCCTGATGAACGTGATGCTCAAGACCGGCGAGGATATTCTCCGCCGCACAACGGACATGCTGCCTGCCCTGAAGCAGGCCGGTGTGGTGGACTCCGGCGGGCGCGGCCTGCTGCTGATTTACACCGGGTATGCCGCCGTTATGCGGGGTGAGGACGTTGCCACCATCGCCCCGGACATGGAGAGCGACGGCGTGGCAGCCTTTGAGGACGACCACGAAACCCTGGAAGAAATCAAGTTTGCCTACTGCACCGAGTTCCTCATCCAGCGGCTGAACGAAAACTGCAATGAGCATGCGGTGGATTCCTTCCGCCGCCGGCTGAACCGCATTGGCGACAGTGTGGTGGTGGTGAACGACCTGGATGTCATTAAGGTGCATGTCCACACCAACAACCCCGGCCGGGCCTTGGAATACGGCCTGGAGCTGGGCGAGCTGGTGAACCTGAAGATTGAAAACATGCTGGAGCAGCGCCGGGAGAACGAGCGCAAGGAGGAAGCCGAAAGGGTGCCCGCCGCACCTGCTGAGCCGGAGAAGGACTTTGGCATGGTGGCAGTGTCCCTGGGCGATGGCTTCAGCAAGATTTTCAGTGACCTGACGGTGGACCATATCGTTGAGGGCGGACAGACCATGAACCCGTCCATCAAGGATATTCTGGATGCCATTAACGCAGTGAACGCCAGGTGTGTGTTTGTTTTCCCCAACAATGGCAATGTGACCATGGCGGCCCAGCAGGCTGCGGAGCTGGCAGAAAAGCAGGTGTTCGTTATCCCCACGAAGAATGTGGCCATGGGCATTGCGGCAGCGGTGGCCTTCCAGCCCGACCTGAGTGGCGAGGAAAACGCCGCCCGCATGGACGAGGCTGCTCAGCGTGTCAAGACCGGCACGGTGACCTACGCCGTACGGGACAGCGAGTACAACGGCGTGCACATCAGGCAGGGTGACATCATCGGCCTGCACAATGGCGCCATTGAATATTCCGGCACCAGCGTGCATGATGTTGTGATGGAAATGATGCAGGCCATTGTTACCGATGAGGATGAGCTGATTACCGTCTACTTCGGGCAGGAAACCAACGAGGCCGATGCCCAGCAGGTGACCGAGGAGATTGCCGATGCGTACCCGGACTGCGATGTGGAGTGCCACATGGGCGGTCAGCCGCTGTACTACTATCTGATTTCTGTGGAGTAACATATGCAGCTTTCCATGCTCAAGGGCCTTGGTCCCACTCGCTTGGAATCACTTCGCGCAATGGGCATCGTCTCGTTGCGCGATTTGTTATGCTGCCTGCCTGTCCGCTATGAGGACAGGACGCAGGTTACCCCATGCGCCCTGGCCCGGGACGGCGAGGTGCTGGTGGAAGGCGTGGTGCTGGACAAGCCTAAGCTCAGCCGCTTTAACGGGCTGACCAAGATCACCGCCGCCATTCAGGATGCATCCGGCAGGCTGGCGCTGGTGTGGTACAATCAGCCATGGGTGTGCCAGCAGCTGCCTGTGGGGCAGAAAATGATGCTCTTTGGGCGCATGGCGGTGAAGAACAACCGCCGCGTGCTGCAAAACCCGCAGCAGGTAACGGAAAAGTGCCTGCTGCCGGTGTACCGGGCCGTTAAGGGCATTCCCGCGAAAACCTTCCGCGGGCTGATGCAATCGGCGCTGACCCAGGTGGACGACTGCTGCCCGGAAACGCTGCCCCGTTCCCTGCGCCTGCGGCATGCCCTGTGCGAGCGGAACTTTGCCATTCGCCAGGCTCATTTTCCAGACAGCCTGGAGGATTTGCGCAGGGCCAGGCGGCGCCTGGCCTTTGAGCAGATGCTGATGTATCAGGCGGCGCTGGGCCTTCTGCGCCACAGGCAGGAGGACGGCTTTCCCCTGGGCATTCCCGCTGACGGGCCGGAAGCCTTCTGGCGGCATATGCCTTTCCCGCCAACAGGAGCACAAAGGCGCGTACTGGAGGAAATCGCCGCTGACCTGCGCCGGAGCCGCGCCATGAGCCGCCTGGTGCAGGGTGACGTGGGCTGCGGCAAGACGGCGCTTGCCTTCGGCGCCATGGTGATGGCCTGTCGGGCTGGCTATCAGGCGGCGATGATGGCACCAACGGAAATCCTGGCAAGGCAGCACTACGAATCTGCCAAGGCCATGCTGGAGCCCCTGGGCATTGCCTGTGGGCTGCTGATTGGCTCCATGAAGGCCAGGGAGAAGAAAGAGGCCCACGCCGCCATTGCCGATGGACGCTGGCAGGCGGTGTTCGGCACCCATGCGCTGATTAGCGAGGGTGTGCGCTACCAACGCCTTGGCCTGGTGGTGACCGATGAGCAGCACCGATTTGGCGTACGGCAACGCTCCATTTTGCAGGAGAAGGGTCAAACCAACCAGCGTGCGCCCCATGTGCTGGTCATGTCCGCAACGCCCATTCCCAGGACGCTGGCACTGATTCTTTATGGCGATTTGGATGTTTCCGTGGTGGACGAGCTGCCCCCGGGGCGCACGCCGGTGCGTACGCGGATTGTGCCGGAAGGCAAGCGGGCGGGCATGTACGGCTTTCTTCGCCAACAGGTCGCATCGGGCCGGCAGGCCTATGTGGTGTGCCCCTTGGTGGAGGACAGCGAGGCCATTGAAAATGTGCGCTCTGCCCGCGCCACCTATGAGGCGCTGACTGGCGGCGAGCTGGCAGGCCTGCGGGTCGGGCTGACCTGGGGCGCCCAGCCGGCGGAGGAAAAGGCGGAGGTTTTGCACCGCTTTTACGCCGGCGAAATGGATGTGCTGGTGTCCACCACGGTGATTGAGGTGGGCGTCAGCGTGCCCAACGCCACGGTGATGATTGTGGAGAATGCCGAGCGCTTCGGCCTGTCCCAGCTGCATCAGCTGCGTGGGCGCGTGGGGCGCGGCAGTGCGGAGAGCTGGTGCTTTCTGCTGGCGGAGGAAAACGAACGCCTGCGCACCCTATGTGCCACCAATGACGGGTTCATTGTGGCACAAAAGGATCTGGAGCTTCGTGGCCCGGGAGACTTGATGGGCACCAGGCAATCCGGCGAAATGCTGGCTGGCTTTCTGCTGGATGGCGATGTGCGCCTGCTGGAGGAGGCCTCACGCTGCATGAAAGAGCTACGGGAAAGGCCGGAATTGCAGGAAGAGCGCGCCGCTGTTGAGCAGGAGGCCGCGCTGTATTACCGGGACAGGCTATCCCATGTGGCACTGAACTGACGGAAAGGATGCTTCATTGTGAAACGACTGACCAGGTTTCTCAAGCCCTATCGGCTGCAGGTGTTTCTCGGGCCGGTGTTTAAGCTGATTGAGGCCATATTTGAATTGATTGTTCCGCTGGTAATGGCGGACATGATTGACGTGGGTGTTGCTACCGGGGATGCCGGCTACCTGTGGCGGCGCGGCGGGCTGCTGGTGCTGCTGGGTGTGGTGGGCCTGTGCTCCTCCCTGACCTGCCAGACCATGGCCTGCCGGGCCTCCCAGGGTGTGGGAACCGACCTGCGGCGGGCGCTGTTTCATCACATCAACACCCTTTCCTGGCGGGATCTGGACCATTTCGGCACGCCCACGCTGATTACCCGCATGACCGCCGACATCAACCAGATGCAGACCGCTGTTGCCATGCTGATTCGCCTGGTGGTGCGGGCGCCTTTCCTGGTGATTGGCGCTGTTATCATGGCCATGCGCATTGACCTGCACCTTTCCCTGGTGTTCCTGGCGATTGTGCCGCTGGTGGCCCTGGTGCTCTACATTGTGATGAGCCGCTCTGTGCCGTTTTTCAAGACCATCCAGCGGAAAACCGACAGGGTGGCGCTGATTACCCGTGAAAATCTGGCGGGCGCCCGGGTGGTGCGCGCCTTCCGCAAGCAGGACAGCGAGGCTGCCCGCTTTGACGAAGCCTGCGACGACCTGGCTGACAACGCCATCAGCATTGGCAAGCTGAATGCGGTGCTTTCGCCCTTCAGCTTCCTGATTCTCAACCTGGGTATTGTGGCAATCCTGTGGTTTGGCGGCGTGCGGGTGGAGGCCGGGCACCTGTCCCAGGGGGAAGTGGTTGCCTTTGTCAACTACATGACGCAGATTCTTCTGGCCCTGGTGGTGGTGGCAAACCTGGTGGTTATCTTCACCAAGGCCGCTGCCTCTGCCTCCCGCATCAATGAGGTGTTCGATACGGCGCCTTCCATTGACGATGCAGGCCGGGAAGAAGTGCAGCCGGTGTCAGGCGCCTGCCGTGTCAGCTTCCGCGGGGTGGACTTTGCCTACTATCAGGGCGCGGAGTATGCCCTGCACCGCATTAACCTGGACATTCCCGCCGGGACGACCCTGGGGGTCATTGGCGGCACAGGCAGCGCAAAGTCCACCCTGGTGCAGCTGATACCCAGGCTGTACGATGTGACAGCCGGTCAGGTGCTGGTGGATGGCGTGGATGTGCGGGACTACCCCTTGAACCAGCTTCACGGAAAAATCGGCATGGTGCCTCAGGGCAACCTGCTGTTTTCCGGCACCATTCGCGATAACCTGCTTTGGCGCAAGCCTGATGCCACAGACGAAGAACTATGGGCGGCGCTGCGTGCGGCACAGGCAGAGGAATTTGTCCGCAAAGTGGGTCTTGATGCCCCTGTGGCTCAAGGAGGCGCGAACTTCTCCGGCGGACAAAAGCAGCGGCTGACCATCGCCCGGGCGCTGGTGGGTCAGCCGGATATTCTCATTCTGGATGATTCCTCTTCCGCCCTGGACTATGCCACCGATGCCGCTCTGCAGAAGGCCTTGCATCACCTGGAACCCAGGCCCACGGTGATTACCGTTTCCCAGCGGGTGAGCACGGTGCGCCGGTGTGACACCATCATCGTCATGGAGGATGGGGAAATTGTGGGCCGCGGTACCCATGAGCACCTGCTGGACACCTGTCCGACCTATCAGGAGATTTGCGCATCCCAGATGAAGAGCGAGGAGGCGAAAGCATGAGCAACAAGGATGTTTTCCTGCGGCTGATGCGGTTTGTAAAGCCCTATCGCCTGCAGCTTTTGGGTGCGCTGGCCTGCGCCATTGTGTATGTGGTGATGTCCCTGCTGTGCCCGGTGCTGATCGGCAACGCGGTGGATGTGATTGTCGGCAAGGACAATGTGGACTTTGCGGTCATCGGGCACTATGCGCTGCTGCTGATGGGCGCCATTGCTCTGGGTGCGCTGTTCCAGTGGCTGATGAGCCTGTGCACCAACACCGTTTCCTACAAAACAACCAGCGACCTGCGTGTGAAGGTTTTCTCCCGGCTGATTCGCGTGCCGCTGAAATACATTGACAGCACGGCCCATGGCAATATTATCAACCGGGTGGTCAGCGATGTGGATGCGGTGGGCGATGGCCTTTTGCAGGGTTTCACCCAGCTGTTTTCTGGCATCATCACCATTTTGGGCACGCTGTGCTTCATGCTGTCCATCAATCCGCTGATTGCCCTGGTGGTTGTGGCGCTGACACCTGTGTCCCTGCTGATTGCCACGCTGATTGCCAGAGGAACCCACAAGACCTTTATTAAGCAAAGCCAGATACAGGGCGAATTGGGCGGGCATGTGAACGAAATGGTGTCCGGCCAGAAGCTGATTAAGCTGTTTGGTCACGAGCAGGCCAGCGAGGACAAGTATGAGGAAATCAACCAGCAGCTGTACAAATGGGGCTTCAAGGCCCAGATTTACCCGGCCTTCACCAACCCCCTGACACGCTTTGTCAATGGCCTGGTGTATGCGGCAGTGGGCATCGCCGGTGCGCTGACGGCAGTGAACGGCGGCATGTCCGTGGGCCAGCTGAGCTGCTTTTTAAGCTATGCCAACCAGTATACCAAGCCCTTTAATGAAGTTACAGGCATCCTGGCCCAGCTGCAAACGGCGCTGGCCTCTGCCCGTCGCCTGATGGAACTGATGGACGAGCCTGCCGAGCAGGAATCCGCCAAGGCGCTGCCTGCGCCGGAAAAGGCCACCATTGCCTTTGAGGATGTGTCCTTCCAGTACCTGCCGGACAAGCCGCTGATACAGCACTTCAACCTGCGGGTGGAGCCGGGCCGGCGCATTGCCATTGTGGGCCCCACAGGCTGCGGCAAAACCACGCTGATTAACCTGCTCATGCGCTTTTACGATGTGACGGAGGGACGCATTACCCTGGGCGGCGTGGACATCCGGGACATGACCCGGGACGAACTGCGCGCCCGGTTTGGCATGGTGCTGCAGGAAACCTGGCTCACCCAGGCTACCGTGGCGGAGAACATTGCCTATGGCAAGCCTGATGCCACCAGGGAGGAAATTATCGCGGCAGCCAAGGCGGCCTATGCCCACGGGTTCATCACCCGCTTGAGGGACGGCTACGACACCGTGCTGACCGAGCAGGGCGCCAACCTTTCCCAGGGACAGAAGCAGCTTCTCTGCATCGCCCGCGTAATGCTGATGAACCCGGACATGCTCATCCTGGATGAGGCAACCTCCAACATCGATACCCGCACCGAGCTGAACGTGCAGCGTGCCTTCAGCGCCATGGTGAAGGGCCGCACCAGCTTTGTTGTGGCGCACAGGCTTTCCACCATCCGCGAAAGCGATGTGATCCTTGTCATGCGTGACGGGCATGTGGTGGAGCAGGGCAGCCACCAGGAGCTGCTGGACAAGGGCGGCTTCTACAAGACCCTGTACGAGAGCCAGTTTGCCCGGGTGGAATAAGGAAAAGGAGCGATTTGCATGGAAAATACCTGCTTTGAAAACCGGGAGCTTTCCTGGCTGCGCTTTAATGAGCGCGTGTTGGAGGAGGCTGAGGACGCCCGCGTACCCCTGTGCGAGCGGCTGTCCTTCCTGTCCATTTTCCAGAGCAACCTGGACGAGTTCTTCATGGTGCGTATCGGCAGCCTGCACGACCAGATGCTGCTGGACAAGGAAAGCCGGGAGAACAAAACCTTCATGACACCGGGGGAGCAGATCGACGCGGCACTGGCACGGATCCGCCAGCTGTGCCACCGGCGGGACGAAACCTATGCGGAGCTGATGGAGCGCCTGGGGGAACAGGGCATTTCCGTGGTGAACTTCCGCGCCATCAGCAAGGAAACGGAGAAATACCTGGCGAACATGTTCCGCAGGGAGTATATGCCCCTGCTGTCCACCTTCATCGTTGGGCGGAAGCAGTCCTTTCCATTCCTGAAGAACAAGGCCATATACGCCGTTGCCGTGCTGGAAACCAAGGGAAAGGGCAGCAAGAAGATTGGCATTGTACCCTGTGGGGATACGGCATTCCCCAGGCTGATTCCCATTCCGGAGCGTACAGGCTGCTTTATGCTGGCGGAGGAGCTGATCCTCCACTATCTGCCGCTGATGTTCCCCGGCTACAAGGTGGCCAGCAAAACCCTGGCCCGCATTACCCGCAATGCGGACATTGATGCGGACAGCATCTACGATGAAGACCTGAACTACCGCGACCACATGGCAGAGGTGGTGCAGCTGCGCAAAAAGCTGTGCCCTGTGCGCCTGGAACTGAGCCGGGAGATTGACGCGGATATTGTGGGCAAACTGTGCGACCTGCTGAAGCTGGACAAGGCCCGCGTGTATGCCTACGATGCACCCCTGGACACCTCCTTCCTCTACGGCATTGCCGATCACCTGAGGAGCCATGCAGAGCTGTTCTATGCGCCGCGGCATCCCCAGCCGTCGCCGGATTTGGATGAGCGGCGACCCATCCTGGATCAGGTGGCAGAGAAGGACGTGCTGCTCCACTACCCCTACCAGAGCATCCGACCGTTCCTGACCATGCTGTCCCAGGCCGCTCACGACCCGCAGGTGGTTTCCATCCGCATGACCCTGTACCGCCTGGCCCGGGACAGCAAGGTGGTGGAAAGCCTGGTGGAGGCCGCCGAAAACGGCAAGCAGGTGGACGTGCTGGTGGAGCTGAAGGCCCGCTTTGATGAGGAGAACAACATTGAGTGGAGCCGCCGGCTGGAGAAAGCTGGTTGCCATGTGATTTACGGCATTGAGCACATTAAGGTGCACAGCAAGCTGTGCCTGATTACAAGGAAAACCGAGAACGGCATTCAGTACATTACGCAGATTGGCACAGGCAACTACAACGAAAAGACCAGCCGCCTGTATACCGACCTGAGCTACCTGACTGCCCGCCAGGAAATTGGCGAGGAGGCGCTGACGGTGTTCCAGGCGCTGATGCTGGGCGAAACGGTGGACCATGTTCAGCAGCTGCTGGTGGCGCCCCATTGCCTGCAAAACAAGCTGCTGGACATGATTGACGGCGAAATGGCCAAGGGTGACAAGGGCCGCATCCGCGTGAAGCTGAACAGCCTGAGCGACAAGACCCTGATGAAGAAGCTGGTGGAGGCCAGCCAGGCCGGTGTGAAGATTGACATGATTGTCCGGGGCATATGCTGCCTGCGGGCAGGCGTGCCCGGCCTGACGGAGAACATCCGCATCATCAGCGTGGTGGGGCGCTTTCTGGAGCACAGCCGTATTTACATCTTTGGCGAGGGAGAGAGCGCCCGGTTCTACATTTCCAGCGCCGACTGGATGACCCGCAACACCCTGCGCCGGGTGGAGGTGGCCTGTCCCATCCTGGATGACAAGGCCAAGGCCCGGCTGGAGAACACCTTCCGCATTATCTGGCAGGACAACGTGCAGGCCCGGGAGCAGCAGCCGGATGGCAGCTATACCCGCCGCTATCCCGGCAGCGAGGAGCCGCTCTCCAGCCAGAACTGGCTGTACGACGAAGCCTACCGCCTGGCGGGCAAATAAAAAAGATACAGGCCGCGCCCATACTCGAGCGCGGCCTGCCTGTTGTTTACCTGCCGGAGCATCCGCAGCTGTTGCAACCCCTGTTGCAGGAGCAGCCGGTGCTGGCCTGCACCGTGGTATCGGCGTTCTGGCAGGCGGTGGGGAACAGGGGCAGGGAGAAGAAGGTTTCGCAGATGGAATCTGCAAACTCCTCGGCAGGCGGAATGTTGCAGAAGCCGTAGCTGGGGATGAGGATTTCCACATTCGCCAGCACCTTCATGATAACGGTGACGCACACGGTCATCTTGAACTGGTTGTTGCCCAGATAGGTGCCGGAAACGCAGATGGCGCTGACCATGGCCTCCAGCGTGTAGGGGACGATGGACTCATCCGGGATGGACAGCAGCAGGTCCTGATCCACAGACACAACGCCCTTGCCAATGTACTCGGTGCAGCGGCTGTCGGTAAACAGAATGTCAATGGGGGCATCCACCGTGCAGCGCACCCGGGCAAAGCAGGGCCTGTCGCAAAGGCGATCCACCGTCAGGTTTCGGATGGTGCCTTCCGTGGTGGTGGAGCGGCAGCTCTCAAAGGTGATGGGCGGCACCGGCGCCGAGGTGGGCGGCACGGTTTCCTGCACGTCCTGGCAGCCGCAGGTGTTGCACTGGCAGGTGTTTGCCACCTGGGCATAGCTGGTGATGGTCACCGTCTGGTCGTCCAGCTGCTTCTGCACCAGGCCACTGTCGTACACCCGCTTCACCTGCACGCAAACCCGCTCCTGCAGGCCGTCCAGTGCGCTGCCGGAGATGTTCCCCGGGCAGCAGGAGGGATTGGCGTTTTTGTAGGAATAGAAGCTCATTCTTCCACGCCTCCTTGTTTTTCGGCCCTTTGTGCGGGCCTTCACCAGCAATGTATGAGCCTTCGCGGAAGGTGTGCAAGGGACGTATCATTTTCCAGCAGCCTGCGCACAATAGGCCTGAAAGGAGTGGATAACCATGAAGTTTTCCGTAAACGACAGGTGTATTTCCTGCGCCCAGTGTGTCAATAGCTGCCCGGAGGTGTTTGAATTTGGCAAGGCTGGCCTGGCCTGTGTGAAGGAACAGCCTGCCGCAGGCGTGCTGACCGCCAAGGCCATGGAGGCGCTGGCCGGTTGCCCTGTGGATGCCATAGAAGCCCGCGAATAACAATCAGCTCTTGACGAAAGGGAGGCATGCGGCTTATACTATCTGAAGAAGCGAAAGGGGAGAGAAACGTGCGCAAGGGCGATGAAAAGCGCCAGGAGATGCTGACGGTGGCGGAGCGGCTGTTCTGCCTGAAGGGATACGAGGCCACCAGCGTGCAGGACATACTGGATGTGCTGCATGTGAGCAAGGGAGGCTTTTACCATCACTTTGCCAGCAAGGAGGCGCTTTTGTACACGCTGTTCTACCAGCGGGCGGAGCGGGCACTGGAGCGCACGGAGGATGCCTTGACCCCGGAGACGGACGTTATGCGCCGGCTGAACCTGCTGATGTACGGCTTTCTGCCCCTGAGGCGGGAGGAGGCGGACTTTCTCGGCATGCTTCTGCCCATGCTGGACAAGCCGGAAGGCCGAGCCCTGCGCCTGAGCTATCAGGATGCGCTGAAGGAAACCTTTCTCCCGGCTATGGAGCGGGAGCTTGCCATGGGGCAGGATGCCAAGGTGCTCTTTCCGCCCCATGGGGATTTGGCAGACGTGGTACTGTGCCTGCTGGCCCAGTGCTGGGTGGATGTGGCCTGCCTGCTGACGGACACCAGCAAAAAAGCGCAGAAGCCCGAGGCCGCTGCGCTGATGAATGTGCTTGGCAAGTATCGCCGGGCGCTGGAAAGGCTGCTGGATGCGCCCTTTGGCAGCATTGAGATTATCCCCCTGGACGAGTGGGACGAGGTGGCTGGCAAGCTGGCTAACCGCCTGCTGCTGCCCATGCAGGGGTGAATTAACGCTTTCCGGGCTTTGCCTTAGCCCACCTGGACGACCGCTTGTCGGTGGCCTTCTGCCTGGCAGATGGCTGCTGGCTGGCGGTTGTTTGCTTGTGAGGATGGCGGGGAGCATCCGGCGGAACGAGGCATTCCCTGTCCCAGCCAATCAAATCCTCCCGGCCGGCCAGGCGCAGCGCCTTGCGCACAAGCGGCTGGTTGCGGGCTGTGCGGTATTGCATCAGCGCCCGCTGCATGGCCTTTTCCTCCGGCGAGCGTGCCACATAAACAGGCTTCATGGTGCGAGGGTCAAGCCCGGTGTAGAACATGCAGGTGCTCAGGGTGCCGGGCGTGGGGTAGAAGTCCTGCACCTGTTCCGGGTAAAAGCCGGTGTCCCGCAGGTAGCAGGCCAGCTCAATGGCGGCGTGCAGGTCGCTGCCCGGGTGGCTGCTCATCAGGTAGGGAATCAGGTACTGCTTCAGGCCCAGGCGGCGGTTTACCTCCGCATACCGCTGGACGAAGGTATCATACACATTCCGGCCAGGCTTGCCCATTTTGTCCAGCACATAGGGGCAAACATGTTCCGGCGCAACCTTCAGCTGTCCTGATATGTGGTGCTGGCACAATTCCTGCAGGAAGGTTGGATCCCGATCCGCCATGATATAATCATACCTGAGGCCGGAGCGGATGAACACCTTCTTCACCTTTGGCAGCCCGCGAAGCTGGCGAAGAATCTGTATCAGCTCCTCATGGGATACATTCATGTTCTTGCAGGGCCTGGGGTACAGGCATTGCTTGTTTTTGCAGGCGCCGCACTTCAGCTGCTTGTCGCATGCAGGCTGGCGGAAGTTGGCTGTTGGGCCACCCACATCGTGGATATAGCCTTTGAAATTGGGCAGCCGGGTCAGCAGCCTGGCCTCCTTCAGAATGGACTCCGGGCTGCGGGACTGGATGATGCGCCCCTGGTGAAAGGTTATGGCGCAGAAGGAGCAGCTGCCAAAGCACCCACGGGTGGACGCAATGGAAAATGCCACCTCGCTCAGTGCGGGAATGCCGCCATCCTTGTCATACATGGGATGCCAGCGCCTGGTGTAGGGCAGCTCATAAACTGCGTCCAGTTCCTCCCGGGAAAGGGGTAGGGAAGGCTCGTTCTGAATCAGGTAGCGGTCGGTGTCCTGCTGCTGGCACAGCCGCCTGCCGCGGATGGGGTCCTGCTCCTCATACTGGGTCAGAAAGGCCTGGGCATACAGCCGTTTGTCCTGGCAAACCTCCCGGTGGGAGGCCAGCTGCAGGCAGGCAGGGTCGGCAGTCCTGCTCATGTAGCATATGCCGCGTATGTGCCGCAGTTCTGCCGGATTCATGCCGTCTGCCACCCAGTTGGCGCAGGCGAGGATGCTGGTTTCCCCCATGCCGTACATCAGCAGGGTTGCGCCGGAATCAACAAGGATGGAATGCCGCACCTTGTCATCCCAGTAATCGTAATGGGAGAAGCGGCGCAGGCTGGCCTCCACGCCGCCGATAAGGATGGGTACATCCCGGTAGGCCTGGCGGATGCGGTTGCAGTAGACAATGGTGGCCCGGTCGGGTCGCATGCCGGCCTTGCCACCGGGGGCATAGGCATCCTCGCTGCGGCGCTTCTTTGCAACGGTGTAGTGGTTCACCATGCTGTCAATCACCCCGGCGGACACCAGAAAACCTAAACGCGGACGACCAAACCGGGTGAAGGCGGAGGCATCCTGCCATGGCGGCAGGCACAGCATGGCTACACGATAGCCTGCCTTTTCCAGAATGCGGCTGATAATGGCATGCCCAAAGGAGGGATGATCCACATATGCATCTCCGCAAACGTAGACAAAGTCCGGCGCATCCCAGCCGCGCCGGGCAACCTCCTCAGGCGTTACGGGCAAAAACTGCTGGCTCATGTGCATCCCTCCAAGCGTTATGCCTCCATTGTAGAAGATGAGAGCGGAACTGTCAAGCGTTGCGCCATCCGGCAGATGAAATGCACCCTGCTTCAGGCTGGTTGAAGCAGGGCACTCTGTCAGGTATAGGTTCTGCGGTCATCGGGGGGTTGACGCAGGTTCAACCGGAACAGGCGCGTCCCAGGAATATCAAAGGCAGTTTGCCATCTTCGCAACAGCTTTGCCAGGGCGTGCCCAACGGGGCGCAGCACGCAGAGCAATAGCACCGGCAACAGAAAACACAAGAACATTTCATTTTCTGGCTGTTCCTTTCATGCTTTTTCAGAACGAAAACACAATAAAAAGAAAAAATGTTCCCGAAAGGAAAAACCATTTCTCCTTTTTATTGCATCAAGGGGCACTTGCCTGACCTGTGACGAATATGGTATAATCACTGTAGAAAAACAACAGAAAGGGGTATGCCCTATGAATCCACCCATCCCTACGCCCCATATCAATGCCAAGCTTGGCGATTTTGCTCCTACCGTTCTCATGCCCGGCGATCCTCTGCGCTCCAAGCTCATTGCTGAAAAACTGCTAACCAATGCGCGGCTGGTGAACAACCTGCGCGGCGTTCAGGGCTACACGGGGGAATACAAGGGCAAGCCGGTATCCGTTATGGCCTCCGGCATGGGCATGCCTTCCATTGGCATCTACTCCTACGAGCTGTTCAACTACTACGGTGTGGAGAACATCATCCGCATTGGCTCCGCCGGTATGATCAGCCAGAAGCTGAAGGTGCGGGACATTGTGGTGGGTCTGAGCGCCTACACCAATTCCAACTTCGGCAGGCAGTTCGGCTTTGACGGCAATGTTGCGCCCTGCTGCTCCTATCATCTGCTGGAGGCTGCCATGCGGGCTGGTGAAAGGCTGGGACAGGTGCCCGTGCCCGGCGCGCTGTATTCCTCCGATACCTTCTATGACGAATCCGCACCCCTTGGCAAGCTGCAAAAGCTGGGTGTGCTGGCCGTGGAAATGGAGGCTGCCGCCCTGTACCTGAATGCGGCAAGAGCTGGGAAGAACGCGCTGGCCCTGTGCACCATTTCGGATAATCCCTTCACCGGCGAGGAGCTTTCGGCGGAGGACAGGCAGAACACCTTCATCAAGATGATGGAAATCGCCCTGGAGATTGCATAATGCAAAGCGGCTGTTCCAGCAATGGTCAGCCGCTTTTATTCTGCCATCCAGGCCCTTTGCAGCTGCTGGCGGATGGCATGCTCACGCCTGCTGACCTGCACCTGCGTCATGCCCAGGACACGGGCTGTTTCCGCCTGGGTTTTCCCCAGACGCAGGCGGAGCATCAGCAGGCGCTGATCGGCCTTGGGCAGGCGGGAGAGCATATCCCGCAGAAGCAGGCGGGTTTCCCAGTCGGTGACGTCCGGCAATAGCTCCACCAGGGATTGGCCTGTGGCGGTGTCTGCCGAGGAAACGGTGATCTGCTCCATGTCCATGGCAAGCTCCGCAGGCTCCATCCGCAGGAGGGAAGCCAGCTCGCTGATGGTAGGCTCCCGTCCCAGGCTGCGGGTCAGGTGCTCCTGGGCGCGGCGGATGCGGCAGCGCTTTTCTCGCAGGCCTCTGGGAATATGGATGGGTGCATCCAGCCGGCACAGGCTGCGCATTTCTCCAAGAATCATGGCGGCTGCATAGGTGGAGAATGCTGTACCCATGCCGGGATCATACCGGGCCAGCGCCTTCATCAGCCCAATGCATCCCTGCTGGTACAGCTCCTCCCGCTCGTGACAGGAGCTGGGGAAGCGCCGCACCATGGTGGCCACCAGGGGCAGGTGGTTTTCCGCCAGGGCCTGCATGGCCTCCCTGCCGCTCTGGCGTGCCTGCAGCAGCTGGGCGGCAAAGGCCCGGGCACTGCCGGTCAACAGCCGCCTCCGGAATGGATGCGCTTGCTCATGTGGACGGTGGTGCCGCTGCCCGGGGAGGACTCCACCCGCAAATCGTCCATAAAGGTTTGCATAACGGCGAACCCCATGCCGCTGCGCTCCTGCTCCGGGTGGGTGGTGAAAAAAGGCTCCATGGCCTGCTGAATGTTGGAAATGCCCTTACCCTGGTCCTGCACCTCTATGGTCAGCAGGCTATCCCGGATGGATGCCTTCAGGGTCACCATGCCGCAGGTACCTTCATAGCCGTGGACGATGGCATTGGTTACCGCCTCGGACACGGCAGTTTTGATGTCCGCAATCTCACTGACGGTGGGACTGAGCTGCACCGCAAAGGCGGCAATGACCACCCGGGCGAAGGACTCGTTTTCCGCCAGGGAAAGAAAGGCGGTCTGCATTTCGTTGTGCTGTTTCATGGGCGTGCCTCCTGCTTTGCGTCCAGCTGTTTAATCACCTTATTCATGCCTGCCATGCGGAAAATGCGGCCCACCTGGGCATTCATATGGATAACGGACACTGTGCCGCCCCGCTCCCGCAGGAGCCTGTAGCGCCCAAGAATAACCCCAATGCCGGAGGAATCCATAAAGGGCATGCCGGAAAAGTCCAGAATCAGGTGGCGGATGCTGCTGTCAGCCAGCAGGCCGTCCAGCTCCCGGCGGACGGTTTGGGCACAGCAGTGATCCAGCTCACCATCCAGGCCCACCAGCAGCTTATCCCCATCGCGGATGGATCGTAGCATAGGTTTGAACCTCCTTGTGTTTTCCAGGATACCATTCCATGGGGCGCGGCGCTTGTCCTGCCGCGAAAGGCCACTGGTTTTGTCACATGATGGAAACCGTTCGACAGGCACGCAAAAAGGCCGTCAAACGACGGCGAATATGGGGGAAACCGGGCAATCAGGCAGTTTTCCACTTCATCAGCAGCACACCGCCAACCATCAGCGCCACACCGGCAATCTTCTGCCAGGTGAAGGGCAGCCTTTCCGCGCCCAGCCAGCCGAAGGCGTCAATCAGCGCGGCAACGGTCAGCTGGGATAGCAGAATGGTGGAAATGGCCACTGTGGGCGAAAGACCGGAAATGGACAGCATCACCATAACGGTAATCACCGGGGCCAGCACGCCACCCAGCCAGGAATACCACGGCGCCTGCCCCATTTGGCGTATGTCACCCTTGCCAAAGAACAGTGCAATCAAAAACGCCAGCACGAAACCTACCAGCTGCACAAAGGCGTTGGTCTCCAGCACGCCGGCCTTGTCGCCCAGGCGGGTGTTCATCACACCCTGCAGGCTCATGGCGGCTCCCGCAATCAGCGCATACAAAAAGCCCAGCACTGCGCCACCTCCCGTTCATTAGGATAGTATGGCACTGTGCCGGGCAAATATGCGTGGGTTATGCTTCCTGATTCAGCTTGTCCACCTTGTCGTGAATGGTTTGCATGCGCTGATCCAGCAGCGCAATGTCCGAGGCGGTCTGAATCAGCTCCTGGGAGATGTCCTCCGGCACCTGACCCTGTGCCTTGTAGCGCAGGGAATGCTCCAGGGAGGCCCAGAAGTCCATGGCGATGGTGCGGATTTGCACCTCCACCGGCACCAGCACCCGGCCTTCGGAAAGAAACACGGGGATTTCCACCACCAGGTGCAGGCTGCGGTAGCCGTTGGTCTTGGGGTTCTTAATGTAGTCCCGCACGCGGACAACGTGAATATCGTCCTGCTGGGTCAATAGCTCCGCCACGGTGTAAACGTCCTGCAAGTAGGAGCATATCACCCGGATGCCGGCAATGTCCGTCAGGTTCTCCACGGCGGAGGAAATGCTGCGGGGTGCGTTGCGCCGGGCCAGCTTTTCCATCATGCTCTGGATGGACTTCATGCGGCTTTGCATATGGTGGATGGGGTTGCGCTTGTGCTTCATCTGAAACTCGTCATCCAGGATTTCCAGCTTGGTCTGCACCTCGCGGATGGCGGCCTGATAGCGGCACTGCACGGTGAAAAAGTCATCCACCATGCGCTGAAAATCGTCTGAAAGGGAAGGGAAGCGGGAGGTGGTGTCCTGCACATCAGTCATGGGTGCTGCCTCCTTTCTTTTTGGGGTGAATGGGCAGGGAAACGCGGAAGGTGCTGCCCTCGCCCAGGGTGGAGCGGACACGGATGCTGCCGTCCAGCATGTCCACAATGCGCTTTGCCAGGCACAGGCCCAGGCCCACGCCTTCCCTGGTCCTGGAGGTATCGGCCTGGTAGAACCTATCGAAAATGCGGGCCATGGTGTCCTCGCTCATGCCGCTGCCGTGGTCGGTAATGGACACCTGAGCCTGGCTGGTCACGTTTACAGAAACATCGATGGCGCTGCCTTTTTCAGAAAACTTCACGGCGTTTTGAAGCAGGTTTATCCACACCTGCATCAGCATCTCTGCATCGGATTCGATGGTTACGGGCTCCAGATCCAGCTGCCAGTCAATCTCCTGGGCCGACCAGGCAGGCTCCAGCTGCAGAATCACCTGGCGGAGCTGCTCATCCAGCCGGAAGGTGGAGAGGGATGCAGGCGCCACCTGCCGCTCCAGGGCGGAAAGGCGCAGCAGTGTGTTGGACAGGCGGGAGAGCCTGTCGCTTTCCTGGGCAATCAGCGCCACATACTCCTGGCGGGATTTTTCATCCACGCCGGGCATTTGCAATAGCCTTGCAAAACCCTTGATGGAGGCGATGGGCGTGCGAAACTCGTGAGAAATGCTGCTGATGAAGTCCTTCTGCAGGTAGGCCGTGCGGGAAAGCTCCTCCGTCATGCTGTTGAAGGAGCGCATCAGCTCGCCCATTTCACCCTGCGTGTTGTCCGGCAGGCGAACAGTGAAATCGCCGTCCTTAATCTGCCGGGTGGCAGCGGTCAGCTGGGTAACGGGCCGGGACACGGAAAAGGAAACCAGCACGGACAGCAGTGCAAACAGCACCAGGGACAGCAGCACCGTGTAGGCTATCCGGGGAAGAATGCTGCGGAACAGGCTGAAATCCCGTGCAGGACGGATGGCGACAACATCATCGCCCAGCTGAACATAGGTGGCGGGCATGGAGGTAAAGCCATAGGTGATGGTGACCAATTCACCCTGATACAGCTGCGCCACATGCTCAGCGGACAGCACGGCCTCCGGCTGGCTGACAACCTCCGTTACCAGGGTATCGTTGGCGGTAACGGAGAGCATATCCTCCGTGTTCAGCTCTGTTTTCTGCACCAGGCCCAGCAGATATACCGCTACCTCGTGCTCCTTGGCGGAAAGATCGCTGCTGATGCTGCCGATGTTTACCATAAAGGAGCCGGCAGCGGAAATGACGCAGGAGGCCAGCGTGCACAGCAGCAGCACCAGCAGCAGCTTGCTGCGGAAGGAATAGGGGAGCAGGCGGCGCTTATTCATGGGTCTTTTCCGCCTTATATCCCAGCCCGCGAACGGTGATGATGTCGAAATCCGGGAACACATCACACTTTTCCCGCAGGCGCTTGATGTGCACGTCCACCGTGCGCTCGTCACTCTGGGCGTCCATGCCCCATATCTCGTCCATCAGCTGGCGGCGGGTGAAAATCTGCCGTGGATTGGACAGGAGCTTGAACAGCAGGTAAAACTCCTTCCTGGGCAGGGACAGGCAGGTGCTTCCCCGGGTGACGGAAAGGGAGTCGTAGTCCAGCACACACTGGCCCACGGTAAGCTGGTGGCTGGTCATGGCCTGGGAGCGGCGCAGCAGCGCCTCCACATGCAGGAGAAGCTCATCCAGGTCAACAGGCTTGGTCAGGTAATCATCCGCGCCGCTGGTGAAGCCTTCACGCTTGTCCTCCAGGGTGCTGCGGGCGGTAACCAGCATAATGGGCAAGCGAGGGTAGGAGCCGCGCAGCTCCCGGGTCAGCTCCCACCCGTCCATAACGGGCATCATCACATCGGCAATCACCAGGTCGGGCATGAAACGGTCGATGGCGTCCAGTGCCTCCTCCCCATTGGCAGCAGGTGTAGCCTGATAGCCGTTCATGGACAGGAAGGCGCACATCATGCGCTGGAGCGCCAGGTCGTCCTCCACAACAAGAATGCTGAACATGATGGATACTCCTTTGGTATCAATTCTCTATAAACAGTATATCACATGCTGCGCAATGCATCAATAGGATTGAGGCGGGAGGCCTTGCTGGCAGGCGCCCAGCCAAACAGCACACCCACCGTGGCGGAGAAGAAAAACGCCAGCATAATCGCGCCTGTGGAAAGCAAGAAATCCATGCCAATCCAGGAGGCGATCAGCGCGGAAAGCGCCACGCCCAGCCCAATGCCCAGGATGCCGCCCATCAGGCTCAGCATCACGGACTCAATCAGGAATTGCGCCTGGATAACAGAAGGCTTTGCGCCCAGGGCCTTGCGCAGGCCAATCTCCATGGTGCGCTCGCTGACGGAAACCAGCATCATGTTCATAATGCCAATGCCGCCCACCAGCAGCGCAATGGAGGCAATACCGGCCAGCATGGTGGTCATCATGCCGGTCATGGTGTTCATGGTGTCCAGCAGGCTGTCCAGGTTTATCACGTTGTAGGCGTTGTCCCGGTAGTTGAAGGCCGCATTGAGGATTTCCTCCATCCGGCTGATGGTTTCGTCGGACTGGTCAGTGTCCTTCACATACACGGTAAGGCTGTTGATGGCGCTGGTACCGGTAAGGCGCAGGGCGGTTTTGTAGGGGATAATCAGGGTGCCGCTGCTTTCGCCGCCCATCATGGCGGACATGGCCCGCATAACATCCGTATCGCTGTCGTTCAGCATGCCCACCACCTGAAAGGTGATGCCGGAAACGATGATTTCCTTGCCAATGGGATTCTCATTGGGGAAAAGGCTCTGGTGCAGCTCGCTGTCGATGAGGCACACATGGCTGTGCCTGTCCATGTCCATCTCCGTCAGTCCCCGGCCCAGGCTGACCATGTCGCTGGACTGAGTGAAGTAGGCGGCGCTGCGGCCCTCGATGGTCACATCCTCGCAAAGGGTACCGCCGCTGGCCACATGCCGTGTGTAGGACACGCTGGGATCAATGCCGGAAACATTGTCCACCTGGGACAGCTTCTGCACATCCTCCTCGGAAAGGCCGCGCTTCAGGGGTGTGCCGGTGATGGAGATATTCACCTTGCCGGCGCCCAGCTCGGTAAACTGGCTGGTGACCTCGTTGGTGGCGCCCTCCAAGGTGGTGATGAGGGTGATAATGGCTGTAACGCCGATGATAATGCCCAGCATGGTCAGAAAGGTGCGCATCTTGTTGCCCCTGATGTTCTGCCAGGACATGCGCATGCATTCTCTAAGCATCCTCTGCTACCCCCTCGCTCAGGCTGCCATCCAGGATGCGCACAATGCGCCTGGCATGGCGGGCAATGCCAATATCGTGGGTAATCATGATGATGGTGTTGCCTTCCTCATTCAGGTCGTGAAAGAGGGACATCACCTGCTTGCCGGTCTTCTGGTCCAGGGCGCCTGTAGGCTCGTCTGCCAGGAGAATGGTGGGACTGTTTGCCAGGGCCCGGGCAATGGCAACGCGCTGCTGCTGCCCGCCGGAGAGCTGGTTGGGGTAGTGGTGCAGCTTGTCAGAAAGGCCTACCCGCTCCAGCATCTGCCTGGCACGGTTGGTGCGCTCGTGGGCGTGCATGCCGCTGTAGATCAGGGGCAGCTCCACATTCTCCATAGCGTCCTGCCGCTGAAGCAGCTGGAAGGACTGAAACACAAAGCCTATCTCCTTGTTCCGCAGGCGGGCCAGGTCGCTTTCGTCTAGGCTTTCCACATCCCGTCCGTGCAGGTTATAGGTGCCGGTGGTTGGCGTGTCCAGGCAGCCGATGATGTTCATCAGCGTGGATTTGCCAGAGCCTGAAGGCCCCAGAATGGCAACAAACTCACCCTTGCAAACATCCAGGTCAATACCGCGGAGCACGGTCTGCACTTCATCGCCCATGCGGTATTGCTTGGTGATGCTCCGAAGGGACAGAATGACCTCGCTCATTAGTTGCCCCCCCTGCGCAGCTGCATGATGGGCAGCTCCATGCCAAAGGTGGGCGGCACCAGCACCACCTCGCCAGAGCGGATGCCGTCCTTAATCTCCACGATGGTGCCATCGTTAATGCCCAGGAGCACGGTCTGCTCCACAATCTCGTTGTTCCTGTTGTAGCAGTAGACGAAAGGCTTGCCGTTGTCGTCATACTGTACGGCCTTCATGCTGATGGTGGTGGCGTTCTCCACGCTCTCCCGGGGGACAATGACCTCGCAGGTCAGGCCCATAACCAGGGTGCCATCCTGGGGCAAATCCACAATGACCTCATAATAGGCCAGGTCGTTGACCACGGTAGCCTCCTGGGCAATGCGGCGCACCGTGCCGGGAAGGGTGGTGCCTGTCGCCTGCACCTTTACATCCACCTGCATGCCCTTGGTGATGGCGGAAACATCATACTCATCCACCTTGATGCGCACCAGCGGATGCTCGTAATCCGCCACACGGAAGAGGGCGTCACCGGGGGTATAGGCCTCGTCCTCATCCACATATATATCGGAAATGGTGCCGTCCATGGGCGCCTTCACCTGCCCGCCGGATTTGGGCGCCATCACAGCTTCGTCCTGCTCCACCTTGTCGCCCTCTTCAAATTTCCATTCCTTCACCGTGCCGCGGGTGGTGGCAGCAACCACCCTGAAGCTATCAGCCTCCACATTGCCGGAGAAGGTGTAGAAGGTTTCAATGTCCAGGGTGCGGGCGGTTTCCTCATCGTAATTCACCTGTTGGCGCTGGCCCAGCATGTATACAGCTCCCGCGGCTACCAGGGCAAGAACCAGCAGCCAGATAACAATCTTACGGGTTTTCTTTTTCATATAAAAGCCTCCTGTATCATTTTCCTGGAAAGTATACGCAGGAAAAATGAACTGCAGATGAAATTTGTGCAAACAAAAATCGGCAGCCAGAAGACTGCCGAAAAAGTCTAGTTTTCGTCCCAGGCCTCATAGGAGGAATCCTCATGAAGATATTCCGCCTTTCCGTCGGTCATGCGGGTCAGTTCTGCCAGCACATGGTCAGCATCTTTCTCCCGAACAAGGATGGTGAAGCACACCGCAGCGGTAAACTCGCTGCCCGCCAGCTGCACAGGCAGTGCGCGCAGGCCGTGCTGAACCTTGTCCCACAGGGGATAGGCCACCTCGCACAGGTAACGCTGGCTGGGCTCCATGATGACCACCTGTGCGGCCCTCAACGCAACGGCGCAGCCCTGGGTGTAGGCCCGCACCAGCCCGCCTGCGCCCAGCAGCACGCCGCCGAAGTACCGGGTGACCACCACGCAGCAGTTCACCACGCCCTGGGCCTTGATGACCTCCATCATGGGCAGGCCAGCGGTGCCGCCAGGTTCGCCATCATCGGAATAGCGCATGATGCCTGCATTCTGACCAATCACATAGGCATAGCAGTTGTGGGTTGCATCCTTGTGCCTGGCGCGGATGCTCTGCAGGAAGGCCAAGGCCTCCTCCTCGGTTGCCACCGGAGCCGCATAGCCAATAAAGCGGCTTTTGTTGATGATGAACTCATCCGAAGAGGATCGCCTGAGGGTTTTGTAGGGCACACTCATTTCAGAATCAGGCGGCGGAAGCCCTTTTTGCCCTTCTTGAGCATCAGGCCGTCAGCGCCAATCATGTCGGCAGATACGGCAGCGGCAAAGTCCGTCACCTTTTCATCACCCAGAGTGACAGCGCCAGCCTTGATCTGGTTGCGGGCATCGGTCTGGCTCTTGCAAAGGCCGGTGGATACAAGTAGAGTGGTGACACGGGCATCCTGTGCCAGCATGTCGGCTGTTACCTCAAAGGAAGGTACATCCGCACCGTTCATGCCACCAGCAAACAGGGCCAAGGCGGCATCGGCAGCCTTCCGGGCTTCCTCCTCGCCGTGAACCAGCTTGGTCACCTCGTAAGCCAGCACCTTTTTCGCCTCGTTGATTTCACTGCCCTCCAGGGCACCCAGGCGGCGCACCTCATCCATGGGGAGGAAGGTCAGCAGGCCCAGGCACTTCTCCACGTCCTTGTCGTCCACGTTCCGCCAGTACTGGTAGAAGTCGAAGGGAGAGGTTTTGTTGGGATCCAGCCAAAGGGCACCCTTTTCTGTTTTGCCCATCTTGCGGCCATCGTGGGTCAAAAGCAGCTGGAAGGTGCAGGCGAAGGCCTTCTCCTGCTCCTTGCGGCGCACCAGGTCGGCACCGCCCAGCATGTTGCTCCACTGGTCGTTGCCGCCCATCTCCAGCCGACAGCCGTAACGCTTGAACAGCTCCAGGAAGTCGTAGCTCTGCATGAGCATGTAGGTGAACTCCAGGAAGCTCAGGCCGTTCTCGGCCTCCATGCGGGCCTTGTAGCATTCGGCACGGAGCATGGTGTTGACGGAGAACATGGAGCCAATATCCCGCATGAATTCAATGAAGTTCAGGTTGCGAAGCCAGTCGCCGTTGTTGACAATGATGGCCTTGCCGTCAGAGAAGTCCAGGAAGCGGCTCATCTGTTTGCGAATGCAGGCGACGTTGCTGTCGATGGTCTCCACGGTCATCATCTTGCGCATGTCGGTTTTGCCGGAAGGGTCGCCAATCATGGCAGTGCCGCCGCCCATCAGGGCAATGGGCTTGTGGCCGGCCTTCTGCATATGGGCCATGGCCATGATCGGGATATAGTGCCCAATGTGCAGGGAATCTGCCGTGGGGTCAAAGCCCACATAGAAGGTGGTGGGCTCCTTCAGCTGCTCGTACAGCTCCTCGGGGAAGGTCATCTGTGCCAGAAAGCCGCGCTCCTTCAGAATGTCAAGAATGTGTTCCATGGTTTTATCCTCCTTGTTATGCGTTCATTTCGCTTTCGATCAGTTCCCGCAGGACAGCCATGCCCTGGTGAATCTGGTCAATGGTGCTGTTAGAAAAGTTCAGGCGGAAGGTATTGTCGTGCCCGCCATCACAGAAGAAGTGGGTGCCCGGTACATATGCCACATGGCGCTCCACGGCCTTCTCCAGCATGGCCTTAGCCTTGATGCCCGAGGGGAGTTCCACCCAGATGAACAGCCCGCCCTCGGGCCTGGTATATCGGGTACCCTCCGGGAAGGTGGCAAGCTCCTCCAGCATGGCGTTCATCTGTGCCTGGTAGCTTCTGCAAATGCTGCTGATATGGTCAGACAGCAGGTTTTGCCGCAAAAACTGGTCAACAACGGCCTGGTTCAGGTTGGCGGTGTGTACATCGGTGGATTGCTTGCCGATGGTGCACTTGCGCAGGATGCGGCTGTCGCCCGCCATGTAGCCGACCCGCAGGCCCGGGGAAACAATCTTGCTGAAGCTGCCCAGGAACACCACCCAGCCTTCTTCATCGAAGGACTTGATGGAGGGCAGGGGAGCGCCGGCATAGCGCAAGTCCCGATAGGGGTCGTCCTCCGCCACCACCATGCCATACTTGGCAGCCAGCTGGGCAATGGGCTTGCGGCGGTCTGCCGACAGGGTTTTTCCGGTGGGATTTTGGAAGGTGGGAATGGTGTACAACAGCTTGGGATGGTGTTTGATGATGGCCTCCTCCAGTTTGTCCAGCATCAAGCCATGCTCATCGCTTTCCACAGGCACAAGCCTGGCCTGATACAGGTGCATGCACTGCATGTTGCCCAGGAAGGAGGGATTCTCCACCAGAATCACATCTCCGGGGTTAATCAGCGCCTTGCACAGCAAGTCCATGCCCTGGGTGGAGCCGGTGGTGGGCAGCACGCAGGGAATGCTGCACCCCAGCTGCTGCTCAACATAGGCGTGAAGGCTTTCCAGAAATGGCGGGTAGCCTTCCGTTGCACCGTATTGCAGGATGGCCTTGCCGTTGTCTGCCAGCACCTGTTGAGCCAGACGGGATACGGTGTCATCCGGCAGGGCGGAGGCAGCAGGGTTGCCTCCTGCAAAGGAAATCATACCCGGCTTGGCAATCATCTTGAATATTTCGCGGATGGCGCTGCCGTTCACGCCATCAAAGCGATCGGCAAACCGGAGTTCATCAAGGGTCACAGTCATTCCTCCCAACAAAAAACCTCCCTGAGCATACGCTCAGGAAGGTGAACATGTCACGGTACCACTTCCGTTTTCAGCTGCAGGCAGCCCTCTGCGAGGATCCAGCAATCCTCCCGCGCTGTAACCGGCGCACCGGATGCTGCCTACTTGCAAAACGTGTTCAGCAGATGGCTCGGAACTGTACTTCACTGGGCCGCAGCCGCTTCCTTTCACCAGCCGGAAGCTCTCTTGAGGCTGCATGGCGGGCAGTTACTCGTTTCCTCATCGCCCTGATGATGGGATTATACGCATTTTCGCCGGGCTTGTCAAGGCTTGGCACGAAAATTATTCCGGCAGGTTGGCGTTCAGCTCCTGCACGATTTCCGCAACGGTGATCACCCCGTCGATCAGTATTTCACGGACGGGTTCGCCTTCACTGCTGGGCAGGTTGAGCCAGTAGCGCCGGGCTCTTGCCAGATTATCCGGCTGATTGGGCGTGCCGTCGAAGCAGTTGCAGGCATTGCCGACAAAGCAGCGCCCGTCCACCTGCAGCCGCACAATGGCGTAGGCGGGTCTGCCAATGCGGATGAAGAAATCCGCCCAGCGCCGGCTTTCTTCTAGGGTTTCGGAAACGTAAAGGCAGGCCATGCGGGAGGGATACTCCGGGAAGCTGTCTTGACGAACCTGCTCCATGGCCAGCTCGCGAATGGCAACGCTCAGGTGATGCTCCAGGGGTAGCGGATACGCCTCCGGGTGTGCAAGCACGTCCTGCACCAGCGGCAGCTTGTCCATAACGCGCCGGTACACGCCGCTATGGTGGTGCCCGTCAAAGATGATGCGCTGGCCCGGCACCATGGGGCGTTCTGTAACCACATGATAGGCGTACATAGCAATCCTCAAATGTCAATGAACTTGCGGAACTCCGGCATGATGCCGATGCCATCGGGGTAGTGGGCGGCAAACTGGGGAATGGCATGGCTGGGGAAGGAGTTGCCCTCGATGAAGGTAGGCCCGCCAGGGGTGATCGCCACATCCCAGGCTACAAAGCGCATTTGGGGCACCTTTTTGGCGGCTTCCAGGCACATGGCCTTTGCCTCCTCCCAATAAGGAATGGTGAAGCCCACAATAGGCGTGCCGGTCATGGGATGCCTGTCGAAGGTGTTGCCCTGCTTGTCTGCGCCAACTGTCAGCAGCTTACCGCTTTCCAGGTCGATGCGAGCCGCCATGCCGCCACAATCCACATTGTCCATCACCTTGCCATTGCCAATGCGCAGGAAGGCGTACACAATGCCCTGCTGCTTGTCGCCCAGCAGGGTGGCAATGCGGCAGGTATTGACGGACGTGGGGCACAGGGAAGCCATGTCCGGGTGCTGGAGTACAATCTCCTCCAGAATGCCAATGCCCTTGTCCTTCAGCAGCTGCAGGAAGGCGGCGGAACCGCCCTGCCAGTCCTTGTCGGTAAAGCGCTCAATGCCTTGCCCGCTGGAGCCTTCCAGAGGCTTGCCAATCAGCTGGGTTTGCCCGCTGGTAAGGTCAGCAACCTGCCTGGGTGTGGTTGCTTCATCAATCAACAGCCACCTGCGGGGAATCCACTCCTTGAACAGGGCGTTGAACTGGGTCTTGTCGTCAAAGAAATGCCAGTAAGCCTTGTCGTTCATCCGGCGGACGATGGTGTTGGAAATGCCACGGGTAATCACTGTGCGGCGCTGGGCGTCGCTCAGGTTGTACATTTGGGCAATTTTGTAGTCGATATAGCCTGCGTTGTACCTGATGGCACAGCGAAGCATGTCCGCCATCAGCCACAGGCGGCTCTTCCCGCTGCGCTGCTTCAGCAGGCCGGTGGTGGCCCACATGGCCTTCCAGTCCATCTTTACCAAACGCTTGCAGAAATAGGTCAAACGGCTCACGCCCAGCACCTCCCATGAAAAAACCGACCGACGGTCGGTCGGTAATATATCAGACATTGAAGCGGAACAGGGTGATGTCCCCATCCTTCATCACATAGTCCTTGCCCTCGGAGCGCACCAGGCCCTTTTCCTTGCAGGCAGCCATGGAGCCAAGCTCCACCAGGGTGTCGAAGGGAACAACCTCCGCACGGATGAAGCCTTTTTCAAAGTCCGTGTGGATTTTCCCGGCAGCCTGGGGCGCCTTGGTGCCGTTGACGATGGTCCAGGCCCGGCATTCGTCCTCACCGGCAGTCAGGAAGGAAATAAGGCCCAGCAGCCGGTAGCAGGCGGTAATCAGCCTGTCCAGGCCGCTCTGGCCAATGCCCAGCTCCTCAATGAATTCTGCCTTCTCATCAGGCTCCATCTGGGCAATCTCCTCTTCAATGGCGGCGGAGATAACCAGCACCTCGGCATGCTCGGCGGCGGCAATGGCCTCCACCTTGGCAATGCCGGGAATATCGGCAGGGTTCTTGCCCAGGTCGTCCTCGGCAATGTTTGCGGCGTAAATCACGGGCTTAGTGGTCAGCAGGAACCAGCTGTCCACAATGGCACGCTCGTCCTCATCCATGTCGAAGGTGCGGGCAGGCCTGCCGGACTCCAGGTGGGCGTAGAGCTTGTCTGCCAGCTCCATCTCCGCACCGGCCTTCTTGTCGCCGCCGCGGAAGTTCTTGGTGGCCTTGTCCTTGCGGCGCTGGACGGTGTCCATATCGGCAAAGATCAGCTCCAGGTTGATGGTTTCAATGTCCCGGGCCGGGTTGATGGAGCCATCCACATGGATGATGTTCTCATCCTCAAAGCAGCGCACCACGTGAACAATGGCGTCCACCTCACGGATGTGGCTGAGAAACTTGTTGCCCAGGCCTTCACCCTGGCTGGCACCCTTCACCAGGCCTGCAATATCCACAAACTCGATGGTGGTTGGCGTGATCTTCTTGGGGTGATACATTTCGCCCAGCACGTCCAGGCGGCTGTCGGGCACCATCACCATACCGGTGTTGGGCTCGATGGTGCAAAAGGGGTAATTGGCGGCCTGTGCGCCCGCCTTGGTAATGGCATTGAAAAGGGTACTCTTGCCCACGTTGGGCAGACCCACGACACCCAGCTTCATTCGTCAAATCTCCTCTCTGTCTTTGGGACATCCCTTTTATTATAAACGGAATCCGCTGGAAATGCAATCATTCACCGGAAAGAAATGACCGGGGACAAAAAAATTTGCCAAAGGGGATTGACAAACACGGGAAAAGCGGTATAATACTTTTCGCTGGCTGCGGAAACGCGGCGGATATGCACCATTAGCTCAGTTGGTAGAGCACCTGACTCTTAATCAGGGTGTCTAGGGTTCGAGTCCCTAATGGTGTACGAAAGGCACTGCTGATATGGCAGTGCTTTTTTGCATGGTTTCGCGCCTTTGGGGCATACTGCAGGCCAAAGGGAGGTTGCGACCATGGCGACTTATCGCATCGGGCATTGCCAGCAGCTCCGGGGTGAGGTGACCATCCATGCCGCAAAGAATGCGGTGCTGCCCATTCTCTGCGCGGGACTGATGACCGGGGAGCCGATGACCATCCAGCAGGTACCCCAGCTGACGGACGTGGACACCCTGGCGGACATCCTGGCGGAGTGTGGCGCCTGCATCAGCCGGGAGGGTGACCAGATGACCCTGTGGGCCAGCGAGCCCCATTCGCCCACATCGGAAAACCTGCTCAGCCGCATGCGTGCCTCGGTGCTGGTTATGGGCCCGCTGCTGGCGCGTACAGGGTATGCCCGGGTTGCGCTGCCAGGCGGGTGCGCCATTGGCCAGCGGCCCATTGACCTTCACATCAAGGGCATGCAGGCCCTGGGCGCGGAGGCGCACCTGACCCCAGGCTCGGTTACCCTGCAGGGCAAGCTCCGGGGCGGAAACGTGTATCTGGACTTTCCCAGCGTGGGCGCCACGGAGAACATTCTGCTGGCAGCCGTGCTGGCCCAGGGTATCACCCGCATTGAAAATGCCGCCAAGGAGCCGGAGATTGTGGATTTGTGTTCCTGCCTGACAGCCATGGGCGCAAGGATAACCGGCGGCGGCACAGGTACCATTGCCATTGAAGGCGTGAAGCATCTGCACGGGTGCAGCTATCGCCCCATACCGGATCGCATTGAGGCCGGCACCCTGCTGTGCGCCGCCGCCATGACGGAAGGCAGCGTGCTGGTGCGTGGCGCCCAGGCCGAGCACATGCGGGCGGTGCTGTTCAAGCTGGCGGAGAGCGGCGTGACCCTGCGGGAGACCTCCGGTGGCCTGCGGCTGACAGGCCGGGCCACGCAGCCCATTCAGGTGCGCACACTGGCCTATCCCGGCTTTCCCACAGATATGCAGGCGCCCATGATGGCGCTGGCCCTGCAAATCAATGGCACATCCGTATTTCTGGAAACCATTTTTGAAAACCGCTTCATGCACGCCAGAGAAATGGCCCGGCTGGGTGCGTCCATCCGCATTGAGGATCGAATTGCCCTGGTCAGCGGCGGACATGCGCTGGCGGGTGCAGCTGTCAGCAGTACTGATTTGCGCGGAGGTGCGGCGCTGATGCTGGCAGGCCTGGCTGCGGAGGGTGTGACGACCCTCCACGACCCCCATGGGCATATTGCCCGGGGATATGAGGACTTGCCCGGCATGCTGCGCGCCCTTGGCGCCCATGTGCAGGTGGAGCCGGAGCAGCATGAGCTGGTCAATGGATGAAATACAGGGAAAAAACATTTTCCGGCTTGACAAGGGCGAATGGCACTGGTAAAATCACCTCGTAAACGCCACGACGGAGAGAAACGGTCGTTTGTCCGCCTATAGAGAGCCTGCGGTGGGTGCAAGCAGGCGGGGACAGCGGCTGCTACTGGCTCCCGAGCGGCCGGTTCAACGGCCTGTGCCTACTAAAGCCGGACGGATTCCACCGTGAAAGGGAAAGGCATTCATGAGATGCCGGAGCGGGCGGCGCTGCCGCCAACAAGAGTGGTACCGCGGAAGATATTCATGCTTTCGTCTCTTGCAGTTTTCCTGCCGGAGATGGAAGCATTTTTCTTTTCCGGCGCATTCGACAAGGAGGCCTTTTTATGAAGCTGGCTTTTTCCACCCTGGGCTGCCCGGATTTCACCTGGTCGGACATTTATTCCATGGCGAAGGATTTTGGCTTTGACGGCATTGAGATGCGCGGCCTAGGCAACGACATTTTCTCCGTTCGCGCCCAGCCTTTCCGCGCTGACCAGATTGACAAGACCATTGCCAATTTGAAGCGCATGCACCTGGAGATACCCTGCCTGTCCACCGGCTGCGTGCTGAAGGACGAGGAAAGCTGGCCTACCACCAGGGCGGAGATTGAGGAATACATCCGCCTGGCGGAGAAGCTGGGCGCCAGGTACATCCGCCTGCTGGGCGACAGGAATGCCGCCCCGGAAGGCCCGGTGGATGACGAGGTGGTGCTCCGCGCCCTGAAGGACGTGACCCCTTATGCTGAGGCCCACGGCGTGACCCTGCTAGTGGAAACCAATGGCGTT
Source organism: uncultured Faecalibacterium sp. (assembly GCA_964383815.1). GTDB lineage: Bacteria > Bacillota > Clostridia > Christensenellales > Aristaeellaceae > UBA11524. Next base: position 99,399 of record CAYLIC010000001.1, on the reverse strand, counting down.
TATGCCGACACCAGCCGCCTGCGGGACCTGCTCGTCCGCGTGGAGAGCGACAATGTTGCCGCCCTGTGGGATTTGCACCACCCGTACCGCTTTGCCAATGAAAAGCCGGAAACCACCATTCAAAACCTGGGTGTGTACATCAAGCACATTCACATTAAAGATTCGGTGATGGTGGATGGCAAGGTGCAGTACAGAATCATGGGCGAAGGTGATCTGCCTGTGGACAGCATGATTCGCGCCCTGCGCTCGGTGAACTATGAGGGATACATCAGCCTGGAGTGGGTTAAAAACACTGCCCCCGACCTGCAAAGCGCCGGCATTGTGTTCCCCCACTTTGCCAACTATATGGAGCAGTTCATGGGCGGCGATCACAGCACCCGCCGCCTGCAGGACAATGCCCGCAAAACTGGCAAGTACGTCTGGCCCAAGAACCAGCTTATCGACATGACCTTTCCCCAGGTGCTGGACAGGATGGTGGAGGAATTCCCGGAGCAGTACGCCTTCCGCTACACCACCCTGGATTACACCCGCACCTACAGCCAGTTCAGGGATGATGTGGACGAGTTTGCCCGGAGCCTGATTGCCATGGGCGTAAAGGCTGGCGACCATGTAGCCATCTGGGCCACCAATGTGCCTGCCTGGTACATCACCTTCTGGGCAACAGTCAAAATTGGTGCCGTGCTGGTAACGGTGAACACCGCCTATAAGATTCACGAAGCAGAATACCTGCTGCGCCAGAGCGACACCCACACCCTGGTGATGGTGGATGGCTACAAGGACAGCGACTATGTGTCCATCATCAGGGAGCTTTGTCCGGAGCTTCAAGGCCATGACCCCTTCCAGCCGCTGCACACCCGCAAGTTTCCCTTCCTGCGGAACATCATTACCGTGGAGAGCCGGGTGGAAGGCTGCCTGACCTGGCAGGATGCTGTTTCCCTGGCAGGAAAGACGGACCCTGGCGAGGTGACCCGCCGGGCCAATGCCATCAACAAGCATGATGTTTGCAACATGCAGTATACCTCCGGCACCACGGGCTTCCCCAAAGGCGTGATGCTGACCCACTACAACGTGGTGAACAACGGCAAGGCCATTGGCGACTGCATGGATCTGTCCACTGCCGACAGGATGATGATTCAGGTGCCCATGTTCCACTGCTTCGGCATGGTGCTGGCCATGACAGCCTCCATGACCCACGGCGTGACCATGAGCCCCATTCCCGCCTTCTCGCCCAAGCGCGGCCTGGCCTGCATCAACCAGGAGAAGATTACCTGCTTCCATGGCGTGCCTACCATGTTTATTGCTATGCTTGGACACGAAGATTTTGACAAGACGGATTTCAGCCACATGCGCACGGGGATTATGGCTGGCAGTCCTTGCCCCATCAAGGTGATGAAGGAAGTCATTGAAAAGATGCACATGGACGAGATTTGCATCACCTACGGACAGACGGAGGCCAGCCCGGCTACCACCATGTCGAAGACCACAGACAGCCTGGACGTGCGCGTGAACACCGTGGGCGGCGCCATTTTCGGCGTGGAGTGCCGCATTGTTGACCCGGAAACCAACCAGCCCGTGCCAGACGGCGTGGATGGCGAATTTGTGGCCCGGGGATACAACATCATGAAGGGTTACTACAAAATGCCCGAGGCCACAGCCGCTGCCATTGACAGCGAAGGCTGGCTCCACACTGGCGACCTGGCCCGCCGGGATGAAAACGGCAACTATAAGATTACCGGCCGCATCAAGGATATGATTATCCGCGGCGGCGAGAACATCTACCCCAAGGAGATTGAGGACTTCCTCTACACCCATCCCAAGGTGAAGGACGTGCAGGTCATCGGTGTGCCGGACAAGCAGTACGGCGAGGAAATCATGGCTTGCGTGGTGCTGAAGGAAGGCGAAACCTCCACCGAGGCGGAGATGAAGGAATACGTTATGTCCCATATGGCGAAGCATAAAACGCCACGGTATGTGACCTTTGTGGATGGCTTCCCCATGAACGCAGCAGGGAAGATTCTCAAATACAAAATGAGGGAGCAGGCTGTGGAGCTGCTGAAGCTGCAGGAAGCAAACGCCATTGTAACCGCATAAGGAAAAGGGGAGCCGGGCCGGCTCCCTTTTCCTTTGCTTATTTCTCCTTTGCCGCCTGAATCTGCTCAAACTTCTCCTGCAGGAACATCCACCGCTCCATGGCCTCCTCCAGCTGCTGCCGGGTCTGCTCCTGGGCCTGCATGATTTCGCCGGCCTTGGCATAGTTGCTGGCGTTTGCCTCCAGTTCCTTTGCAAGGCATTCCAGCTTGTCCTCCAGGGCGGCGATGGTGTCCTCAATGGTGTCAAAGTCCCGCTGCTCACGGAAGGTGAACTTCACACTGCTGTGCTGTTTCCGACCGACGGTCGGTTTCTCGGCGGTCTTTTCCGACCGGGGTCGGTTTTCTCTTTCATCCTGGTGTGCGTCCAGGTAGCTCTGATACCCGCCAATGTAGGGAACCATGGCGCCGTCTTCAATGGCAAACAGGTGGCTTGTCGCCCTGTCCAGGAAGTAGCGATCGTGACTGACGGTGATAATGGCACCCTGGAAGCTGTCCAGGTAGTCCTCCAGCACGTTCAGGGTTTCGATGTCCAGGTCATTGGTAGGCTCGTCCAGGATGAGCACATTGGGTGCAGCCATCAGGATGCGCAGCAGGTACAGCCGGCGCATTTCGCCGCCGGACAGGCTGGACACCTTCTGGTACTGCATACCGGAGGGAAACAGAAAGGTTTCTGCCATCTGGGAGGCGGAAAGGTCGCCATCCGGGGTGTACACATGGACAGCCACATCCCGCACGGCATCGATAATCCGTGCATCCGGGTCAAGGGCCGGGCAGTGCTGGGCAAAGTAGCCGATTTTCACCGTGTCGCCTATGTCGATGGTGCCGCTTTCCGCCGGTATTTCCCCGCAGAGGGTGCGGAGCAGGGTGGTTTTTCCTGCGCCGTTGCCGCCGATAATCCCCAGCCTGTCATCACGCAGGAGGGTGTAGGAAAAATCCCGAATGAGGGTGTTGCCGCCAATGCCCACCTGCAGATGCTCCCAGGCAATAATCTTCTTGCCCAGGCGGCTGGCCACGCTTTTCATGGCTAGCGCTTCCTCCGGCGGCGCTTCCTGGATGGCCTCTGTCAGCGCATCAAAGCGGTCAATCCGCCCCCTGGCCTTGGTGGAGCGGGCCTGGGCGCCACGGCGGATCCACGCCAGCTCCTTGCGGTACAGGCTCTTGTTTTTGCGGAGGGTCGCAGCCTCCATTTCCTCGCGCTGGGCACGCTCCTCCAGGTAGCCGCTGTAGCCGGTCTGATAGCTGTCCACCCGGCCTGCGCCCACATTCAGGATGCGGGTAAAGGTGCGCTCCAGCAGGTAGCGGTCGTGGGTGACCACAATCAGCGTACCCTTTCTGGCGGCAAGCCTGTCCTCCAGCCACTGGGCCATGTCCAGGTCGATATGGTTGGTGGGCTCGTCCAGCAGGAGTACATCGCTCTCCCGGCATAGAACGCCTGCCAGCGCCACACGCATCCGCTGCCCGCCGGAAAGGGTAGACACCCTGGTGTTCAGGTCGGCAAAGCCCAGCTGGGTCAGGATGGTCTGCGCCTCGAAGGCGGCGGACTCCGGAATCTCCCCGGGCCTGGCAGGCAGATAGTCCAGCGCCGCCTGGGTGATGGTATCCTCGTCCCGGAGCACGGGGGTCTGGGGCAGGTAGGCCACGGAAAGGCCGCGCCGGGTGGCAATTTCGCCCCTGTCCGGCTCCTCACGGCCTGCCAGCAGCCGCAGCAGGGTGGATTTCCCCGCGCCATTGCGGCCCACAACGCCAATGCGGTCGCCATCGGAAATGGTCAGGTTCACATGGTCAAACAGCGGCTTCTCGCTGTAGTGCAGGGAAACATCCATCAGTTGAAAGGCACAGGCCATGGGTCATCCTCCTTTGTCAGGTGCTATTGTATCACAGTTTTGCCCATTGCACCAGTGCCGGATGAAATCAGGTTTCCGCGTAGGCCTCAGCCGGATTGTAAAAGCAGTGGTTGCCAATGCGAATGACAAAATACCCCACAGCGGAGGGAAAATTGCTGCGGCAGGTTGGGGAATAGGGATTGTAGAACCACAGGGCCTGCCACAGGTTGGCAAGCCTGCCACCATCAATGGCCCACTGGGCAATATCGTAATGCACCTGGCCGGGATTCATGTTGTACACGTTCTGCAGGTTGGGTTCCCCGGCAAGCTCCGTGCGGGCGCAGTTGAACTGGCCTGCCTGGTAGATCACATCCCGAATGGTGTTGTAGCGCCCGTATTCGCCAGTGCGGGTGCGAACCCGGTTCATCACCACGCTGGCAACGGCCCGCATGCCGCTGTCGCCCTCGCCGCCGGCCTCGCATTGAATCAGCCGGGCGAACAGCTCCAAATCCGTCATGGAAATCACCTCCATGGTGGAGCATATGGCACAAAAAAGCGGCGCATGCACCGCGCACGCGCCGACAGGGGAGCGAATGAATCAGTTACCGGCCTTCCACCAGGCGAAAAGGCACAGCACCACCTGGGGGATAAGCAGGTACATGTAGTTGATAAACAACAGCATGGCCACAATGTACCCAATGCCTGCCAGCAGCATAAGCCGCCGCTGGCCCAGGAACATGGCGGCGCCATTGAGCAAAAGCACCACCCAGGTGACAATCAGGTGCGGGAGCACAGGCGCCAGCCACCAGAAGGAAATGGTGACATACAGTGCATAGGCAAGGCCCAGCAAGCACGCTGCCAGCAGCGCCACAGCGGAAGGATCTAGCTGCTGCCACAGGCTTTTTGCCCGGGAGGCTTCCTGGGGCTGATAGGGCATGGTGTTCATCCGCCCGGTTTGCTGGTCCGGCGTATAGCCGCGGACAGTCATGGAATCGTTCTGCATGGTAACACCTCCGCTTTCCCTTGGGTTTCACCTATTAGACGAATCAGTGGCCCATTTTGTTCACGATAAACGGAAAAATGTCGAAAAAAGTTTCTGGCTTTATGATAACACAAAACCCCGATGGTTGGCAAGGCCTTCCACCGGGGTCTTTCACAATTTTAGAGCACCTTCCGCAGGAAATCCCGGGTGCGCTGCTGCTGGGGATAATCGAAAATATCCTCTGGCGTGCCTTCCTCAATAATGCGGCCTTCATCCATGAAGATAACCCGGTGGGCAACCTCACGGGCAAAGCCCATTTCGTGGGTAACCACCACCATGGTCATGCCTTCATTAGCCAGCTGCTTCATCACGTCCAGCACCTCGCCAACCATTTCCGGGTCGAGGGCGGAGGTGGGCTCATCAAAGAGCATGACCTCCGGCTCCATGCACAGGGCGCGGACAATGGCAATGCGCTGCTTCTGCCCGCCGGAGAGCTGGTTGGGGTAGGCGTTGGCACGGTCTGCCAGGCCCACGCGCTTCAGCAGGGACATGGCCTTTTCCTCAGCCTCCGCCTTGCTCTTCTTCAGCAGCTTCATGGGTGCCAGCGTCATGTTTTTCAGGATGGTCATATGGGGGAACAGGTTGAAGTGCTGGAACACCATGCCCATCTTCTGCCGGTGAAGGTTGATGTTCACCCTGGGATTGGTGATGTCAACACCCTCCACGGACACGGTGCCTTGGGTGGGCGTCTCCAGCAGGTTCAGGCAGCGGAGGAAGGTGGACTTGCCCGAGCCGGAAGGCCCGATGACCACCACCACCTCACCCCTGCCAATTTCGGCATCAACGCCGCGCAGGGCTTTGAGCTTGCCATCGTCAAAGTGCTTTTCCAGCCCGCAGACGGAAATAACGGTATCAGTGATCACTGTTGCGCAGCCTCCTTTCCAGCTTACCGATGAGCCGGGTCAGCACCAGGACAACGATAAGGTATAGCAAACCGGACACGATGTAGGGCGTAAAGGCAGAATAGGTACGGGAGCGGATGTAGTCGCCAGCCTTGGTCAGCTCGGTCAGCGCAATGTAGGACAGGATGGAGGTTTCCTTGATCAGGGAGATAAACTCATTGCACATGGAGGGTAGGGCGGACTTGGCTGCCTGAGGCAGGATGATGTACATCATTGTGCGAATGCTGCCAAAGCCCAGGGAACGACCGGCCTCCATCTGCCCCTTTTCCACGGACATAATGCCGCCGCGGACAATCTCCGCCACATAGGCCGCACTGTTCAGGCCACAGGCAATGACGCCGATAATGACCTTTTCAATGCGGATAGAGCCGAAAATGCCAAAGTTGATGATCAGCACCTGCAGCAGAAGAGGCGTGCCGCGGATCAGGTTCACATAGCCCGTTGCCAGCTTGGACAGGCACTTCAGGCAGAATGAGCCCACGTTGGCCCAGAAACCTTTGCCCCTGGCGCTGTATTCCGTCACCATGGGCAGGCGGAGAATGGCCAGCAGGGTGCCCAGAATCAGGCCTACCAGAATGGCAAAGAAGGATACCTCCAGGGTGACGCCCAGGCCCTTCAGGTACTGAAACCAGCGGTCATCCTTGATAACGTTCAGGTAAATCTCCTTGTAGAGATACTGCCCGAAGTTGAGCGTGTTGGCCTCCACCGCAGGGGAGATGCGCAGCCACCATTGCTCGAAAATCGAAATGCTTTCCACGTTCGTCCTCCACACAAAGGTTTGTTGTTCCTGGCATAACAGGGGAAATGCCGTAGAGAAGGGAACTCTCTACGGCTGTGAGTTTACGAAAGGGTTTACTCGGCGGCAGCTTCCTCAGCACCGAAGTACTTGGTGTTCAGCTCCTCGAAGAAGCCTTCCTCCGTCAGAGCAGCCATGGCATTGTTGATCTTCTCCAGCAGCTCGGTGTTGTTCTTGTTCACCTCAATGCCGTACCAGTCGGCAGCCAGGTCTTCCACATCAACCATGACCAGGGTGTCATCCTTCAGGGAAGCCATCAGGGCCTGACCAACGGGCTTGTCAACGATAACAGCATCCAGCTTGTTGCCCTGGAGATCCATCAGCGCGTCCAGGAAGGTGGAATACTGGGCCACGTTCTCCAGGCCGGTAATGGCCTCGGCAGAGGTGTCGCTGGTGGTGCCCAGCTGCACGCCGATGGTCTTGCCAGCCAGGTCAGCAGCCTTGGGGGCCTCAGCCTTGGCAAAGTCGCTGTCAGCCTTCACGATGACCACCAGGCCAGCGTTGATGTAGGGATCGGAGAAGCTGACGGTCAGCTTGCGCTCATCGGTGATGGAAATGCCGGAAACACCGATGCAGTTGGGGTTGGCAGCAACGGAGCTGATAACGGAAGCATACTCCATAGCCTCGAACTCAATGGCGAAACCAGCCTTGTCGGCAATGGCCCTGATCAAGTCGGCGTCATAGCCGCAGATGTCATCGCCTTCAACATACTCGAAGGGAGGATACTCGGGGTTCAGGGCAACGATGATGGTGTCATCGGCCAGGGCGGCGGTGCAGGAGAGTACCATCATCAGAGCGGCGATCAGTGCAACAAACTTCTTCATGTGGGTTAGCCTCCTTGTTTTTTGGAATGATTGGATTATATACCCCTTTATGCAGAATGTCAAGGGGTTTTTGCAAAATTTCTGCATAAAAATTCACAACATTGCGATTTAACCCATTTGGGCGAAAATGTGACCAAAGCGTGAATTTTCAAGCGTTCCATACAAAATCCTTTGACAAATCCTTCATTATAGGATAGCATAGAGTGTGTATGAACGAAAGAAGGCGTATGGGATGCTTACACTGATTGTTAACCCAGCCGCAGGGAGCGGCTATGCCCTGAAAACGGAACAGAAGCTGAAAACCGCCCTGGAGGGCCGTGCGGAATATGAAATTCTCCACACTGCCGGCCCGGGTGATGCCACCCGCCTGGCCCGGGAGGCTGCCGCCAGGCCCGGGTGCACAGGCGTTATCGCCGTTGGCGGGGACGGCACCTGTGGCGAGGTGGCCTGCGGCATGGCAGGCACCGGGGTGCCCATGGGCATCATTCCCTCCGGCACGGGGAACGACTTCATCAAGTCCGTTGGCCTGCCCAAGGATCCGCTGGCGGCGCTGGAAATTATATTGAAGGGAAATCCACAGCCCATTGACGTGGGCAGCCTGAACGACCGCATGTTTCTGAATGTGTGCGGAACAGGCTTCGACGTGCAGACGCTGGAATTTACCCAGGCGGCAAAAAAATATGCACGGGGTATTCTGCCGTACATGATTGGCCTGATTCGCGCCATATTCTCCTTCCGGCCTGTGCATGTGAGCTTCACGGCAGACGGTGTTACCCAGGAGCGGGACGTGCTGCTGTGCTCCATTGCCAATGGGAGGTACATTGGCGGCGGCATTCCCATCTGCCCGGATGCACAGCCGGATGATGGCCTGCTGGACATGGTGATTGTGGAAACAAAACCCAGGTGGAAGATTCCCTTTTACCTGCCCGGCCTGATGCTTGGGCACATCGACCGCTTCCGCGTCACCACCCACAAGCGGTGCAGCACCATGCGCATCCTTTCGGAGGGTATGCGGCTGAACGTGGACGGGGAGATTATCCCCATGGACGAGGCGAATTTTCAAATCATGCAGGGAAAGCTGCTGCTGTTTCGTTAATTTTTGATGAGAAGGCAGGAAAACCACCCGGGAAACAGAACTAGTATAGTAACATGAAATGAAAAGGAGTGACTGTTTCATGGCAGAGATCGGAAAGAGCCTGAAGGGCATCTGGCTGAAGAGCATGGAGGCCATCAGCAACACGGCCTCCAGCATTGCCAGCAACACCAAATATAAGGTGGATGAAATGAACCTGGTGAACCGCCGCCGGGAGATTCTCTCCAATCTGAGCGCCCAGTGCTACGAAATGTGGCAAAAGGGTGAGAGCCTGCCGGAGCCGCTGGACTCCCTGCTGCAGGAACTGAGCCAGCTGGACGAGGCGTTGAACGCTATCCGGGTGGAAAAGGTTGCCGGCGTGAAGAGCGAGGAGCCTGCCGACCAGGCACAGCCCGCTGAAGAAAAGCCCCAGGACGAAGGCAAGCCCATTGGAGAGAAAATCGACAGCGCAGTGGATGCCATGGGTTCCACCTTCAAGAAGCTGGGCAACAAGCTGGAAGACGGCATTGAGGCCTTGACCCGGGCCATGAAGCCCAGGATGGAAGAAACCGAGCAGGAGGAGCCTGCCCAGGAAGCGCCTGCGGTGAACGAGGACAATCAGGTGCCCACCATCCATGTGGCGGAGGAGCCTGCCCAGGAGCCTGCGCCACTGGAGGACGACCTGCCCGGGGAACCCAAGGCACCGGAAATCACCATTGAGGACGAGCAGGCGTAATCACCACCTGCGCCAGCCCAGGGTGCAGCGCATGCCGTTGCGCTCAAAATCCCGCATGCGTGTGTGCAGCGCCCAGCGCCTGCGCCAGTAGCGGTACATCACCTTCCATATCATGAAAAAGAACCCTCCCTGCTGCCAGTATGTTGGCATGGCAAGGAGGGTTTTATTCATGCTTATACAGGGTTTATTCCATCACCGTGGCGGTGAACCAGGTCTTGTAGCACCGGCCGGGCTGGAGCAGGGTGGCAAAGGGCTTGTCCTCAAAATTGCCGGATTCCGTCACCTGGCCGGGCATGCCGTGCCACGGCTCCAGGCACAGGTAGGGCGCATGGGCGCCGGGCTTTGTCCACACGGCGAGAACCTCCATCTTGGGGAAGGCAAAGTGGATACCCTTGCCGCTGTCCTTGTGCACCAGATCAACGCTGCGGCTCTTCAGCTGGGTAAAAATCAGCGCGTCCCGCTCATCAAACAGCTGGTAGGACAGGGGAAGCGTGTTGCTGTTGCGCAGCTGGGGCAGATATTCCGCGCCGTCAATCAGGTACCCGCCGGGCGCGAGGGCGTTCAGGCCGTCCTCCACCTGGGGGAAAACCAGCTGGTAATCCTCAAAGCGGGCGCCTTCCTCCATGGGGCAAACGAAGCCCGGGTGACCGCCCACGCAGAAGGGCATCACCCTGTCCGAGCGGTTTTCCACCAGGAAGGTGGTGGTGAAGCCGTTTTCCTGCAGGGTGTAGGTTACATGGAGCACAAAGTCGAAGGGGTACATGGGGCGGCTTTCCTCCGTGGGGGTCAGCACCAGCTCCACAAAGTCGTCGCCCAGCTTGGCTACCTGAAACACAGGGTCTCTGGTAAAGCCGTGCTTGGTCATGGGGTACATTTTTCCCCCAATGCCAATCTGTCCATCCTTCACCGAGCCGCAGATGGGGAAGAGCACCGGCGCATGCTGGGCCCAAACGGCAGGATCGGCCTGCCAGATAACCTGACGGCCCGATGCGGTTTTGAAGGAGGCAATCTGTCCGCCGCGAAGCTGAATCTCCGCTGTGGCGTCGCCGCAGGTGAGCTTGACACGTTCCATAGAATATCCATCCTTTCCTTATAAATGGTACAGCAGGTTGAAGTCCCGGGGCAGGTCGGCATCCACCCAATAGGCAGCGTAGGAAACGCCCAGGCCCACCTGCACACCGCCCTTGTTGGCAATGGTGTGGATGATTTCACTGCCGGGAATGGTTTCCAGTACATGGTCGCACAGGCGGTTATCCGCGCTTTCGCTGTAGCTGTCAATGGCAAGAACCTGGCGCAAGCCATTCTTTTCCCGGGCACCCACCAGGGCAACGATGTGCCCCACCCGCAGGTTGCACATGGCAACGCCTTCACCATGGAGCAGGAAGGAAAAGAGCCTGTCCCTGTCGTTTCGCAGGCCGTCCTCCTCATAGCGCAGGCCCAGCAGGGTGTTCGTGCCCGTTGCCATCAGGGCGTGGAGCAGGGCAGGCCTGTCGGTTCCATCGTCCCCGCGTCCGCCATTGGCACAGGAGAAGTCTGCCCACTTTTCCGGCATTTGCACCTGGCCTGTCAGCCACTGGGCACAGTGGCACAGGGAGAAAATGCCGCATCCGGCGGAGGACAGGGTCGCATTGTTTTCATAGGGATAGGGGTGCGTCCAGCCTTTGCACCGCTGGTTGAAAAAGGTCAGCTTCCGGCCCTGAACCAGAATCTCCTTGCCAATGCCGGTAATTTCCATGTTGATTATCCTCCTTCTGCACCAGGCTGCCAGCCTGTGCATATGATGAACCATCCTGAAAAGAAAAGGGGAGTTGGGAATGAACGAGCTTTCCGCCCGGTCGCCCTTTGCGGCCCGCAGCAGCCAGGAGCAGCAGGAGCAGTGGCTGTGCTGGCAAAGCCAGCGGCCTGCCCAGCAGCCATTGGCAAAACCGACCGGTACCGACCCTCGGTCGGAGTCGGTTTTGAAAGCAGCAAAACCGACCGATAGTCGGTTCTATCCGCAGCCGGGCAAAAGCCAGTATGCAGCGGTGGTGCAGCGCATGCGCCGGGCTGCAGGCCAGGCCCGGGGTTACGCCTCCTGGGCAACGGCAGACAGCACGGTGCAGCCCTCGTCCGGCAGCTGACAGGCGGCAAAGTAGGCCTGCTCCAGGGGAATCCACCGCCGCTGAAAGGCTATCAGGCCGCTTTCACCATTCCGGCTAAGGATGCGCTGGCGCTGCACTTCCGGGGAAACCGTCAGAAACACCCGTAAGCTGGCGTGCCGGGCAATCTCCGGCATGAGGGCATAGCATCCCTCCACAAGGGTGATGCGCCTGTCCGGTACGGCAATGGGCGCACCCAGGGCATCCAGGTGGCAGTTGTAGGGCTGGTAGCATATGGGCTCGTGGGCTGCCCAGGGCAGGATGCACTGGGCAACCACCCGCTCGTGATCCGCGTTGCCGCCGGGCTGGGCCAGGCGCTGAGGCGTTTTCCGGGCATGGGGAAGGAAAAAATCGTCCATAGGAATCAGCGCTGCGTCCAGCACCTTTTGCAAAATCTGCGCCAGGGTGGTCTTGCCGCTGGCACTGGGGCCATCAATGCACACCAGCAGCCGCTTGTCCGCAGGCAGTGCGGCAATTCTCGCCAGCACAGGCAGTGCGGCGGCACAGTCGCGGCTGATCACCCGGTACGCAGGCTCATAGGCCCGGCGATAGACCTCCGAATGCCCGGGAATCCATGCGGCTTCGTCCACCAGGCGGTGGGCGATTTTTGCTGCTTCTTCATCCTGCAGGGAGGCTACTGCCTGTGCCACATCCGCCCGAGTGGCCTGCGGGGCCTTTGAAAGCGCCATCAGCCGGGCCAGCCATTCCGGCCCAATGCCCTCTGCCATGGCCCGCCGCAGGTGAAGGCGCACATAGTCCGGCCCAAGGGTTTCCGTCAGCGGTTGCATGGCGGACGGGGTTAGCTGTGCCTCCTCCTCCCGGATGCGGCGAACCACGCTGGCCTCATCCTTGAGGATATGCCCGCAGCCAAGCAAGGCCTGAAAGTACAGCTTCACCGTGTCCTGGGGCTCCATCAGGGGATAATGCTGGCGATGCCAGGCCATCATGGCGTTCACACAAGCGCCTCCCAATCAAATATCATTCGGGCGCTCATCGCCCGCAAAACACCCGTATCCGCGCCCCATCCGCGGATGAGGCGTGTTTGTCACAGGTGTTGCATCCTTTGGTATACGGTTGTATTATACGACAAATTCTGTCCCTTGGCTACCGTTTTTTCACGGTTTTGCGATTATCATACCCTCTTCACCATATATTGTAGAAAAAATCACTTGTAATTTGGCTGAATCGATTGTATGATAGCATTGTATGATTATGCTCATTGAGGTGTTGTATGGATATTAACTGGTACCCGGGCCATATGGCAAAGGCCAAGCGCCTGCTGGCCCAGCAGCTGGGCCGGGTGGATGTGGTAATTGAGCTGTGCGATGCGCGCCTGCCCCATGCCAGCCGGAACCCGGATCTGGACAGGCTGATCAGCGGCAAGAAGCGCGTGCTTCTCCTGAACAAGGCCGACCTGGCCGACCCCCAGGCCACCGCCCAGTGGCTGAACGAGTTCCGCCGCCAGGGTCTGGATGCTGCAAGCTATAACGCCAGCACCGGCAAGGCCAAGGATGCCATGGCGGTGATTGAACGGGCTGCCCGGGAAACCGTGGAACGGGCCGCCCAGCGCGGCATAAGGAAAACCGTGAAGGCCATGGTGGTGGGCGTGCCCAACGTGGGCAAGAGCACCTTTACCAACAAGCTCCACGGCGGCACCATTGCCAAAACCGGCGACAGGCCTGGCGTTACCCGGGCTAACCAGTGGGTACGCATCAATCCCTATCTGGAGCTGATGGATTCTCCCGGCCTTCTGTGGCCCAGGCTGGACGACCAGGTGGCGGCGCGGCGGCTGTGCTACATTGGCACCGTGAAGGACGATGTGGTTGATTTGCCCATGCTGACCATCCACCTTTTGCAGGACATGCTGCAGGTGAAGCCGGAGGCTGTGATGGAGCGTTTCCGCTTTACAGAGGCCTCCCTCCGGGGTGAAGCGCTGCTGGAGGCCGTGTGCAGGGGGCGCGGATTCCTGATGAAGGGCGGCGTGTGCGACTATGACCGCTGCTGCTCCGTGGTGCTGGACGAGTTCCGCGCAGGCAAGCTGGGGCGCATCACCCTGGAGCTGCCCCGCAGGCAGGATAAGCCGCGGATGACCATTCCCGGCGCGGTGAAGGCGGAGGCGAACCATGGCGAAGACTGACCGGGCTGCCCGGGTGCTGCAGCTGGCAGAAACGGATGCGCCCTTCTGGGCCCAGGGCCTGGTGGTTGCCGGCATGGACGAGGTTGGCCGCGGCCCGCTGGTGGGCAATGTGGTGGTGGCCTGCGTGGTTATGCCCCAATCGCCCCTGATTGAATGGGTGGATGACTCCAAAAAGCTCAGCGAAGGCCGAAGGGAAAAGGTGTACCAGCAGATTCTGGACACGGCGCTGCACATTGGCATTGGCCAGGTGACGCCGGAGGAGATTGACCGCATCAACATCCTCCAGGCGACCAAGCAGGCCATGCGCCAGGCGGCGGAGCAGGTTCCGGCGGATGTATACCTGGTGGACGCGGTGACTAACCTGGGCCTGAAGGGCGTTGAAATACCCATCATCAAGGGGGATGCAACCTCCTATGCCATCGCCGCTGCCAGCATTGTTGCCAAGGTGGTGCGCGACAGGCAAATGCTCCAGCTGGATGAAATGTTCCCCCAATACGGCTTTGCAAAAAACAAGGGTTACGGCACTGCCCAGCACATTGCCGCCCTGAAGGAACTGGGGCCGTGCCCGTATCACCGGCGCAGCTTCATTAAGAATTTCTGGCCATGATGCAGTATGACAAGGGCCTGACAGGGGAGCAGCAGGCAGAAAAGTATCTGGCCGGATTGGGCATGCTATGCCTGGAAAGGCGCTACCGCGGCGGCGACGGGGAGATTGACCTGGTGATGCAGGACGGCGACACCCTGGTGATGGTGGAGGTGAAATACCGTCCCCGCAGCCGGGCAGGCGCCGGGCTGATGGCTGTAACCCCTGCCAAGCAGCGACGCATGCTCCACGCCGCTCAGCATTATTTGATGGCGCGGGAACAGACCGCTGCCCCCGTTCGTTTTGATGTGGTAGAGATTACCGCTGACGGGCTTCTTCACCTGCCCAATGCCTTTGCGCCCGGCAGCATGTGATGCCTGATACATTTGGAAGAAATCGAGGTGCCCTCATGCGCAGAATGCGTTTTATCCTGCTTCTTTTGTCCATCGTGCTGGCCCTTATGCCTGCTGGCATGGCGGAGGAAACCAACCTGCTGGCGAATCCCGGCTTTGAGGAGCTGGGCAGCGATGGTCTTCCCTCCGGCTGGTATACCGATGCCTATGTGGCTCAGGCCGGATACACCACCTATGCCGTCAGCGGCGAGGCCCAGGAGGGTCAGCGCAGTGCGGTGGTTAACAACATCGGCATGAATGATGCCCGCTTTGCCCAGCGTGTGCGGGTGGAGCCGGAAAGCCTGTACCGCCTGTCCGGATGGATCAAGGTGGAGGACATGGTGGACAGCGGCAGGGGAGCGAACCTCTCCATCGAAGGCGTTTATGTGTTCTCCGAAAGCGTGTACGATGCCGATGGACAGTGGCACTATGTGGAGCTGTACGGCGAAACCGGCGAGAATCAGAAGGATGTGACCGTCTTTGCCCGGGTGGGTGGCTACAGCGGCGAAAGCCAAGGCAAGGCCTGCTTCGATGGTCTGTCCCTGGTGAAGGTGGATGAAATTCCCGGGGATGGCGTGGCCTCCCTGTGGTTCAAGAATGAAACGCCTGTGATTGCCCCCGCGGACACTGGCGGGGAGGGTACAGCTGCGCCTTTCTTGCCCTGGCTGCTGGTTCTTTCCGCGGCCTACCTGGCAGTGTGCGTCCTTTGCCTGCGGAGCCTGACGGCGGACAGGCACAACCTCCAGCCGCGCCAGCGTACTTCCTGGGCGTTCTGGTGCTGCATGGGTCTGGCAGCTGCTGTGCGGCTGGTGATTGCCCTGATGGTGGAGGGCTACCAGGTGGATGTGAACTGCTTCCGCTCCTGGGGCCACACCATGCGCACCTTTGGGCCTGCCCAGTTCTATCAAAACACCAGCTTCTGCGATTACACGCCCGGGTACATTTACATCATGGGCCTTTGCGATGGACTGGCCCAGCTGGGAAGCAGCCTGGGGCTGAGCATCATGCCCGCCTTCTATCACAAGCTGGTACCCATGGCCTGCGACCTGGTGGGTGCATACCTGATTACCCGCGCCGCCCGCAGGGAAAGCCGTTTCACCGGCGCACAGGCGGAGCTGCTGGGCCTGCTGGTAGCTTTCAGCCCGGCGATGATACTCAACAGTGCCGCCTGGTGCCAGATTGACAGCGTACTGTGCCTGGGGCTGCTGATTGTGGCGTTGCTGGCTGTTCGCCGTCAATGGGCGGCGCTGATGCCGGTGTATGTGCTGTGCGCGCTGATCAAGCCACAGGCGTTGATGCTTGGCCCACTTGGCCTGCTGGTTATCATTGCTGACCTGGTGAAGCACCGTCGGGCTGGCTCCATGCTGATTGGTATGGGCCTCTCTGCACTGGTGGCGGCGGCGGTGATTGTACCGTTCTCCATCCAGCAGGAGCCCGGTTGGCTGATTGAGAAGTATACTACCACCTTGGCCTCCTATCCCTACGCCACGGTGAACACGGCGAATCTCTACTACATCTTCGGCGGCAATTGGAAGAGCATTGAGCTTTCCGCAGGCTGGCTACCGGCTGCATGCCTGGCGCTGCTGGCCCTGGGCTGGGGCGCTGTGTGCCTGGTGCGGAACAGGCGACCTGCCCGGCTGGCGGAGCCTGTGCTGATGGCCTGCTTTGCAGTGGCGTTCATTGTGATGGCTTGCCTGGGTGCCTCCTGGGGCGTCATTGGCTTCACAGCCATGGGGCTGGCCTTTGCGGTGGTGCTGCCCATGTACCTGCGTGCCGGCAATTTGCGCCATGTGCCGCTGCTGGGTGCGGTGCTGTTTATCCTGCTGTATGTTTTCGGCGCCAAGATGCACGAGCGGTACCTTTTCCCTGCGCTGTTCCTGCTGG
The DNA here is from genome assembly GCA_964383815.1 of uncultured Faecalibacterium sp. GTDB lineage: Bacteria > Bacillota > Clostridia > Christensenellales > Aristaeellaceae > UBA11524. The sequence goes on along the minus strand of CAYLIC010000001.1, from coordinate 82,980 downwards.
CGCTGGCCTTTGCCCTCCACCGGAACTGGCGCACACTGCTCCTGCTGGCTGTGCTGGCCTGCACGCTGTTCATCAATGAAGGCATTGTGCTGGACAACGCCATTCGACTGGGCGCCCAGCAGGGACATTTGAACAACGATACCCTGGGCCTGGCAGTGGTGCTGGCCCTTGTCAACATTCTGTGCGCCTTTCTGGCTGTGTGGACGGCTCAGCGGGTTTGCGTGGAGCATGAGGAGGAAAGCCCGCATCAGCCCTGCAGGCTGCCTGCACTGTGCCAGCGCCTGCGGGAGCACACCGCCCCGGACGTACGAACATTCAAGACAGATGCCTCCCTGCACTGGAGGCGGCTGGACTGGGTGCTGATGCTGGGCGTTACGGCGGTCTATGCTGCCCTGTGCCTGTGCAACCTGGGCAGCACCAGGGCGCCCCAAACCGCCTGGACCTCCACCGCCAACAACGAGGCCGTCATCATCGACCTGGGACAGCCCTATGACGACTTCTCCATGCTGTATTTCGCCCAGGTCAGCTACAGCGATTTCTCCGTGGCAGTCAGCCCGGATGGGGAAACCTGGTCGGACGAATACTGGGCGGAAATGGCCCAGGGCCAGTGCTTCCGCTGGCTGTACCTGATGCCCTGCACCGTAACCGAGGCAGGCACCCGCTACTACACCGGTGCCAATGACCTGAGCGGCGTACAGCGGCTTTCCGGGCGCTATGTGCGCCTGACCGCCCAGCAGATTGGCCTGACCCTGGATGAGGTTATCTTCCGCGATGCCCAGGGCAGTGCCATTCCCGCCACGGTGGCGGAGGTGCGCAACGCCAACCAGGAATCTCCCTTGCTGTCCGACCCCAACCATCTCCTGGACGAGCAGGACACCCTGGAGGGCGAGCCCAGCTGGTACAACAGCACCTATTTTGACGAAATCTACCACGCGCGCACGGCCTTTGAGCACCTGAACGGCACCCGCCCTTATGAAACCAGTCACCCGCCGCTGGGGAAGGTGATCATGAGCTGGTTTGTTGCCCTGTTCGGCATGACGCCCTTTGGCTGGCGCTTTGCCGGTGCGCTGGCGGGCATCCTGATGCTGCCGGCCATGTACCTGCTGGGCAAGCAGCTGACCAAGCGCACGGACATGGCCTTTGCCGCCATGACCATGATGGCCCTGGACTGCATGCACTTTACCCAGACACGGATAGCTACCATCGATAGCTTCCCGGTGCTGTTCATCATCCTGTGCTTCCTGTTTATGCTCAGGTTCATGCAGCGGGATATTGTCATGGAGCCTGTGCGCAAGCTCCTGCCAGACCTGGCGCTGTGCGGCTTCTTCATGGGGTGTGCCTTTGCCAGCAAATGGATTGGCGCCTACGCGGGCATTGGCCTTGCGGTGCTGTTCTTCTGGACATGCATACGGCATTTGCGCCTTAGCAAGCAGGCTGAGGCCTGCATCCGCCAGGGGAAAGGCACAGCCGAAATGAAGCAGCGCAGCCAGGCTGCTCCTGGCAGAGTGATCACCCTGTGCATGTGGTGCATGCTGTTCTTTGTGGCTGTTCCGGTGGTTGTCTACCTTCTGTCCTACATACCGTATTTCGCTTATGCCCACAAGGACTCCCTATGGGATTTCATTTCCATGGTGTGGAATGCAGGCAAGGGTATGCTGGACTACCACAGCACACCCGGCCTGGGCATGGATCACCCCTTCTACTCGCCCTGGTATGAGTGGCCGCTGATTCAGCGCCCCATGTACTACGCCAGCGCCAGGTATGTCCCAGATGGGTACAGCTATGCCATCTTCTGTTTTGGCAATCCGGCGGTATGGCTGGCGGGCCTTGTGGCACTGGTGGCTGTGGCCTGCACCTGGGCCAAGCGCCATCTTTACAGGCTGGAAGGCTCCAGCCGCCTGGCGCATGCCCAGGCCAGCCAGTGGAGCATGGCGCCCGCCTTTGTGCTGATTGGCTTCCTGGCCCAGTTCCTGCCCTGGGTGCTGGTGCCGCGGGGTACCTACATCTACCACTATTTCGCCAGCATTCCTTTCCTGGTGCTGGGCGCCACACTGGTTCTGCACTGGCTTGCCCAGCGATGGCCCAGGGCAGGCAGAGCAGCACTGATTGTGTACCTGCTGCTGTGCCTTGTGTGCTTTGTGGCCTTCTATCCCTACGCCAGCGGCGTGCTGACGCCGGACAGCTGGCTGGACTTCATGACCAGATTCCTGCATGTGTATCACGCATAAGTATACAAAAGGGGAGGCGATTCACCCATGCTGGCAAGAACGCTGGGATATGGACTGAACGGTGTAAACGGCTTTGCCGTTACGGTGGAGGTTTATGCAGCCAATGGCATTCCCGCGCTGGAGATTATCGGCCTGCCGGATGCCTCCGTGAAGGAGAGCCGGGACAGGGTTAGCGCGGCGATTGTCAATTCCGGCTTTGCCATGCCCATTGCCCGGCTGACGGTTAACCTGGCGCCTGCGGACACCAAGAAGGCCGGCCCGGCTTTCGACCTGCCCATTGCCGTCAGCGTGCTGATGGCCTCCCACCAGATGGAGTCCATGGACCTGACCCGCACGCTGCTGCTGGGCGAACTGTCACTGGATGGCTCCCTGCAGCCTGTCCGCGGCGCGCTGCCCATGGTGATCAGCGCCAGCGAGCAGAGTATTGCGGATGTGATTCTCCCCGAAGGCAATGCCGCCGAAGTGGCGTGCATCCAGGGTATCCGGGTCTATCCGGCCCGCAGCCTGAGCCAGGTGGTGGAGCACCTGAAGGGCAAGGCGCCCATCAGCGCACAGATTCAGCACTGCTATGAAGAGATTCTCAGCCAGGCACACTGCCCGGTGGATCTTTCCCAGGTGCAAGGCCAGCTGGGCGCCCGCCGGGCGCTGGAGGTTGCCGCCGCCGGTGGACACAACATGCTGATGATTGGCGTGCCCGGCTCCGGCAAAACCATGCTTGCCAGGTGCCTGCCGGGCATTCTTCCGCCGCTGACCTTTGAGGAGGCGCTGGAAACCACCCGTATTCACTCCATCGCCGGAAAGCTGGGCCCGGGCCAAGGCCTGATGGCAACCAGACCCTTCTGCGCGCCGCATCACTCCGCCTCCGTGGCCTCCCTGATAGGAGGTGGCAGCAATGCCCGGCCGGGCGAGGTTTCCATGGCTCACAACGGCGTATTGTTCCTCGACGAGCTTCCGGAGTTCAGCCGCAATGCGCTGGAGTCCCTTCGCCAGCCGCTGGAGGATGGCATGGTGTCCGTCACCCGCGTGCAGAACCAGGCCCAGTACCAGTCCAACTTCATGCTGGTCGCCAGCATGAATCCCTGTCCCTGCGGGTATTTCGGCAGCAAACAGCGGGCCTGCCGGTGCTCCCAGCACGAGATTCGCCGCTATCTTGACCGGGTATCCGGCCCGCTGCTGGACCGCATTGATATTCAGATTGAGGTGGACGCCGTTCCGGTAAAGGAAATCAATCAGTCCCGCCCGGCAGAGTCCTCCGCCCAGGTAGGCCAGCGGGTGCGCCGGGCCAGAGAGCTTCAGCAGGAACGCTACCGGCAGGACGGCATCCACTGCAATGCCCAGCTGGATGCACGGCTCAGCAAGCGCTATTGCCAGCTGACGCCGGAGGCCACCCAGGTGCTGCACATGGCTGTTGACCGCATGGGAATGAGCATGCGCGCCTATGGGCGCGTGCTGAAGGTTGCCCGCACCATTGCCGACCTGGCAGGTGAGGAGCACATTGCCACCACCCATGTGGCAGAGGCCATACAGTACCGGGAGCTGGACGGAAAGTATTGGAAATGACAGGCTCACCGTCCTGGCAAGCGCCGGGACGGTTCTTTTCGGTGAAAAGATTCAAGTTGATTTTTCACGGAAGATATGATAGCATAATGCACGACCTGTGTTTTTCTTAAAGAAATTTGCAAAAGCCACAGGGATGGTAATTTTAAACAGGAGGTGAGCCATGCGCTATACGCGAGAGGACGGATGCCGCGCCTGGCTGACCTATGCCCAGGTGCCATCCGAAACGCTGCACAGCATCCTGGATGCCTTTGGCTGCGGTGAAGCGGCCTATGACCAGTTTCTCCGGGACAAGGGCACATGCATGAAGCCTTACATGCCACAGGCGCAGATAGACTTTCTCCGCCAGCAGGCGCAGCCGGAGGCCATGCACCAGATGATGCTGGTGATGCAGCGGGAGAACATGGGCATCATCGGCATGAAGGACAGCGCCTATCCAGAGGCCTTGCGCGACCTTTCGGACGCGCCGGCGCTGCTGTTCTACCAGGGTGATTTGGATTGCCTGATGGGCAAGTGCATTGGCATCGTTGGTACCCGGAAGGCCGCGCCAAACACCCTGGAGGTTACCAGGAAAATCGCTGCCGACCTGAGCCGCGCCGGTGTAACCATCGTCAGCGGCCTGGCTGCTGGCATTGATACCGCTGCCCATCTGGGTTGCCTGGATGGCGGCTCGCCCACGGTGGCACTGCTGGCCTCCGGCCTGGATGTGGACTATCCCATCAGCAATGGCGATTTGAAGCGCCGTATCATCAGGGAAGGCGGTCTGGCGCTCAGCGAATATCCGCCGGGCACCCCTGCCATCCACTGGCACTTTCCCGTGCGGAACAGGCTGATTGCAGGCCTCAGCAAGGCCGTTGTGATGATGGAGGCACAGATTCGCTCCGGCAGCATGACCACTGTGCACCACGCCCTGGAGCAGGGCAAGGACGTGTATGCCTACCCGGGCAACATTGGCTCGGAATGGGCGGAGGGTGCGCATCAGCTTTTGCGGGAAGGCGCATGCTATTTCACCAGCGCCAGTGACATCCTTGAAGACATGCGCTGGCATGATTCGCCCGCCGCGCCCACACCCCAGGAGAAGGCCGCTCTCCCGCCCCTGACGGAAACCCAGCGCCAGCTATATGCCCTGTTGTGCCAGCGGGAAATGTCCTTTGACGAGCTGGCGGAGGCCACCGGCTTCGATGCTGCTGCCCTGTCTGGCGAGCTGACCATGCTGACCATTCTGGGCGTGGTGCGCGCGCTGCCGGGCAAAACCTTTGGCAAAGTATAATAATATTGGAGGCATTGCTTACATGGCTGCAACCAAACAGAAGCTCATTATTGTGGAATCTCCCGCCAAGGCCCGAACCATCAGCAAGTTTCTTGGCAAGGGTTACAAGGTGGAGGCCTCCCAGGGACATGTGTGCGACCTGCCCAAGTCCCAGATTGGCGTTGACCCGGACAATGATTTCGAGCCGAAATACATCACCATCCGTGGCAGAGGCGACATCCTGAACCGCATCCGCAAGGAGGCCAAGACCGCCTCCCAGATTTATCTGGCAACTGACCCGGACCGCGAAGGTGAAGCGATTTCCTGGCACCTTTCCAAGGTGCTGAACATGGACATGTCCAAGCCTTGCCGCATTGAGTTTCACGAGGTGACAAAGAAGGCCATTCAGCAGGCCCTGAAGGCACCCCGCATGCTGGACATGGACAAGGTGGACGCCCAGCAGGCACGCCGTGTGCTGGACAGGCTTGTGGGTTACAAGATTAGCCCGCTCCTGTGGGCCAAGGTGAAAAAGGGCCTGTCTGCAGGCCGCGTGCAGTCCGTTGCCACCCGGATGGTGGTCATGCGGGAGCAGGACATTGAGGCATTCATCCCCGAGGAATACTGGGACGTGGTCGCCAAGGCACAGCTGCCCCAGGCCCGCGGACGCAAGACCTTCTTTGCCGCCCGGCTGAACACCCTGGATGGAAAGAAAGCCAGCATTACCAATGCGGAGGATGCCGCCCAGGCCGTTCACCGCATGGAGAAAGCGCATTTTGCTGTAACCAGCGTCAAGACCGGTGAAAAGCACAAGGTGGCAGCTGCGCCCTTCACCACCTCCAGCCTGCAGCAGGAGGCCAGCCGCAAGCTGGGCTTCACCACCGCCAAAACCATGCAGGTGGTGCAGCAGCTGTATGAAGGCGTTGACCTGGAGGGCGAGGGCACTCAGGGTATCGTCAGCTATATCCGTACCGACTCCGTTCGCATCAGCGATGAGGCCATGAGCGCTCTGCGGGAGTACATTCCAGAGCGGTTCGGCCCGGAATATTTGCCGGAGAAGCCCATCGAGTACAGGGGCAAAAAGAACGCCCAGGACGCCCACGAGGCCATCCGTCCCACGGATGTGCGCCGCACGCCTGAATCCATCAAGGCCTCCCTGACCAAGGAGCAGTTCAACCTGTACCGCCTCATTTACAACCGGTTCCTTGCCAGCCAGATGATGCCTGCCCTGTACCAGACCATGACCGCCGAAATGGAGGGCGATGGCGTGGGCCTGCGCTTCTATGGCGAGCACAAGAAGTTTGCCGGCTTCACCTCCGTGTATGAGGAAGGCGTGGACGATGCGGAGGATTCAAGCGAGGTCACGCTGCCCAACCTGAAGGAAGGCGATGCGGTGTCCATCAGCGAAGTGGAGAGCGAGCAGCACTTCACCCAGCCGCCAAGCCGGTATACCGAGGCATCCCTGGTTCGCGCCCTGGATGAAAAGGGCATTGGCCGCCCGTCCACCTATGCGCCTACCATTACCACCATCATTTCCCGCGGGTATGTGAGCCGGGAAAAGAAGCGCCTGTACCCCACCGAGCTGGGACGGATGATTACCAGCATGATGGAGGAATACTTCGCCAACATTGTGGATACGGAGTTCACTGCCGACCTGGAGGAGCGCCTGGACGAGGTGGAGGAAGGCAAGGTGAACTGGAAGCAGATCCTGCGGGACTTCTATCCGGGCTTTGCCGAAACGCTGAAAATTGCGGAGCAGCAGATTGAGAAGGTGGAGGTCAAGGACGAGCCCAGTGATGTGCCCTGCGACAAGTGTGGCGCCATGATGGTATACAAGATGGGGCGCTTTGGGCGTTTCCTGGCGTGCCCCAATTTCCCGGACTGCCGCAACACCAAGCCGATTATCAACTACATCGCTGCGCCCTGCCCGGTGTGCGGCGGACGGCTGATGGAAAAGACCAGCCGGAAAAACCGCAAGTTCTACGGCTGCGAAAACTATCCGGAATGCGATTTTGTCAGCTGGGAAATGCCCGTGACGGACAAGTGCCCCCAGTGCGGCGGTTACATGGTGGAAAAGCGTGGACGCAAAGGCGAGGTGTGGCACCTGTGCGCCAATGAAACCTGCCGCTGCCGGGTGGAAGTGAAGCAGGACGAGGAGGCGGAGGAGGACTGATGCCCCATATGCACGCAACAGTGGTGGGCGCTGGCCTGGCAGGCACCGAGGCTGCATGGCAGCTGGCCCGGCAGGGTATCCACGTTACGCTGATTGACATGAAGCCGGAGAAAATGTCCCCTGCCCACCATTCACCCATGATGGCGGAGCTGGTGTGCTCCAACAGCCTGCGCTCCGACAGGCTGTCCAACGCCGTTGGCCTGCTGAAGGAGGAAATGCGGCTGCTGGACTCCCTAGTGATGAGGGCGGCGGATGCCTCCCGGGTGCCTGCAGGCGGCGCGCTGGCTGTGGACAGGGACAGCTTTTCCGGCTACATTACCAAGGCCTTGACGGAGCATCCGCTTGTGACGGTGGAGCACCGGGAAGTGACGGAGATACCCGATGGGCCGGTGATTATCGCCACCGGGCCGCTGACCTCCGATGCCATGAGCGAGGCGATTGCCGCGCTGCCGGGCCTGGAAACCCTGAACTTCTACGATGCCGCCGCGCCCATTGTCACTGCCGAATCCCTGAACATGGAGAGAATCTTCCGTCAATCCCGGTACGGCAGGGGAGACGACTACCTGAATTGCCCCATGACCGAGGAAGAATACAACACCTTTGTGGACGCGCTGCTGGCGGCTGAAACGGCAGAGATTCACGGCTTTGAGGAAAAAATGGTGTTTGAAGGCTGCATGCCGGTGGAGTCCATGGCCCGCCGCGGGCGCATGGTGCTGGCCTTTGGCCCCATGAAGCCTGTGGGCCTCACTGATCCCCGCACCGGCAGGGAGGCCTTTGCTGTGGTGCAGCTGCGCCAGGATAACGAATCCGGCACGCTGTACAACCTGGTAGGCTTCCAAAGCCGGCTGAAATTTCCCGAGCAACGCCGGGTGTTCGGCATGATTCCCGGCCTGGAAAACGCTGCTTTTGCCCGATATGGCGTCATGCACCGAAATACCTTTCTGCATTCACCTGGCTTCCTGAATGCGCATTTTGAAATGCTTTCCCGGCCCCAGTGCTATTTTGCCGGGCAGATGACAGGCGTTGAAGGCTATGTGGAGAGCGCTGCCAGCGGGCTTTTGTGCGGCCTGTCCCTGGGGCGCGACCTGCGCGGCCTGGGAACGGTGGAGTTTCCCGGCATCACCGCCATGGGTGCCATGGGCCGGTATGTATCCACGCCCAACAAGTGCTTTCAGCCGATGAACTGTTCCTTCGGGCTGATTGACGGGCTGGTGGTGGACAAGCAGCACAAGAAAATCCGCAACAAGCAGCAGCGGTATGAAACCATTTCCGCCCGGGCACTGGACTATTTGAAGGAATGGATAGGGGAGAACGCTATCAACGAACACGGAGGAAACAACGTATGAGCAGCTTATTTCGTGGCACTACCATCTGCGGTGTGAAGCGGGACGGACACATTGCCATCGCCGGCGACGGACAGGTGACCATGGGCGAAAAGACCATCTTCAAGGGCCATGCCCACAAGGTGCGCCGCATTTTCAATGGCGAGGTGCTGGTGGGCTTTGCCGGCGGCACGGCGGATGCCTTCACCCTTTGCGAGATGTTTGAGGAAAAGCTGACCCAGTGCAACGGCAACCTGGAGCGGGCCGCCGTGGCGCTGGCCCAGGGCTGGCGCGGCAATCAGGCCATGCGCCAGCTGGAATCCCTGATGATTGTTGCCAACAAGGAGGACATGCTGATCCTAAGCGGCACGGGAGATGTGATTTACCCGGATGACGGCGTGGCAGCCATTGGCTCCGGCGGCAATTATGCGCTGGCAGCCGCCCGGGCCCTGGTGGAGAACACCGACCTTTCTGCCAGGGAAATCGCCGAAAAGGCGCTGCACATTGCTGCGTCCATTTGCGTGTTTACCAATGAAAACATTATTGTGGATGAAGCCTGAGGAGGTTGAGCGAAAATGGCAGAACTTACGCCAAGGCAAATCGTACACGAGCTTGACCGCTATATCATCGGCCAGGACGAGGCCAAGAAGTCCGTGGCCATCGCCCTGCGCAACCGCTACCGCCGCTCCATGGTGGATGAAACCCTCCGGGACGAAATCAGCCCGAAGAACATCCTGATGATTGGCCCCACGGGCGTGGGCAAAACGGAAATCGCACGCCGCCTGGCCAAGCTGGTGGGCGCGCCCTTCATCAAGGTGGAAGCCACCAAGTTTACCGAGGTTGGCTATGTGGGCCGGGATGTGGAGAGCATTATCCGCGACCTGGTGGAAAACGCCATCCGCATGGTGAAGGACGAGCATGTAAAGCGCGTGCAGCCCCGTGCCCAGGTGCTGGCGGAGGACCGGCTGGTGAGCCTGATGGTGCACCCGCCCAAGAAGCCCGCTGGTAACCCGCTGGACTTTCTGCTGGGCAAAAAGCAGCAGGAGGAGCCTGCCAACCCCGAGGAGCAGCAGAAGCTGACCGGCAGGCGGGAAGAGCTGCGCCAGCAGCTGATGCAGGGCGAATTGGAGGAGCACGAGCTGGAGATTGAGGTGGAGGAGGCTGCGCCATCCCTGGATGTGGGCGGCAGCTCCATCAGCCTGGGTGATATGATGGGCAACATGATGCCCAGGAAAACCAAGCTGCGCCGGGTGAAGGTGAAGGAGGCGCGGAAGATTCTCATGCAGGAGGAGTCCGACAAGCTGATTGACCAGGACGCCGTGCAGGAGGAGGCCATCCGCCGGGCGGAGCAGAACGGTATTGTGTTCATTGACGAGATTGACAAGATTGCCGGTCACCGTGGAGGCAGCGGCCCGGATGTAAGCCGGGAAGGCGTGCAGCGGGACATTCTGCCCATTGTGGAGGGCAGCACGGTGAACACCAAGTATGGCCCGGTGAAAACGGACTACATGCTCTTCATCGCCGCCGGCGCCTTCCACGTGGCGAAGGTCAGCGACCTGATTCCCGAGCTGCAGGGCCGTTTTCCCGTGCATGTACAGCTGAAAAGCCTGACCCAGCAGGACTTCCAGCGCATTCTGACCCAGCCGGACAACGCGCTGACCCTGCAATACAAGGCGCTGCTGGCGGTGGACAAGGTACTGCTGGACTTTGATGATACTGCCATCGAAGCCATTGCGGAGGCGGCCTTCAACGCCAACGAAACCAGCGAGGACATTGGCGCCCGCCGCCTGCATGCGGTGTTTGAACAGCTGCTGGAGGACATTGCCTTCAACGCCGGTGACGAAAGCATGCCGCCTGTGGAGCTGAAAATCAACGGCGATTATGTTCGCCAGCACCTGCACGGAGAAAACAAACCCCAGGATATGAAGAAATACATTCTATAATGTGCAAAAAATGCCCGTCTGCAGGCGGAAAACCCTTTGCAGGCGGGCATTTTCATGCTATAATAACAGTATTGGCAGCAAAGGGGGAACGCAAATGAGAACGCTGGGACTTATCGGTGCGGGAAACATGGGCAGCGCCATTCTCCGTGGCATGCTGGATGCCGGCTATGTGAAGGCCAGCCAAATGGTGGTGTGCGATGCCAGCCGCCGCCGGATGGAGGAGCTATCCGAGGAGATTCCCGGCGCCATTTACTGCGATGAACCCATCGACCTGGTGGAACAGTGTGACATGGTTATTCTGGCACTGAAACCCCATCAGATTCAATCTCTGCTGGACAACGTTCGCCAGGCACTGGACGGCAAGGCCATCATCTCCATTGCTGCCGGATGGACAACGGACATGCTGGCACAGGCCCTGGAGGATACCACTGCCACCTATCTGCGTGTGATGCCCAATACGCCTGCCATGGTGGGTGAGGGCATGACCGCCCTGTGCGACGACACCACCTTTTCCAAGGATGATTTCGACTTTGCCAAAGGCATTTTCGATGCAGTAGGCCGGACGGTTGTCTTGCCGGAGCGCCTGTTTGACGGTGTGGTTGCCATCAGCGGCTCCAGCCCTGCATATATATTCATGCTCATTGAGGCCATGGCGGATGCAGGCGTGAAGGAAGGCCTGCCGCGCGCCTGTGCCTATGAAATGGCGGCACAATCCGTGCTGGGCAGCGCGCTGATGGTGCTGTCCTCCGGTACCCATCCCGCCAGCCTGAAGGATGCGGTGTGCTCGCCCGGCGGCACCACCATCGAGGCCGTTGAAGTGCTGGAGCGCAAAGGCTTCCGTGCCGCCGTGATGGATGCCATGGGTGCCTGCGCGGAAAAATCCCGGCAAATGTCCAGGTAAGAGGGGAGAAGCAGCATGGAAGGCACACCTCGCAAAAAGGTGAATATCTATACGGATGGCGCTTGCTCCGGCAATCCTGGCCCGGGTGGCTGGGGAGCCATTCTGGAATTTGGGCCGCACAAAAAGGAATTGAGCGGCTACATGGCTGGCACCACCAACAACCGCATGGAGCTTTTCGCCGCCATCAGCGCCCTGGGCGCCCTGAAGGAACCCTGCGACGTGAAGCTGTATTCAGATTCCAACTACATGGTTCAGGCCTTCAACGACCACTGGATTGAGGGCTGGCAGAAGAAAGGCTGGAAAACCTCCAGCGGCACGCAGGTGGAGAACCAGGATTTGTGGTTCATCCTGCTGGCACAAACCAGGAAGCACAACGTGACCTTCATCAAGGTGAAGGGCCATGCGGATCACCCCCAAAACAACCGCTGTGACGAGCTGGCCAGGGGAGCCATTGAAGAATATCGCCGGATGAACACCGCCAGGGACGAGGAGTGACCCCGGCATTTCCGGGTGGGCAGGGCTGCTCACCCGCTTATGCATGCTTTTGCAACTATTCGCTAAACCATAGTTTTACGAATAGTTGACCCCAGAAAAACGAGAGGAGGACGCCTATGGCGGACCAGGCCTACCGCGAACAGGTGGATGTACAGCGCATAATGCAGATACGCGCCATCACCAGCGAGCTGCCCCAGGCCTGCTGGGACTTTCTCCGCAGCATCGCCATGACCACCGGTACCTTCACCAGGCTTGCCTATGCCATTGACCTGCGCACGTTTTTTCATTTTCTGCAGGCGGAACGTGTGGCGTTTGCAGACAGGCCATTGACTCTTTGGACGGATGAAGACCTCTCCCGTGTGTCTCAGAGCGATTTGACGGCCTATGTGGAGTACCTGACCTTCTATTTCAAAAACGAGACCGATGGCGACCAGCCCATGAAGGCCGTTGTGAACCACGACCTGTCCATCAAGCGCAAGCTGTGCTCCATCCGTTCCTTTTATGATTTTCTTTTCAAAAACCATCGCATTCCATCAAATGTTACGCTGCTGGTGCCGCTGCCCAAGATTCACGAAAAGCCGATTCTTCGGCTGAACCGTGATGAAATGGCGAAGATGCTCAACCAGGCCGAAACCGGCGAAGGCATGACCGAAGGCCAGAAGCGTTACCAGAAAATCACTGCAAAGCGGGATTATGCCATGCTTTCCCTGTTTTTGGGAACAGGCATCCGGGTTTCCGAGTGCGTGGGCATCAATTTATCCGACATCAATATGGAAGAAAACGCCTTTTTGGTCACTCGCAAGGGTGGAAACCAAGTTGTTTTGTATTTTCCGGCCGAAGTTGCAACCGCTTTGGGCGAATATCTGGAGGAGCGCAACAAAATAGAGGCGCTCCCCGGGCACGAGGACGCCCTGTTTCTTTCCCTGCAAAGGCGGCGCATCACCCAGCGTGCCGTACAGAACCTGGTGAAAAAATACGCCATGGTGGCTGCACCGCTGAAGCCGAAGATCAGCCCGCACAAGCTCCGCAGCACCTTCGCCACCAACCTGTACAACGCCACTGGCGATATTTACCTGGTGGCGGACGTGCTGGGACACTCCTCTGTGGACACTACCCGCAAGCACTATGCCGACATGACGGACACCCGGCGCCGTATGGCAGCTGATTACGTGCGCCTGCCCGGCACAGAGGCCGAGGAGGAGGACTCCCCCATGGGCTTCAGCCAGCCGGACAAGCCCATTGCCTAATGGTGGTGCTGGCAGCCGCAGTCACAGTCGTGCTCCTCTGGCTCCTGTCCGTTCTGCTTGGCTTCAAACTCTGCCTCCAGCTCAAAATCCTCCACCATAATGGCACGGTATTCCGCATCGCCCTGAACGCATTTCATGCAGTTATCGCAAATCTTGTTGGGATCCAGGTCACAACGGTCGCATTCACCGCAGCCGGTGCACTCCTTATCTTCCAATACGCAGCGCTTCTTCAGTGCCATGGTCATCATCTCCTGGGGGTATTATAGCATATGTTCGCCCATGATGCAAGAAATTGAGAACATATGTTTGATTTTTTGTTTCTCTTGTGTTATACTATATTTGACTATAAACAGCAAAGGCGGCGATCCCATGCAGCGTCCCCGTGGCGATAATCAGCAGCGCATTCTGGATTTCATCAAGGCTGAAATCCAGCAAAAGGGTTATCCCCCATCCGTCCGTGAAATTGCTAATGCAGTGGGCCTGAAGTCCACCTCCACGGTTCACGGGCATTTGCAGCGCCTGGAAAAGCGCGGCCTGCTCCACCGTGACGCCATGAAGCCGCGGGCCATGGAGATTGTTGGCGACCCGAATTTTGTCCGAAACAACTCTACCGCTGTGCCTGTGGTGGGCCGCGTGACGGCTGGTCAGCCCATTCTGGCGGAGGAAAACCTGGAGGACTATGTGGTCATCCCCGAGGTGATGCTGGGCGATGGCGAGCACTTTATTCTGCTTGTCCGCGGCGACAGCATGATTGAGGCCGGCATTCTGGATGGAGACTACATCGTGGTCAAAAAGCAAACGGACGCCAACAACGGTGAAATTGTTGTCGCCATGATTGACGATTCCGCCACCGTCAAGCGCTTTTATAAGGAAAACGGTCATTTCCGCCTACAGCCGGAAAACAGCAGCATGGCGCCTATTTATGCCGACGAGGTAACCATCCTGGGCAAGGTTGTTTCCCTTTATCGCCTCGTCAAATAAGCAGGAGGATATATGTCCCAGCAAAAAGAACAGCCCAGGCACCGCATTTCCATCCCTGCATATAACCTGTGTGAGGAACTGCTGAACGCCATTTCCCACGGCGTGGGCGCGCTGCTGGGCATTGCAGGTCTGGTGCTTTGCCTGGTGAAGTGTGCGCCCGGACACGATTCCTATCACATCGTGTCTGGTATCATTTTTAATTTCAACGTTATCGTTTTGTACCTGATGTCCTGCCTGTATCACGCCCTGAAGGTCAACAAGGCCAAGCGTGTCTTTCGCGTGATCGACCACTGCACCATTTTTCTCCTCATTGCAGGAACCTACACGCCTTACACCCTGGTTTCCCTGCGCGGCACCGTGGGCTGGTGGTTGTTTGGCATCATATGGGCCACAGCGGTGCTGGGCGTTGTGCTGAATGCCGTCAGCCTGAAGAAATTCGCCAAAATATCTGTGGCGCTGTATCTGGTGATGGGCTGGATGATCGTCCTTGCCTATCGTCCTATGACGGCCGCCGTACCCTCCGGTGGCATGTCACTGCTGGTGTGGGGCGGCGTGGCATACACAGTGGGCGCCATCCTGTACGGCGTTGGCGCAAAGAAGCGCTACTTCCACTCCGTCTTTCACTTTTTCTGCCTGATAGGCACCATCCTGCATTTTTTCTCCATCTATCTGTGTGTGCTGTAAGGAGGCAACCCCATGATTACCCTGCGTCCATTCACCCGTGAGGAATATCACGATTTCTTCCGCCGCTATGTGGCAGACCCGGTGATGGACCCGCATCCCTATCACTACAGCTGCGAGCATGTGGACAGGAGCTTCGATTTTGATGAATCTCGCCGTGAGTGGTACCCGACCTTCGGCATTTTTGCGGATGGTGCAGCCGTTGGCAGCCTGTCCCTCAAGCGCATTGATAAGGCGGCGAAGAAGTGCGAGATAGGCCTGATTATGGTGAATGACACCTGCAAAAACCGCGGCTACGGCACAGCAGCCATGCAACTTGCCATGGAAAAGGCTGTTAGCGAGTACGGTATGGAGCACATCTGGGCGGACACCATGGGCGGTAACACCCGCATGCAGCATGTGCTGGACAAGCTGGGCTTCCGCATGGCGGAGCGCATCGCACAGGTATACGACATGCCTGGCGGCAAACAGGACAGGCTGGTGTATGTGTGGCATGCCCATGAATAAGCGCAGGACGGAGCATCATCGCCCCGTCCTGTTTTTGTTTAGCAATAGCCAACGCTGGCGGCAAAGCGCTTGAAGCCTGCCAGGCCGTTTTCATCCTGCTTGAACACGCCTGCATCCGCCAGCACCTGGGCACACACCCTGGCAACCTCGGCGCGGAGCAGTGCTTCTGCTTCCTCGTTGGTGGCGCACAGGCCGTGAGCCTGCACAATCCCTTCCACCCAGGAGAAATGCTTGAAGGAGGCGTCGCTCTCCTCCGGCTGTACCAGGGGCTTTTCGCCGGTCAGGTAGCCGTTCAGCGCTGCCAGCTCAGTTTTCAGCCGTCCAGGAAGAATGAACAGGCCCATGACCTCAATCAGCCCGATATTCTCCTTCTTAATGTGGTGTAGCGGCGCGTGGGGATGGAAAATACCCAGGGGGTGCTCATCGCTGGTGCGGTTGTTGCGCAGCACCAGGTTCAGCCGGTACACATCTCCCACCTTTCGGAGAATGGGCGTAATGGTATTGTGGGGTGTGCCATCGGTTTCTGCCAGCACATGGCAGGCCGGATCGCTGTAGGCGCGCCAGGCGTTCAGGATGCGCTCCGCCTCGTCAATCAGCAGCTGTTCATTGGCGGAAGAAAGCTGCAGCGCGGACATGGGCCAATCCAGAATACAGGCGTCAACGCCTTCTACCGGGGCACGAAGGCGTACCTTTACGCCGGCACGATCCATGGGAAACTCATACCGTCCGCCCTGAAAATGGTCGTGATTGAGAATGGAACCGCCCACAATGGGCAGGTCGGCATTGCTGCCAAGGAAGTAGTGGGGCAGCTGACCCACAAAGCTGAACAGCCGCTGAAAGGTTCCCCGGTCAATCTTCATGGGGATATGCTGGCTGTTGAACACAATGCAGTGCTCCGGATAGTAGGCATAGGGCGAATACTGGATGTACCAGTCCTGCCCGGCCAGCTTCAGGGGAACGATGCGGTGATTCTGCCTGGCGGGGAAATTGCTCCGGCCCGCGTAGCCAGGATTCTCCACACACAGCATGCACTTGGGATAACCCACACTGGGTGCGTTTTTCAGCTTGGCAATCTCCTTGGGATCCTTTTCCGGCTTAGACAGGTTGATAGTAATTTCCAGCTCGCCACAGGGGCTGACAGCAAAATAGCGGATGTTCTGGGCAATGGAATCCACCTTGATATAGTCGCAGGCCCGGCACATGTCGTAGAATTGCCGGGTGGCCTCCTGGGGCTGGTGAGAGTCCATGGCAGCTGAAAAGGCCCGGCGTACTTCCCGGGGTGATGGCGTCAGCAGGCCCATGACCCGGGCAGAAAACAAGTCCCGGGCATACTGCATATTCTCAATCAGGCCTTTTTCCACAGCCAGGTCACACAGCCGGTTCAGGTAGGCAGTCGCAGTTTCCGGCACCTGTTCGCCGGGCAGAAACTCCCCTGCCGGTGCATCCATGCCCATGGCGTCCAGCAGCAGGTTTCGTGCATAGGGCCTGTCAACCGGGTCAATAAGCTGTTTTTTCTCAGCAAAGGATAGCAGACATTCGATGGTCTGCGTTGCGCTTTCGTTCCACTCCATTTTCACACACTCCTGTGTTTTTTCGCACAATTATTATAGGGCAACACCACTGCCCTTGTCAACGGAAAACGCGGAAGATTCTCCGCCGAAAAAAGCGCACCGGGGATGGTTCCCCGGTGTGCCCGGCAGGTCAGAAGCGGGTACAGCCGCAGGTATTGACGGTGGTTGTGGTTTCCCTGCAGCGCTCCGGCGTGTGGTTGATGAACCCAATGCCAGTCATAATGCCCACAATGGAGCCTGTAAGGCCAGACCAGCCCAGGTTCTGGCTATAGAGCATGATGACAACCGCGGAAATAATGCCAAACAGAACCAGCGTGTAGCCCAGTGCACGCATGCGAATCCCTCCTTGATTGGCCGGTTTTCCGGCCTGGTATAGTGTATGCACGCCACACCCAAAACGTGAAAAACCGACCTGAGTCGGTTTTGAACTCAGGTCGGTTTTGACAGACCAGGGGTCGGTTTTTACTTGCTTTCGTAGCCCAGGTTGCGCAGGTCGTCTTTGCGGTTTCGCCAGTCCGGGCGCACCTTTACCCACAGCTTCAGGTTCACATGCATTCCGAGCAGCTGTTCAATGTCCTTGCGGGCCTCGCTGCCAATGATTTGCAGCATGGAACCGTGCTTGCCGATGATGATGCCCTTGTGGGCGTCCCGCTCGCAGTAGATGGTGGCGTGAATCTCCATAAAGTCATCGCTTTCCTTGTTCATGCCCATCATTTCCACACCAATGCCGTGGGGCACCTCGTCCCGCAGGTGGAGCAGCGCCTTTTCCCGAATCATCTCCGCACAGATCAGCCGCTCGGGCTGGTCTGTCATCATATCATCGGGGAAATACTTGGGGCCTTCCGGCAGGCGGGCGGCCAGGGCAGCCACCAGCTCCTCCAGTCCGTCACCGGTCATGGCGCTGATGGGAATAATGGCCTCGTATCCACAATCGGCAAAGGAGGCAATCAGTGCCAGCAGCTTTTCCTTGGGCAAAAGGTCAATCTTGTTCAGGGCCAGCACCCTGGGCACCTTTTTCTCGCCCATTTGCCGCACAATGGTCCTGTCCTGCTCGCCAACCTGGGTGGCATCCACCAGCACCAGGGCACCATCCATACCATCCATGGCATCCCGGACGGACTGCATCATGTATTCGCCCAGCTTGGTTCTTGGGTTGTGAATGCCGGGCGTGTCCAGGAAAACCATCTGACATTCCGGCCTGGTCATCACGCCCATAATACGGTTGCGGGTGGTTTGCGGCCTGTTGGACACAATCGCCACCTTTTCACCCACCAGGGCGTTCATCAGGGTGGATTTGCCCACGTTGGGCCGGCCTACAATGGTAATAAAACCAGAACGGAAGTTCTGCTTCGTCTGTGTCATAATCGAATGCTCCTGTTCGTTAATTCAGTTCCCTGGGGCCAAAGCCATGGGGCAGCAGCTGTGAAAGCGGCGCCTCGTCCACATGCCCGTCCCAGGTCACCAGCACACGGATGTCCGGCGCAAACTCGTTCAGGGCCTGCCTGCAGGCGCCGCAGGGCCATGGGGCCGATTTTTCCGCGGCAATGGCGATGGCGGTAAACTCCCTTGCGCCTTCGCTGACGGCCTTGAACAGGGCGGTTCGCTCGGCACAATTGGTCAGGCCAAAGGAGGCATTCTCCACATTGCAGCCCTGGAACACCCGTCCATCCGCCGCCAGCAGCGCCGCGCCCACCGCATAGCCGGAATAGGGCGAATAGCTCCGCTGCCTGGCAGCAACAGCCAGCGCCAGCAGTGTGGCATCGCTGATGGCGCTCTCCCCTTCCCGCTCCAGACCCACAGCGCTGAGAATCTTCTCCTCCATGGCCCGCATCCTCCTTTTGTCTTCTTCCTCCATGTGGTCGTAGCCCATCAGGTGACAAATGCCGTGCACCAGCAGATAGGCCGCCTCCCGCTGGGGTGAATGGCCATACTCCTCCGCCTGGGCCAGCACATGGGGCACGGAAATAATCAGGTCGCCCAGCATGCAGGCGTTCAGTTCATCGTCCAGGGCCTGGCGTAGCAGCCTGTCCGCCCGGCCGGCGGTAACCCCCGCAGGATAACTCACCATGGGAAAGGACAGCACATCCGTGGCCCGGTCAACGCCGCGATACTCCCGGTTGATGGCGTGGATGGCCTCATCGTCACACAGGCGGACGGAAACGGCACAGGGGCGTTTCACACCCTCCATGGCTAAGGTACAGTCCGCCGCAGTCTGCATCAGGGACAGCAAGGATGGGTCAATCTGCGTATCAATATCCCAGAGAAGGGTCATTCCTTCGCCTCCTTTTCAGGCATAGGCGTTTCCCGGGGTGCAGGCTGATCCTCCGCCGCTGGCTGCGGGGCTGCAGTCGCAGGCTTGGGCGCTTCCTGGCCCGGAATGGGCACATTGGGATACTCAATCCGCTCGTGGAACACGCCGCTGAGCACCTTGCTGAAGGCAGAGCAAATGCCGTCAATATCCCGCAGGGTCAAGGGCGAATCGCTCAGTTGTCCATCCTCCAGCTTGCCGCGGACCAGCCGCTCGATAAAGCGCTCAATGGCGTCCGGCGTGGGGTCGGGCATGGAACGGACAGCCGCTTCGATGGTATCCGCCAGCATAACAATGGCGCTCTCCCTGGTGGAGGGCCGGGAGCCCTCGTAGCGGAAATCCGCAATGTCCACGGGCTTGCCATTGGCCTGCTGCAAGGCCTTGTGGTAGAAGAACATCACAGGCGTGTCGCCGTGGTGCTCCACAATAATCCGCTGAATCTCCGGCGGCAGGCGGTGCTTCTGGGCCAGCTGAAGTCCATCCCTGGTGTGGGTGGTGACAATGGCAGCGGACACATAGGGATCTGTGCGATCGTGGGGATTCTCCCCCATCTGGTTTTCCTTGAAATACAGGGGACGCTTCAGCTTGCCAATATCGTGAAAATAGGCACCGGTGCGGGCCAGCAGCGGGTTGGCACCAATGCGCTCCGCTGCAGCCTCCGCCAGGTTTGCCACCACAATGGAGTGGTGATAGGTGCCCGGCGCTTCAATCAGCAGCCGCCGAAGCAGCTGTTGATTGGGGTTTGCCAGCTCCAGCAGCTTGCTGGGTGTGGCCAGGTTGAACACGGTTTCAAGCACTGCCTGAAAGCCAACAGCCACCACGCCGCCCAGCACGCCGCCGCCAATGGACCAGGCCACATTGCTCAGCATGCTGTGGGCATCGCTGGAGGTCATCAAATCCACAGCCAGCATCAGCAGCACATTGCAGGTGGCGACCACCAGGCCGCAGAGCACCACCCGCAAGCGCTGCGGTTTGCCATTCAGAAAGCGGACGGATACCACACCGCCCACCAGGCCGGAGAGCAGCAGATGCACCATTTCCCCCGTGAAGGAAGTGTTGCTGCCTGCCACCAGGCCGCTGATCAGCAGCGGAAGGCTGAGGGCAGCCGCCAGGCCTACCTTTGCGCCCAGCAGGCCTGTCAGCAGCATGGCACCCATGGCGATTGGCGCCAGATAAACATGGAACAGCTTCACCGCCATAACGGAAAGGCCCTCCGTCAGCACCATCACCAGCATGATAACCATGGCGCTGCGGGCATCGTGGAGCGTTTCCGGCGCCAGGAGCAGCAGACCCAGCACCAGCACGGCAATGGCAGCTGCCACCAGCAGCGCCGCGCCGCCATAGATGGAGAAATCGTAGCTGTTGTCCTCCAGCAGGCCCAGGTCACGCAGCATGGCAATCTGGTTGGCAGTCACCCGTTCGCCTTCCCGGATGATGTTCTGTCCCTGCAGGTAGGTGACAGGCTCCACGGCGTCCATGGCCTTTTGCCGGGCAATATCCGTGGCCTCCTGTTCAATAACCATATTGGGCTTCACGCATGTACGCAAAACGGAAGGCACAATGTTCTGGAAAAGGGAGATTTCCACCTTGTAGCCCACAATCTGCAAAATGGTCTGGATGGACTGGTTCACCTGTCCCTCGCGGATGGTGGTGTTCAGCGCGTTGGACACGGCAGTGGTCACAGCGGAAACCATGTCATCATAGTCGGCAGTTTCAGTGCGCATAAGGGTGATGGCCTGAAAGCGGCTCAGGGTGAGGCCGCTGACAAGGTTTTGGGCATACTCGATGGCGGATTCCTCAAAATTGCGGTAGCGCACATCCTCCGCCGTGTCGCCCTCTTCCCGCAGGGTCAGGCCGTACTGCTGCACGGTGCGCAGCTCGCTGAAGATGTTGTCCAGCTCCGCCATCACCGTTTCGGTGGCGCCCTCCTGCAGGTGATAGGTCGGCTCAACGGCGCTGGCGGCGGCATTGCGGCGCTCCTCCGTGGTCAGCTGATCCACAACATCCTTGGTGGCGGTGATGGTCTGGTGGGAGATGGCGCCAATCTTCAGGCTATAGCGCTCCGGCGCGCAGGCCAGGCCAAACAGGAGAAACAGCGCCAGGCTGCCCACCAGCACAATCAGCGTGCACCTTGCCTCCACCGAGTGGAGCCAGGCGCCCAGCTTCTTCATGGTTTTGGGCTTTCCCCGTCCTCTTTCGCTCCATTTTGGGCGCATCATTGGTTCGTCTCCTTTTCCTTGGTGTAATACGCATCATAGGCCTGGACAATCTGCTGCACCAGCTCGTGCCGGACAACGTCCTTGTGGGTCAGCTTCACCATGCCGATGGCCGGAATGTCCTTCAGAATTTCAATGGCCTCCGCCAGGCCGGACTTTTTGCCGTAGGGCAAGTCGGTCTGGGTAATGTCGCCAGTGACCACCACCTTGGAGTTGAATCCCAGGCGGGTAAGGAACATTTTCATCTGCTCGGAGGTGGTGTTCTGTGCTTCATCCAGGATGATGAAGGAATCGCTCAGGGTGCGCCCACGCATGTAGGCCAGGGGTGCAACCTCCACCACGCCGCGTTCCACCAGCTTCTGGTAGGAATCAACGCCCATAAAGTCATACAGCGCATCGTACAGGGGGCGAAGAAAGGGGTCTACCTTCTGCGTCAGGTCGCCGGGCAGGAATCCCAGCTTCTCGCCGGCCTCCACAGCAGGGCGGGTCAGCACAATGCGCTCAATCTCCTTGTTTTTCAGCGCAACCACCGCCAGCGCCATAGCCAGGTAGGTCTTGCCGGTGCCTGCCGGGCCCACGGCGAAGGTCAGGTCGTGCTCGCGGATGGCCTGCACATATTCCTGCTGGCCCAGTGTTTTGCAGCGGATTTGCTTACCCCTGTGGGTAATGGCAACCACGCTGCGGAGTATTTCGTCAATCATGTCCACCTTGCCTTCCCTGGCAAGGGCGATGGCATAGCGGATGCGGGTGCGATCCACCAGATCGTTCCGGCGAATCATTTCCATCAGTTTGGCAATCACGCTGGCAGCCAGCTCCGTATCCTGCTCCTGGCCGGAAATCGCCAGCTCCGCGCCCCGCAGGGCGATGGTTACGCCACATTCCTGCTCAATCAGCGCAACATTCTGGTCGTTCATGCCAAAGAGGGACATGTAAGCATCCATGGAATCCACTGACAAAAGCAGCTTCTTGACCTGTGTCAAAAGAAGAATCCTTCCTTTCTCGCTGCTTCATGCCGGAGCAGCCATGCCGGGAGGCTACTGGTTCCTCCTGGGCAGCGCCACGTCCATCAGGCGCTCCCCGTAGGCAACAGCTTCCAGTACCTCACCATCTATCATACAATAATCTACCCATTTGTCAACTAAATCATCATCAAATTCCAATTTCTTCTGCAATGCGCGCAGGGCGGCGGCGCCTGCCTCCTGGCGGAGCTTGTGCATATCCCGCTGTCTTGGCACGCATGTGACCTCAGTGCGCTCCTCCATCACCACCGTAAAGGGGAAAAACAGGCCGCCCAGTGCCATGGTGGTTCGGCGCACATCCTGGCTCTCATAGGGTGAAGGCGCAGGCCGGGCCAGCGCGAACCACGGCCCCTGAACCGCCCACGTCTGCTGCCTGCGGCCTGTGTATGCCGTGTCTGTTTCCACGCACAGCATGCGGATGGATGCCTTGTCCCACACCCGTGCCAGCACCCTGCCACGGGCCATCACCGGGTGGAGCTCCCCATTCTCCCCACGCTCCTGCCCGGCAATGAGCACCTGTCCCGGCGCAATCACCTCTCCCGGCTTTACCTGGGCCGTACCTGCCGCAGTTATCACGCTATCCACAATGCCGCCACGGGCCGCCACCACATCACCGGCGCCGCTGATGCTCAGGCTTTCGCCAGCCGGAACGCCTTCCACCAGGCGAACCTGCAGGGTGCCACCGCGCCAGCCGCACTCCACCCAGGCAATCCGCGGATAACGCCACTCCAGCTGCTCCCGAAGGGCAGCGGGCCGCACCTGCTTCTTCCACATGGGCGCAGCAATGCCACTGCCGGACAGAAAGGCCTCCACATCGGCCTGATAGCTCCCGGCACCGATGATTTCCACCTGCCACATCACCTGCATACCCAGGCATACCGCCGCCAGACCTGCCAGGCTGGCAGCGGGCAGCATCCACCGGGCCAGAAGGGTATCCAGCCTGCGTCCCAGCCCGGCGCGCCTGCCAGGCCAACAGGCCCAGCCGCCCTGCTCCCCCAGGGCAAGGAGCCGAGGCATGTCCTCCTCCTTTGCCAGCAGGCGCAGCCGCCGCCCGCGCCGCTTCAGCCGTTCGAGGGATATTCCCTCTTCCCCGGCCCGGCGGATGAAGCGCTCCAGGTTCAGTCCCTCCACGGTAAGCCAGCGGGAAATACCCTTCATTCGCCTGTGCCTCCTGCTAATGAAATGCCCTCAATCTCCCCGGAAATGGTGGCCTCCCGGGCCGTATATCGGCGAAAGCGCAGCTCCCTGCCCTGCAGCTTCAGCAGGCCAACGGAGGTTTTCAGGGTAATCTCGTCCTGCTGGTAGCTCAGCAAGCCCAGGTGCTGCTCCACCTGCACCAGGCCGTTTCCTGTCAGCACAATGTACGGTACGTCGGATGTAACCTCCGGCGGAAAGAGTCCTTCACGCATGCAACCGCCTCCCCTTTCATGCTATGCGGAACATTTTCCAAATAAGAAGGATTTTTCACAGGGAGGATAGAATATTGTAATGTTTGAACTATTTCCGTGAATGAAAAGGTGGTTAATGTATGGCGCAGGTAAACGACATTGGCATTGATCTGGGCACATCCAATGTGATTATCTACATGAAGGGAAAAGGCATTGTCCTGCGGGAGCCTGCCGTTGTTGCCATTGAGCGTGAATCCAAAAAGGTGCTGGCTGTGGGCAGCGATGCCTACCGGATGATTGGGCGCACGCCAAGCAACGTGCTGGCTGTCCGTCCCCTGAAGCAGGGCACCGTGACCGATTTTGAACTGACCAGCACCATGCTGCGCTACTTTGTGGGCAATGTGGTGGGCAAGCGCATGTTCTCCCGCCCGAGAGCGGTCATCTCCGTTCCCTCCGGCGTAAACGAGGTGGAGAAGCGCTCCATTATCAGCACCATGTTTGATGCGGGCATGCGCCGCACCCAGCTGCTGGATCGCCCCATTGCCGCCGCCCTGGGCGTGGGACTGCCCTTCCAGGAGGCCTATGGCACCATGATTGTGGACATGGGCGCCGGTGTGACGGACATTGCCGTGCTCTCCATGGGTGAGGTGGTGGTGTCCAGCTGCGTACCCTATGGCGGTGATGCCTTTGACGAGGCCATTTCCCGGTACATGCGCAAGATGCACAACCTGCTGATTGGCGAGCGGACGGCGGAGGAAATCAAGATTACCGCCGGCAGCGCCGTTCCCGGTGTGAACAAGGCGCCCATGGATGTGACGGGCCGCAACGTGATTTCCGGCATGCCCAAGACCATGACCATCTCCCCCGAGGATGTATACGAGGCCTTGAAGGACCCCATGAACGACCTGATTGAGGCCATTCAAGGGGTGATCGAGCGCACGCCGCCACAGCTGGCCTCCGACATTTTTGAGGATGGCATTGTGTTCAGCGGCGGCGCAGCAGCGCTGACCGGACTGGCGGAGGCCGTATACGCCTCCCTCAACGTGCCCTGTGGCGTGGCGGACGATCCGCAAACCAGCGTGGTTATGGGCTGTGGCATGGCGCTGGAGGATTTGGCAGGCATGAAGCATCTCCTGGGCGACAACCGCCGTGGCTGGGGCAGATAATTGAACGCATAACAATAGCGGCGCTTCCGCGTGATGGGAAGCGCCGCTTCTTTGGGTTAATTAAGCGTTGAGAATCTTCTCGGCAATCTGCGCGCCGGTCAGGCCGTATTCCTCCAGCAGGTGAGCAGGCTTGCCACTCTGGCCAAACTCGTCGTTGATGCCAATCTTCCGGAACTTCTCCAGCCCCATGCCGCACAGTGCAGCAGCCACAGCATCGCCCAGGCCACCGATGACGGAGTGCTCCTCCACGGTGAAAACCTTGTGGCACTTGGCAGCGTATTCCCGGGTCAGCGCCTCGTCGAAGGGCTTCAGGGTGTGGTGGTTGACAATGGCAACATCCACGCCCTTGGAGGCCAGGATGTCAGCGGCCTCCAGGCAGTGCTCCAGCATGATGCCGCAGGTGAAAATCACCGCGTCCTTGCCATCCTTAATCACGTTGCCCTTGCCCACCTCAAAGGGGCGCTCCTCGTATACAGGAGAAGGCAGACGGGCCGTGCGGATGAACACGGGACCGTTAATCTTGGCAGCGGCCTCCACGCACTTGTAGCACTCGTTGGCATCGCTGGGAACGAAGACCGTCATGTTGGGCAGAACCCGCATGAGGGCAATATCCTCAATGGCCTGGTGGGAGCCGCCATCCTCGCCCAGGGTGATACCCGCATGGGAGAAGCCGAACTTCACATTGAACTTGGGGTAGCACACGCCGTTGCGGATCTGGTCATAGCTGCGCCCGGCGAACACCGCAAAGGTGGAGCAGAAGGGCACCAGACCCATGGTGGACATACCAGCCGCCATGTCAACCATGTTGGCTTCGGCAATGCCGCAATCGTAAAAGCGGTCGGGATAAGCGGCCTTGAAGCCGTTGGTCATGGTGGCGGCAGCCAAGTCGGCATCCAGCACAACAACCTTATCGTTGGTTTCGCCCAGCTTAACCAGGGCCTCGCCATAGGCGACACGAATAGCTTTCTTTTCCATTGCTTAACCCTCCAGTTCTGCAAGCGCCATAGCGGTCTGCTCAGCGTTGGGAGCCTTGCCATGCCAGCCAACCTGGCCTTCCATGAAGGAAACGCCCTTGCCCTTGGTGGTGTGCAGGTGAATCAGGCGCGGCTTACCGGGGCAGGCAGGCGCATGCAGGGCGTCCAGCACCTGCTGCATGTCGTTGCCATCGGCAACCTCAATCACGTCATAGCCAAAGGCACGCCACTTGGCGCCCACATCACCCAGGGACATAACCTGGTCGTTGGTGCCGTCAATCTGCATGCCGTTGTGGTCGAAAATCACGGTCAGGTTGTCCAGACCATAGTGAGCTGCAGCCATGGAGGCCTCCCACACCAGGCCTTCCTGGCTCTCGCCATCGCCAATGACGGTGTACACATGGCAGGGATTGCCCGTGTGCTTTGCGCCCAGCGCCATGCCAACGGCAATGGAAATGCCCTGGCCCAGGGAGCCGGTGGAGGCATCCACACCGGGGCACTTCTTCACATCCGGGTGACCCTGGAGAATGCCGTGAAGCTGGCGGAACTTGTCGAACTCCTTACGGTCAAAGTAGCCACGCTCGCACAGCACGCCGT
This sequence comes from uncultured Faecalibacterium sp., assembly GCA_964383815.1. Lineage (GTDB taxonomy): Bacteria > Bacillota > Clostridia > Christensenellales > Aristaeellaceae > UBA11524. The sequence continues at coordinate 56,460 of CAYLIC010000001.1, read as the reverse complement.
ACAGCGCAGGCGCCGCATGGCCCTTGGACAGCACAAAGCGGTCCCGGTTGGGGTTCTTGTCGTCCTTGGGGTCAACGCCCTTCATCACATCGAAGTAGAGCGCCACCAGGGCCTCCGTGCAGGAAAGGGATCCGCCGGGATGGCCTGCGCCTGCCTTGTTGGTCATGGTGATGATATCGCGCCGCACCTGCCGGCACGTGGACTGGAGAGATTGAATATCCATCAAGGTACCTCCTCTGATGCCTTATCGCCCATGGGCGAAAAACCATTTTGTCCGTACAGGGAAAATTATAGATGGAAGCGTGCCGATTGTCAAGCAAATGACAACGTTTGACCATTAACTCGACAGCTTTTGCACTAAAAAAGCCCGATTCCCGCCAAAGATGAAACCGGGCTGATGGATTTACTTTACCTCGTATATGCCAACCTGGTCTGAGCGCCCGATGCCCACCACCTCGCTGGTGGGACGGGAGTTGGTCTTTCCGCCGTCATAGGCGCCAATCATGTTCAGCTGCTTGCCCATGAACACCACCACGGCCGTCTGTCCCCCATCGATGTTGAAGGCCACCTGGCAGCCTTTTGCGCGCATGAGCTTTGCCAGATAGCTGATGGTAACGCCGCTGGAGCGCTTCAGGCGGCCTTCGCACATGATGGCCACATAGTGTCCCGGCTCCACCATGCCAATGGCGGCGCGGGGGTTGCGGCTGTCCGCGGAGGTATACGCCCGCTCGGACAGCTTGCCATCCTTAATCAGATACGGGCCGAAGGAGAACACATCATAGGCACCCATGTCGATGTACTCCTGGGCGGTGTACTCCCAGCTGTGATGTACGGACAGGCTGCCATCCGGGTAGAAGGCCAGGGTGTCCAGGTTGGGGAAAAGATAATTGCTGACCTGCTTTTCGCTGTAGCGGTCGTCGTAAAGGATCTGCCCATCGCGGACCACCACGCCGGTCTTGCGGGAGTTGTTCACCGCCACGCGATAGGTGTAGTAGTCCGTATTCATGGCAAAAACCACATTGTGCTTCTTGGCAGTTTCGGTGGCATCCACGCGGATCTTCGCCATTTTCTCCGGGTCGTTCTGGATGGTCTTGAGCAGCTCACCCTTGTCCACATCGCCCCACAGGTCGCATTCAAACCAGGTCAGCGGCTGGGTGGCATCGTATTTGCGCTGGATGATGACCTTGCAGGTTTCATCCACGAAAATCCACAGGCCATCCTCCTCGCTGGAGTAGATGAACTCGCCCTCATCCAGAAAGCCCTTTTCATTGGTTTCCGGCATCACAGCCACATAGGGCGGCTCCGGCGTGGGTGCGGCGGTGGGCTCCGGCGTGGCCTCGATTTCCTGGAAGGAACCAACGGAATCGTATATATTCTCCAGAAAATCATCCTTGCGCACATCCTCGCCCACGGTGGTATGCGCCAGGCCGAACACCCGGTTGTCATACTTGGCACCGGTGGTTGTTACGGAAAAGCTGGTGGAATGCTGGGTGATGTGGTACAGGTCGTAGGCCTCGCTTGCCAGCTCCAGGCCGGTTGCACCGTTCATGGACTTCAGCGGAACAGACCAATCGAAAACAATCTGGTTTTCCGGGTACAGGTGCAGGTACAGCTTTTTCACCTGCCAGGTGCCATAGGCCATCAGGGAATCCACATAATAGTCCTCGCTGGCGGCAAGCTCAATGGCGTCCTGGGCCACTTCCACCACCATCTTGTGCTGCGGGTGACCATACTCGCCCTTGGTGTCCTGGGTCACCACCACCTCAGGCTTGAACTCCCGGTACAGGCCTGCCATCCATTCGCGAACCTTGTCCTTGCCGCCTGCGTACTTGTAGGCCTGCTTCAGGTCCTTGGGATACACGTCGCGGAAGTCCCCCATCACAGGATAGTTCCGCACGCCCATGTGCCACAGGCCGTTGAGCAGCTCGGAGGAGCGGGTGGTGTTGGCATACGTGAAATAGGCCACAACCACCTTCCGCTGCTGCTCCACCGCATAGGTGGGAATGGCGCCGCCAAAGAAAATCAGCTCGTCATCCGGGTGGGTGGAAACGAAAAGAATGTCCGCCTTTTCCTGGGTCGGTTCCCACCGCTGCACCCAGCCGGGTACATCACCCTCGGACAGAACATAAAGCTCGTTGATGGAAAGGATGGTTTTCTTCTCGCTGGTCACCATAATCCGCACATGCTCCGCACCATCGGGGATGCTGACATAGCTGTGCAGGAAGCGGGTGTCGCCCAGCTGATAGGTTTCCCACAGCTCCCCATCGCCAATCTGTACCTCCCAGCTATCGGGCATGGTGGCAAAGCAGATGTACAGGCCGTGAATGGGCATGCCCGCAGGCGCAGCGATGCTCACCCAGGGCGTTTCGGTCTTCTTGCTATCCCAATGGGTGGTGTACTTTTTATCCTTCAGCAGCTTGATATTCCGCTCGCTGTAGGACTTTTGAAAGGTGCACTCCTCCGTGATATCCATGGCCTCCGCAGCCAGTGCGCCGCCCACGGTGAGCAGCAGCATCAGCGCCACAAACAGCCCGGTCAGTAGCCTTTTCATTGTATAAGCAGCATCCTTTCCAATATACATGATCACTGGAAATGATAGCATACTGAAAGGGAAAAGTCAATTATGCAAGGCGCCCTTCCGCAACTGTTACAGGAGTGCCCGGCAGCGCTCTCCCGGGCTGTCAAAATAGGCGTTTAGAAGCTCCTGCTCGCTTACCCGGGCCAGCAGCTTCATATCCACCGGACTCACCAGGCACACCATGGCGTACCCTTGCGGCGGCAGGCTGGCAACCGCCTTGCGCAGGGATGTTTCCGGCGTTACAGCCAGCCAGCGGCAGACCATCACGCCGCGCTCTTCAAGTCGGCGCTTCCGCTCCATCAGCTGCCGTAGTTCAGCTGCTGCAAAGGATGTGGTACCCACAGCACCTGCGTACATCAGGAAGCACCCCACCATCCCGCAGGACAGGTTCCACCCGCCATAGCGGATGGACAGCGCCAGGTTCAGCCCGATGCAGCACAGGCCCAGCACAGTGCCGCTGGCCCGGAGAATACGCTGCACCGTATGGCTGCGGAACCGCAGGGACAGCAGCAGCGCCAGCACCCGCCCGCCATCCAGGGGCAGCGCAGGCAGCAGGTTGAACAGGCCCAGCAGCAGGTTGCAGCAGAACAGCCGCCGCCCTAGGCCTGCGTCCATCAGCCCCATGCGGGTTGCCCACAGGGCCAGCCAGCACAGCAGCAGCGAGGCCAGCGGCCCGGCGCACAGCATCATCAGCCGCTTGCCCGGTGGCAGCGCAGCCTCGTCCTCCAGGCGCATCAGGCAGCCCAGCGGCGTAAACTCAATCTCTTTCGGCGGCTGACCAAAGGCCATGGAAACCGCAGCGTGTGCCACCTCGTGCAGGAAAACGCAGGCAATAGACAGGCACAGCGCAGCGCCATGGCCCATCAGCACCATGTACATGCCAAACAGCACCGTGGCCATGTGCAGGTAGACCCCGGTGCTCCCCAGGCGGAACACCCGCCACCGGGTGCTCATGAGGCGCCGCCCAGGTAGGCCGCAGGGTCAACGCTCACGCCGTCCACCCGCACCTCCAGCACGCAGTCCTCACCCTCCAGCAGCGTGCCCAGCGGTTCGCCGGCCTGCACCCTGTCCCCCATCTGCACGCTGGCCTGCTGCAGATTTCCATACACGCAGGAAATGCCGTCCTCCCCGGTAACCTGCACAAGGCGCTCCTCGTTCTCACCGTGGTATACACCCGCCACCGTGCCGCCGCCTGCAGCAAGCACCTGTGCACCCTGGGTGCGCCAGGCCATGTATGGCTCCGCCTCGCTCCATGCGTGCACCACCGCGCCGCCGCTGACGGGCAGACAAAGTGAATGCTGGCTTTCACCAAAGACCAGGGTAGCCTCCGGGAACAGCGTGCTGACGAAGGAAAGCTTGCCCAGGTGGTCATCCAGCAGGCTGTCATCCGTGGCAGCGGTCAGCACGGCATCCACCGCACCGGAAGCGCCCGGCACAGCGCCGCCCTTCAGCGCCATGCAGCACATCACCAGTGCCGCCGCCACGCCCAGGTTTTTCAGCAGCGCCTCGCCCACAGGCCGCCTGACTGGTTTTTTCCAATCGATTTTCAGCTTCTCCTTGGGGATGAGTTCTTTGACGATTGTTTTCCTTTCCATACAAAAACCGCCTTTCCTGGCACAGGCTATGCCGGAAAAGGCGGTTGTATGTCAGTCCTCAAGCACCAGGGCGCCAACATCCACCATGCGCTGCAGGGCCTGTCCCAGGGCGATACGCCCATGGGCGTAGGTCAGGCCGCCCTGCAGGTAGGCCGTGAAGGGCTCCCGCATGGGTGCATCGGCGCTCAGCTCCACCGATGCGCCGGAAACAAACGTGCCTGCCGCCATCACCACCTGGTTCTGGTAGCCGGGCATGTCCCAGGGCTCCGGCAGCGCCATGCTGTCCACCGGCGAGGCCATTTGGATACCCTGGCAGAAGGCCACAAGCCGCTCCGGCGTCAGCATTTGAATGGCCTGGATAATATCCGCCCGGGGTTCACCGGAGGCCGGGGTGGTGGTCATGCCCATGTCCTCGAAAATGCGCGCTGCCAGGCAGGCGGTTCTGACGGCCTGGGCCACCGTGTGTGGCGCCATGAACAGCCCCTGGTAAAAGGGCTGATAGCTGGCTGCATAGGAGCCAACCTCCAAGCCAATGCCCGGCGCGGTCAGCCGGTAGGCAATGCGGGTTATGGCCTCCCGGGTGCCCACCACATAGCCGCCGGTGGGCGCCAGCCCGCCGCCAGGATTCTTAATCAGGCTGCCCACGCAAACATCTGCACCATAATGGCTGGGTTCTTTTTCACACACGAACTCGCCATAGCAGTTGTCCACCATCAGCCGCACGCCGGGGTGCTTTTGGTGGAGCATCTCTGCCAGTGGGCCAAAGGCCTCCGGCATCAGGGACGGACGCCAGGCGTAACCGCGGCTGCGCTGGGCAATAACCAGCTTCGTTTCCGGGCGAATGGCCCGGTCCACCGCCTCCACGTCAATTTCGCCCTGTGCCGTCAGTTCAACCTGGCTGTAGGAAACGCCCATCTCCTTCAGGGAGCCAACCGGCGTGGTGTCCGCGTTCCAGCCGATAATCTCCTCCAGGGTGTCATAGGGCGTGCCGGTGGCGGAAAGCACATGGTCGCCAGGCAGCGTGAGGCCAAACAGGCACAGGGAAATGGCATGGGTGCCGCTGGCGATCTGCGGGCGGACAATGGCGGCCTCAGTGCCGAAAAGGTCAGCAAAGACCCGTTCCAGGGTGTCACGGCCCACATCGTCATAGCCATAGCCGGTGGTGGGTGCAAAGTGCCGATAGGCAATCTGATGCTCCTGAAAGGCTGCCAGCACCCGGCGTGTGCCTTTCTCCTCCATGGCATCAATGCGGGCGAACACCGGCTGCAGTGCCGCCTCTGCCCTGGCAATTCTCTCTTCGATGGTCATGCTTCTTCTCCTTGTAAATACCAGGCTTCCAGCTGCCCAAACGCCTCCGGCTGCAGGCTGTCCACCCACAGCACATTCTCTTCACGGCGCATCCAGGTCAGCTGGCGCTTGGCGTAGTGTCGCGTGCCAAGTTTCAGCTCGTATACAGCCTGCTCCAGCGTGCATTCGCCACGGACATAAGGCACGATTTCCTTGTAGCCGATGGCCTTCATGGCCTGGGCATCTGCGGGCACACCGCTGTTCAGCAGGCGGCGAACCTCGTCTGCCAGGCCGCCTTCCAGCATGGCATCCACCCGCATTTCAATGCGCTGGTACAGCTTATCCCGTTCCATGGTCAGGCTGGCAACCCGGTAGTTGAAGGGCGGCTCCGCCTCCGTTTGGGGCTGTTTGGAAAAGGGTATGCCCGTCAGCTGGTAAACCTCCAGGGCGCGCACCACCCGGCGCACATCGTTCACATGGAGCCGTGCAGCGGTGTCCGGGTCAACCTCCATCAGCCGTCTGTGCAAAACCGACCGACCGTCGGTCTGTTCTGCTTGCATTTCCAGCTGGTGGCGCAGGCCTTCATCCCCGGTCACCATGCCCATTGCCATGGGGTGCCGCAGCGCCCGCAGGTAAAGGCCGGTGCCGCCCACCAGCAGCGCCCGGTGACCACGGCTGTGAATGGCTCCGATGGCCTCCTCCGCCATTTCCTGATACCTGGCGACGCTGAAGGGTTCACGGGGGTCCGCCACGTCCAGCATGTGGTGGGGTATGCCGTCCATCTCCGCCGCCGTTGGCTTGGCTGTGCCAATGTCCATGCCCCGGTAAATCTGCATGGAGTCCATGCAGACAATCTCGCAGCCATGTGCCTTGGCCAGGCGGATGGACAGGGCGGTTTTGCCACTGGCTGTGGGACCGGCAAGCACCCAGCAGGTAGGCTTTTTGCTCATGGTGCCTCCTTACTGTATGCGCTTGAAGCGCTTGTCCAGCTCCTGGTGGCTCAAGGAAATCACCAGAGGCCTGCCATGGGGGCAGGTTGGCGTTACCTGCTGGTCAACCATCTGGGTCACCAGGTGGCGAATCTCGTCCTCCGAAAGGGTATCTCCGCCCTTGACGGCCTTCTTGCAGGCCAGCTGGAGAATGGCGCTGCGCCTCTTTTCCATGCTGATGGCTCCCCGCTCGCTTTCCAGCTGCTGGAGGATGTCCTGCAGGAAGTCCCTGGCCTGGGGCTGGCCCAGCACCATGGGAATGGCACGGATCGCCATTTCCGTGTCGCCATAAGGCTCCACGCACAGGCCGATGCCTTCCAGCAGCTGCCGGTTGTCAATCAGCAAGGCTTGCTCTCTCCGGGAAACGGTGACCAGCATGGGGATCAGCAGCTCCTGGCCTGCCCGGTGCTGGTCATAGGCCTTCATCAGCCGCTCGTACAGCAGTCGCTCGTGCACGGCGTGCTGGTCAATCATCAGCAGATGGTCGTCATACTCCACCAGAATAAACGTGTTGAACGCCACGCCCAGCAGCTTCATGGGCTTGGGTGCCTCCGGCAGAAAGGACGGTACCTGCTCCGGTGCCTTCGTTTCCAGACCGACGGTCGGTTTTTCCCCGGTCGGTTTTGCCTCGGGTCGGTTTTCTGCCGGGCGGGCGTATGCATCGCCAAAGCGGCGCACGGGCTCGTGCAGCATCATGGCAGCAGGCGGTGGCGGTGGTGGCACAGGCCGCGGCACAGGCTGCACCACCGGGGCAACGGTGGCCTGCCGTGCAACCTGCACGGGGGCAGGCGCAGGCTCGTCCTTGGTCAGCTTCATTTCCACAGGGCGCTCCAGGGCGTTTTTGTCCACCAGGGCATCCTTTATAATGGCCTCAACCGCCTCAAATACCGCGCTCTCGTTCTGGAAGCGGACCTCCAGCTTGTTTGGGTGCACGTTTACATCCACGGTTTCAAAGGGCATGGTCAGGTGCAGAACGCAGCTGGGGAATTTGCCAATCATCACCCGCTCACGGCAGGCGCTTTCAACTGCGGCGGAAAGAATGCTGCTCTTCATGTATCGCCCGTTGATGAAAAAGGATTCGTGTCCACGGTTTCCCCGGGCACTTTCGCCAATGCCCACATAGCCGCGGAGCATCACGCCGCTTTGGTTGCCTTCCACAGCCCGCATGCTTCTCAGCATTTCGCTGCCATAGATGCTGAACACAGCCGAGTCCATCTTCCCATCTCCGGCGGAGTGGTACACGGTTTTCCCCTGGCTGATGTAGCGGAAGGAAACATCCGGCCTGGAAAGGATCAGCCGCATCATCAAATCCGTCACAAAGCCGGCCTCCGTGGTGGGCTTTTTCAGGAATTTCAGCCGGACGGGCGTATTGTAAAACAGGTCGCGCACCACAAAAGTGGTACCCTCCGGGCAGGCGGCCTCCTCAATGGAAGTGATGCTGCCGCCATCGTTGCGCACCTTGATGCCGCCGGGGTCGGCCTTGGTGCGGGTGGTGCAGGTCACATGGGCTACCGCCGCGATGGAGGCCAGCGCCTCACCCCGGAACCCCAGTGTGCCAATGGCATACAAATCCTGGGCGCGGGTGATTTTGCTGGTGGCGTGCCGCTCGAAGGCCATGCGGATTTCCCCGGAGGGAATGCCGCTGCCGTTGTCCGTCACCCGCAGGTAGCTGATGCCGCCATCACGGATCTCCACCGTAATGGCGCTGGCGCCTGCATCCAGGCTGTTTTCCACCAGCTCCTTGATGGCGGCTGAGGGCCGCTCCACCACCTCGCCCGCTGCAATCTTGCCAATGACCTCGTCACTCAGCAGTTGAATCTTGCCCACAGGCCTCCCCCTTTCTTACAGCTTTCGTGCCTTTTCCCTGAGAAGGAACAGCGTGTTAATGGCATCCATGGGTGTCAACGCCATCACATCGATGTTCTGCAATTCGTTGATGATCTCGGTCTTAGCGTAGTCGAACATGTCCACCTGTTCACTCTCCCGGGCAGGCCCGTTTTCCAGAATGTTCTGGCCGATGGTGTTCTGGTTGATGTTGCTGACCTCCAGCCGGGCCTGAATCTCATGGGCGCGGACCAGCACAGGGTGCGGCACGCCAGCCAGCCGGGCCACATGAATGCCAAAGCTCTTGTCAGCGCCGCCCCGGACAATCTTCCGCAGGAAGATCACATCCTCGCCGTGCTCCCGGACGGAGATGCAGTAGTTCTCCACACCGTCAATGTGGCCTTCCAGCTCGGACAGCTCATGATAATGGGTGGCAAACAGGGTTTTGGCGCCGCTTTTCGCCTTGTCGCAAAGGTACTCCACCACCGCCCAGGCAATGGACAGCCCATCGAAGGTGCTGGTGCCGCGACCGATTTCATCCAGAATCACCAGCGACTTTGCCGTGGCGTTCCTGAGAATATACGCCGTTTCGGACATCTCCACCATGAAGGTGGACTGACCGCTGGCCAGGTCGTCCGAGGCGCCAACGCGGGTGAAGATTCTGTCGATAATGGGGATGCGGGCCTCCTTCGCCGGGACGAAGGAACCGATGTGGGCCATCAGGCTGATGAGGGCCACCTGGCGCATATAGGTGCTCTTGCCCGCCATATTGGGGCCGGTGATAATCAGCATCCGCTGCCCGTCGTTATTTATGTGGGTGTCGTTGGGCACAAAGCCGCCGTCCTGCATGGTTTGCTCCACCACAGGGTGCCGGCCCTCCACAATGTCCAGGCTGCCGTCCTGGGTAATTTCCGGGCGAACGTAATGGTTTGCCACTGCCACCCGGGCCAGGGACAGAAGGGCGTCCAGCTCCTTCAGCGCGTTGGCTGTGCGCTGAATCTGGCTGATCTGCCCGGCAATTTTCTCCCGAACCTCGCTGAAGATTTCCAGCTCCAGCCGCACCGATTGCTCCTGGGCGCCGACAATCTTCCGCTCCACGTCCTTCAGCTCCGGGGTAATGTACCGCTCGCAGTTGGCGAGGGTCTGCCGGCGCTGATACCGGTCGGGCACCAGATCGTAGTAGGACCTGGTAACCTCAATCACATAGCCAAACACCTTGTTGTAGGGTATCCGCAGGTTTTTGATGCCGGTTTCTTCCCGCTCCCGCTGCTCCATGTCCAGAATCCACTGTTTCTCATGGGCAGAGGCCTCACGGTATTCGTCCAGCTGGGCGGAATATCCCGGGCGGATGATGTTCCCCTCGGTAATCGCCAGGGGTGCATCCGGGTGAATGGCCTGCTGCAGCAGGTCGTTCAGGTCGCTGAGGGGATTCAGCTGCTCGCAGATGTGGCGCACGGCATTGCTGCTTGCACCGGAAAGCAGCTGCTTGATCTCGGGCACCCGGCTCAGGGAAGCACCCAGGGCCAGGCAGTCCCGGGCGTTCAGGCTCTTGTAGGCCACCTTGCTCAAAAGGCGTTCAATGTCATACACCTGCTGCAGCTGCTCTGCCAGGGTCATGGTCAGCACATGCTGCCGGGCAAACTCCTCCACCGCGTCCAGGCGGTGTAGAATACCCTCCCGGTCAATCAGCGGCTGCTCAATCCATGTGCGCAAAAGGCGGCTGCCCATGGCAGTGGAGGTCTTGTCCAGCAGCCACAGCAGCGAACCCTTTCGTGCCCGGCCACGGAGGGACTCCGTCAGCTCCAGGTTCCGGCGGGTGTTTCTGTCCAGCAGCATGGTGGTGCTGCCCTGGTAGATTCTCAGCTCCGTCATGTGCTCCAGGGCATTTTTTTGCGTTTCGCTCAGGTAGCGCATCAGCGCACCCGCCGCGCAGGCCGCCGCGCGATAGTCCTCCCCCATGCCCAGGGGCGAAAGATCATTCAGGGCAAAGTGCCGGCACAGGGCCTCGGAGGCATTCTGAAACTGAAACCAGGTGCCGGGCTGCTCGGAGGCTGTGCTTTCCTCCCGCTTCAGGCAGGCCCGCAGGCGCACCAGGTCGTTGCAGATGATTTCAATGGGCTGTATCCGCGCCACTTCGTCTGCCAGGGTCAGTTCCGCCCTGGGAATCTCGTGCACGGAAAACTCACCCGTGGACACATCTGCAAAGGCCAGGCCGGCCTTGTCCCCGGTGAAGCACACGGACAGCAGAAAGTTGTTGGCATGCTCGTCCAGCATGGCAGGGTCAACCACGGTACCGGCGGTTACAATGCGCACCACATCGCGCTTCACCAGGCCTTTGGCTGTGGCTGGGTCCTCCAGCTGCTCGCAGATGGCAACCTTGTACCCCTTGGCAATTAGCTTTTCCACATAGGCGTTGCAGGCGTGATAGGGCACGCCGCACATGGGTGCACGCTCCTCCAGGCCGCAGTCGCGGCCCGTCAGGGTCAGTTCCAGCTCCCGTGATGCCAGCTTGGCATCATCGAAGAACATTTCGTAAAAATCGCCCAACCGGAAAAACAGAATGCAGTCCTGGTGCTCTGCCTTGATGTTCAGGTACTGCTGCATCATGGATGAAAGTCCAGCCATGGGAGGCCTCCTCTTCTGCGGGTGTGAATGGGTTTATCAGTGGCAGCCGCCGCAGGAGGAGCAGGAGCCGGAGCAGCCGCCGCAATCGCCGCCGCAGTCGCATTCGTCCTCGGTTTCACCGGTGATGACCAGCCGCAGAATGCGGTTCACATTGTTCATCATGTCGGAAAACTCCTTGCGGGTGTCCTGCATTTCCTTGATGAGGGAAACCTCGTTCAGCTTCTTTTCGGCTTCCTCCATGGCCTTGCCGGCCTCCGCCAGGGCGGCGTGATCCATGTTGCTGTCTGCCAGCAGGTTTTCCACAGCCTGGCGCTTTTCAATGAAATCGCTCACGGCCTTCACGGCTTCCTCGTTCTTGTTCACCTGAAGCTCCGCCTCGTGCATCTTCTGATAGATGCTGCTTTCCAGAATAGCCTCCGCCAGTTCCTGAGCCTTCTGCATTACGTTCTGCATGGTTGAATCTTCCTTTCTTATACCCGCTCTGCCATGAGCGTATTGTTTTTGATTTCCGTTACCCGAACACGGACAATCTGCCCGATGTCCTTCTCCGTACCCGGCAGGGTGATGGACACACCGTGGCGCCCCTTGCCGGAAACAGCCGTTTTGCTCCGGCGGGACAGGCCCTCCACCAGCACCTCTTCCTCCATGCCTGCAAAGCGGGCCATGGCCTGCCTCTGGCATTCGTCCTGCAGGGCAATCAGCCGCTGAATGCGGTCCGTGGCTACATCATCCGGGATCTGGCCTTCCATGGCGGCTGCCCTGGTGCCTGTCCTGGGAGAATAGATGAAGGTGAATGCGGAGTCGTACCCCACTTCCCTCACCAGGGACATGGTGTCCTGGAACTGCTCCTCTGTTTCACCGGGGAAGCCCACAATGATGTCCGTGGTCAGGCCAATGCCCGGCACTGCCTCCCGCAGGGCGCGAACCCGGTTCAGGTATTGCTCCCGGGTGTAGCGGCGGTTCATCTGCCGGAGTATCTCGTCGTTGCCGGACTGTACCGGCAGGTGGAACTGGGGCAGAATGTGCCGGCTGTCCTTCATCACGGCAATCAGCTCATCGGACAAATCCTTGGGATGGCTGGTCATGAAGCGGATGCGGGGAATGTCCAGGGCGTCCAGCCGGCGGAGAAGCTCTGCAAAGGTCACGTTGCCTTCCAGGCCTTTGCCATAGGAGTTCACGTTTTGCCCCAGAAGCATGATTTCCTTCACGCCGCTGTCCTTCAGCTGCCGTGCCTCCGCCAGAATAGCCTCCATGTCCCGGCTCCGTTCCCGCCCCCGGACATAGGGCACAATGCAGTAGGAGCAGAAGTTGTCGCACCCATACATGATGGTGATGTACGCCGCATCCTTCCTCAGGCGCTTCACCGGCAGCGCCTCGGCAATGGTGTCCTCGTCCTCCACCACCACCACAGGCCTTGCTTCATTCAGCTTGCGGCAGAGAAGCTCCGGCAGCTTGTACAGGTTGGCGGTGCCGAAGGCCAGGTCGATAAAGCGGTACTGTTTCATGATTTTCTCTGCCATGCCGGGCTGTTGAATCATGCAGCCACATACGGCAATGATGAGGTTGGGGTTGTGCTTGCGCACCTCCTTCAGCCAGGTCACATTGCCCAGGGCGCGGCGCTCCGCATTGTCCCGAACGCAGCAGGTGTTGAAAATCACAAAGTCCGCATGCTCCCGGTCGGCAGCCTCCTGCATGCCCATGTCCTGCAGCATGCCTGCCAGCAGCTCGCTGTCGTGGGCGTTCATCTGGCAGCCATAGGTCACCACATAGTAGCTCCGGGGCCGCTGTGGCAGGCCGCGCACCTCATCCATGTAGCTGCGCTGCTCCTCCATCTGCTCCGGGGTAATGATAACAGGCTTCCTTTCAGCCATGGTTGTCCTCCTTGTGCAGCATTTCCTGCCCGGTGCCGTGGCATGCCCGGCAGGGGCGCGTCCATTCCTCCCGCAGCGGGCAGCGGCTGCGCTTGCGCGTCATTTCGATCAGCCCCAGGGCCGTGAAGCCGTGAATCACCGTCTTCACCCTGTCGGCAGCGAAGGCTTCCTTCATCGCATCCAGCACCCTTTGCCGGTGCTCCTGCTCCTCCATGTCAATCATGTCAATCAGGATGATGCCGCTGATGTTCCGCAGGCGCACCTGCCGGGCAATTTCCCCGCAGGCCTCCAGGTTGGTTTTCACAATGGTTTCACTCAGGTTCTTCTTCCCGGTGAATTTGGCGGTGTTCACGTCAATCACCGTCATAGCCTCGCAGGGGTCAATCACCAGAGAGGCGCCGCTGTCCAGCCACACATGCCGCTGGAGCGCCTTGTCCCGCTGGTGGGTAAGCCTGGCAATCTCCATCAGCCGGTCGCCGGCGATGGTCACCGGCGCAATGGGCGAAAGCTCCTCTGCCAGCGTTTCATCATCGGTGACAAATCGGTCGATACCCCGGTGGCGGTAATCGTCAATCAGGCCGTCCAGCAGGGTTCTTGGGCTGTGCAGCATGGAAGGCACATGGGCTGTGGGCACTCCCCTGTTGATGGCGTCCCACAGGCTGCACAGCTCTTTCACCTCGGCCCGGATGGTTTCCTCCGCCGCGGTCTCAGCAGCGTTTCGCATGATCAGCCCGAATGCGTCCTTTGCAATGTCCTTGCCCAGGGCAATCAGCGCCTTGCGGGCGTCCTCATCCCCAATCCGGGAGGAACAGCCCACATACCGGTTCATGGGCATAAGAATCACGGTTTCGCCGCACAGGGTCAAATCCCGGGTGAGAAACGCACCCTTGGTGCCCTGGGCTTCCTTCTTCACCTGCACCAGCACCCTGTCACCGGCCTGCAGCCTGGGCAGGCTGGCGGAGCGTTCCTCCAGGGGAAGAAAGCCGTTTTTCTCCTGACCAATGTCCACAAAGGCGGCCTTCATACCGGTAACAACACGTTCCACCCGGCCTGCATAAATGGCCTCGGTGGCGGCATCGCCGCTGTCCAGCAGGTATTCGCACAGCCTGCCGTCCTCCACCAGCGCCAGCTGACGCACGCTGCCTGCCTTGATGTAAATCTCCCGCATCACAGCTGCTCCAGGGGCGTCAGGGCGCCCGCCTCGTTCAGTCCCAGCAGGCGCTGGCGGGTAACCAGCACCCGGGGCACCTCGCACCCGGCAAACTGGCACAGGGCCTTCACCAGCATGTCCGGCTTGCAGGAGGTTCGCTCCGTCAGGGTCATGGTGGCGTGCAGGTGCTGGCCTTCGCCGCGAATGTCCAGCAGCAGCGGGCGGATGTCGCACTCCTTCACGCCGGACTTGGTCTTGCGCATGGCAGGAATGCTCTCCTGCTGCAAGAAGCCGGGCAGCGCCGCCATGCACCGGGCAGCAGCTTCCCCGTCCAGCAGCTTCAGGTCGTAGGTAGCGGCCTGCACCATGGCCATCAGCGCCGGGTGGCGGTCGTCCAGCACCCGTGCGGATTTCAGCTGCATGTCCGGCGGCATGGCAGCATTCATGGCAGAAAGGAAGGCTTCCGGGGTCACGGCGCCCTCCAGGGTCACGTCCATGATTTCATTCTTGCCCACCGCACCTGTGGAAAGGGCGGATGCAAAGGTGATGAGGATATGGGGGTTGAACCCCTTGGAGTATGCAACAGGCAGGCCGCTGCGGCGCAGGGCCCGCTGGGTGGAGCGCTGAATGTCCAGATGCCCGATGTGGCGCAGGCGCTCGCCCTTTTCAAAAACAGCCATCATCCGCAAAACGAGCACACCCCCTTGAAACGGTGCAGGCCGCAGCCGTTGCAGCCCTTGCGGCAGTCCCTGGTGGTTTCCGCCCGCTCAGCCTTTTCCTTTTCGCGCCACAGAAACTCCTTGGTAATACCGCTGTCGATGAAGTCCCAGGGCAGTATTTCGTCCTTCTCCCTGCGGCGATAGGCGTAGAACGCCGGGTCAACGCCGCACTCGTCAAAGGCCTCCATCCAGGTATCGTACTTGAAATGCTCCGTCCATCCGTCCAGCATACAGCCCTTTTCAAAGGCCCGCAGCAGCACCTGACCCATGCGCCTGTCACCCCTGGCGAAGCAGGCCTCCAGGTAGCTCAGGCCGGACTCGTGATAGTTGAAGTTCACGCCCTTAATCTGCCGCAATTCATCCCGCAGGTGCAGTTGCTTTTCCTGCACCACAGCAAGACTGTCCTGGGGCTCCCACTGGAAGGGTGTAAAGGGCTTGGGCACAAAAACCGAGGCCGAGCAGGTCACCCGCAGCCCCTTGGCGCGCCTGTCCCTGGGCACGGCGAAATAGGTCGCTGTCACCTTCCGCGCCAGGTCGGCAATGCCGTCCAGGTCGGCATAGGTTTCGGTGGGCAGGCCCATCATGAAGTATAGCTTCACGCTGCTCCATCCGCCCTGGAAGGCATCGTTTACCTTCTCCATCAGGTCGGCCTCCGTCACGCCTTTGTTGATCACGTCCCGCAGGCGCTGGGTGCCGGCCTCTGGCGCAAAGGTCAGGGAGGTTTTGCGGGTCTTCTGCGTTTCCTCCAGGGATTCCTTCAGCACGCTGTCAATGCGCAGCGAAGGCAGGCTGATGGACACGCGCTTTTCGTTCAGCCGCTTCATCAATTCCCGGATCAGCTCCGCCAGGCAGGTGTAGTCGCCGCTGGACAGGCTGGACAGGCTCATCTCCTCATAGCCGGTGGAGGCCTCCAGCTTCTCAGCCAGCTCCACCAGGTGCTCCAGGCTCCGCTCCCGCACAGGGCGGTACAGCATGCCTGCCTCGCAGAAGCGGCATCCTCTTGTGCACCCGCGCATGATTTCCAGCATGATCCGGTCGTGAATAATCTCCGTGTAGGGCACGGGAATCTTTTCCGGGTAATAGGCGGAATCCAGGTCGGTAATGATGGCCTTCAGCACCTTCTCCGGTGCTTCGGGGCAGTTGGGCGCAAAGGAGGCAATGGTGCCATCCTGATTGTAGGTCACATCATACAGGGCGGGCACGTACACGCCCTGGATGGATGCCAGCTGCTTCAGGCAATCCTCCCTGGGTGCGCCGGACTTTTTCCAGTCCCGAATCACCCGGTTCAGCTCCACAATCTGCTCCTCGCCGTCGCCCACCATAAAGGCATCGATGAAGTCCGCCAGCGGCTCCGGGTTGAAGGCACAGGGGCCGCCAGCCACAACGATGGGGTCATCCTGGCTGCGATGCTCCCGCAAGAGAGGAATGCGGCCCATTTTCAGCATGGCCAGCACATTGGAGTAGCTCATCTCATATTGCAGGGTGAAGCCCACCACATCAAACGCCCGCAAGGGTTGACGGCTCTCCAGGGAAAACAGGGGCACATCCTCCTGCTGCATCAGTTCCATCATGTCAATCCAGGGCATGCACACCCGCTCGCACAGGCTCCAGTCCTGCTGGTTGATAATGGCGTAAAGAATCTTCATCCCCAGGTGGGACATGGCTACCTCGTAGGTATCGGGAAAGCAGAAGGCAAAGTGCAGCTCAGCCTCGCTCCACGGCTTAATGGCGGTGTTCATCTCGCCGCCGGTGTACCGGGGAGCCTTCTGCACCTTCTCCAGCATGGCTTCAATCTTATCGGATAACAAGGTTTGTGCCTCCTTATATAAACACTCTTATAAATGTACCATTTTGGCGGCGGATGGTCAACCTTTCGGGCCTTGATGGAAGAAAATTTTGTGGCGGATAGCGCGAAAATCCTCCGGGCAACATGACCCGGAGGTGAAAGCATGTGAAACCGTTCATCCTGGGTGCAGTGGGCTATCCGCTGTTGGAAATCTGCTGGCGCGGGCGTACCCATGCCAGCATGGCGCTGGCAGGCGGTGCCGGAGCCGCCCTGCTCCACCGGGCCAGCCGCAGCCCCATCCCCCTGTTGCCCGGGGCGCTGGCCTGCGGCGCAGGCATCACGGGCATTGAGGCCGCCTGCGGCCTTTTGTGGAACCGCCGCCACCAGGTGTGGGACTACCGCCGCCTGCCGCTGAACTGGCACGGACAGGTGTGCCTGCCCTACACGCTGCTCTGGTGTGGCCTGTCCGCCCTGTGGCTGGCAGCGGAAAGGCAGCTCACGCGCCCTGCAGCCGCGCAGCCAGCGCCCGCGCCTGCTCCTCCGCCCGGGTGCAGGCATCCTGCATAATGGCCTGAACATCCCTGCCTGCCAGGTCCAGTGCCTCGGCCCTGATGCACGCAAAGCCGGGTATGCCCAGCACCTGCATCACATCCCGGATATAACCGGTGCCCCAGTCGTAAGGCCCTATGGGACTGCCCGCGGTGGTGATATACACCGCCTCGCGACCCTTGCACAGGCCCACGGATTGGTCGTTGACATAGTGGAAGGTCAGGTTGCGGACGTACATGTGTTCCACCCAGATCTTCAGCATGGAGGGAAAGGACATGTCCCAGTAGGGTGCAGCAATCACCACCGCATCCGCCTGCTGAAAGGCCACCGCAGGCGCAAAGAGCCCGTCATCCCAGGCGCAGGCATCGCACAGGGACTCCTTCCGGGCCAGGGTTTGTGCGTCCACAGGCATCAGGCCCATGGCGGGCAGGTTTTGCTCGGTGATGCACACGCCGGGCGCAGCTGCCTCCAGCGCGTGGAGGAATGCCTTTGCCAGGTGCAGTGTGCGGGAGTCCTCACCACGGACGCAGGCGTTCACAAACAGAATATTCATCATCGCTACCTTCCTTTCAGCAAAAAGTATTCCATACGCCGCCGTTCTTTTCCTGCACTTTTTTGCAGGAAAAATGTATTCGCGTATAGAATAGTATACTTAACGGTGCATCCGCATCGATTTCACACTTTTCCGGAGGTAGTGACGTATGAAAAAGCTGATCGCGCTCATTCTTTCTCTGGTGCTTTGCCTGTGCATGATGGCTCCCGCTCTGGCGGATCAGCCCGCAGGCCCGTCTGTAGCCATTGTTGTGGCCGGCACCCTGGGCGACCGCTCCTTTTACGATTCCGCCAACGAAGGCCGCCTGAAGCTGGAGGCTGACCTGGGCCTGAAGACCACCGTGATTGAGTGCCGGGAGGATGGCTCCCTGTACGAAAACTCCCTGGTGACCGCCGCTGAAAACTACGATGTGGTGGTGGCTGTTGGCTGGCAGTTCTGGGATGCGCTTGCCGGCACTGATGCCGTTCCCGGCGTGGCTGCCGACTTCCCCGAGACCAGGTTCATCTTCATCGATAATGGCCTGGACGGCGTGGGCGACAACCTGATGTCCATTATCTACGCCCAGAACCAGGGCTCCTTCCTCACTGGCTACATCGCCGCCAGGATGAGCAAGACCGGCAAGATTGGCGTGGTGGGCGGACAGAACAGCGATACCATCAACGATTTTGTGGTGGGCTATGAGGCCGGTGCCCAGTATGCCAATGCGGACATCGCCGTTGAAAAGCGCTACACCGAGGACTTTGAGGATCCCTCCAAGGGCAAGGAAGCCGCGCTGGCCATGTACAACGCCGGCTGCGACATTGTGTTCGCCGTTGCCGGAAAGACCGGCGAAGGCGTGTTTGAGGCTGCGAAGGAAACTGGCAGCTACGCCATTGGCGTGGACAGCGACCAGAAGTACATCGACCCCGAGGTCATCATCTGCTCCATGGTGAAGGACGTGGGCCTGTCCCTGTACAACACCGTTGCCAACATGGACGAGGCCTTCAAGGGCGGCGAGATCTGGTGCGCGGATATGGCAACCGGCTACATCGGCGTGGCCTATGGCACCCAGGACATGACCCAGCAGGTTTCCGACGAGCTGAAGGCCGAGGTGGACGACCTGGCCCAGAAGATTGTTTCTGGCGAGATTGTGGTTCCCTCCACGCTGCAGTAACGTCACCATTCCCAAGGGCAGCGGAGCATTCCCTGCCCTTTTTCCTTATCACAATGGATAGCGAGGCGAGAGTGTGGCAAGCGAAACCATCGTATCCTTCCAGCATGTGTCCATGCAGTTTCCCGGCGTGCTGGCAAACCATGACGTAAGCCTGGACATCCGCAAGGGTGAGGTGTTTGCCCTGGTGGGCGAAAACGGCGCCGGCAAGTCCACCCTGATGAACATCCTCTATGGCATGAACGCGCCCACCAGCGGGCAGGTGTACATCAAGGGAAAGGAGATACGGTCCTTCTCCCCCAGCACCGCCATGGCCCAGGGCGTGGGCATGGTGCATCAGCACTTTATGCTGGTGCCTTCCTTCACCGTGGCGCAGAACATCGTTCTGGGCCGGGAGCCCAGGAAGTCCGGCCTGTTTTACGATTTCCGCAAAGCCAGGGATGTTACGCAGGCCCTTGTGGAGGAATACGGCCTGACCGTTGACCCGGACGCCAGGGTGGCGGACATCAGCGTAGGCCTGCAGCAGCGGGTGGAAATCCTGAAAACCCTGCACCGGGGCGCAGACATCCTCATTCTGGACGAGCCCACCGCCGTGCTGACGCCCACGGAAACCGAGGAGCTGTTTGCCGTTATCCGCCGCATTGTCCGCGAAAAGGAAATGACCATCATCATCATCACCCACAAGCTGTATGAGGTGATGGCAATTTCCGACAGAGTGGGTGTCATGCGCGCAGGCGAGCTGGTCAGCGTGGAAAACACCGCCGACGTAAACGAGCGCATACTGGCCTCCATGATGGTGGGCCGGGACGTCCTTCTTGGCCCGCTGGACAGGTGCGACCCCTTTGTTACCGATAACGAGCCTGCCATTGAGATACACGACCTGCAAGTGACTGATGCCAGAGGCCTTCCTGCCGTCCGCGGCCTGAGCCTGACGGTACACCGGGGTGAAATCCTTGGCATTGCCGGCATTGAGGGCAATGGACAGAGCGAGCTGATTGAGGCTGTAACGGGCATGCGCAGCTTCTCCGGCGGCAGCATCACCATTGACGGCAAGTCCATTGCCGGGATGAATGCCGGTCAGGTGCGCGCCCTGGGTGTGGCCCATGTGCCGGAGGATCGCCTGTCCACAGGCGTTTCCGCGCCTGCGGATGTAACGGATAACCTGATTGTCGGCAAGGAAAAGCGTTTCTCCCTGGGCGGTATTCACATGAAGAGGCGTGCCATCCGCCAGTACGCCACGGAAGTATCTGATAAGTTTGACATTCGCGGCGCAGGCATTGATACCACGGTGGGCAGCCTTTCCGGCGGCAACATGCAGAAGGTGGTGGTGGCCCGGGAGTTCTCCTTCGACACCCCTGTGCTCATCATCTCCCAGCCTACCCGCGGTGTGGATATCGGCGCCATGGAGGCCATTCACCAGCTGATTATGGACAAGCGCAACGAAGGCTGCGCCATTCTCCTGGTCAGTGCCGATCTGGATGAACTGTACCGCCTGTCCGATCGCCTGCTGACCATTTACGAGGGGCGCATCACCGGCGAATTCACCCCGGACACCATTGCCAAAACGGAAATCAGTTATTACATGACCGGCGGACAGAAGGAGGCAGAGGCATGAAAAAGCGAATGAGCTACCTGCTTTCCCTGTTCATTTCCGTGGCAGCGGCGCTGGTGCTGGGCGCAGCCATCATGGCGGCCTCCGGGCACAACCCGCTGGAAGGCTATGGTCTGATGCTCCAGGGCGCCTTTGGCAGCCAGCGCGCCTTTGCCAACACCCTGGCCAAGTCCGCCACACTTTGCCTGTGCGGCCTGGCAACCGCTGTTGCAGCCCAGGCGGGCATTTTCAACGTGGGCGGCGAAGGTCAGCTGTACCTGGGCGCCATGGCCTCTGCCTGGCTGGGCGCCCAGCTGAAGGGCGTTTCCCCGTGGATTGGCGTTCCCCTGTGCCTGCTGGCAGCCATGGTGGCTGGCGGCCTTTATGCATGGATTCCCGCCATGCTGAAGGTGAAGATGAAGGTGAACGAGGTCATCACCACCATCATGCTGAACTCCGCCGCCATCTACTTCTGCTCCTTCCTGACCAACGGCCCGCTGAAAACCGCCGAGAAGGGCGTTTCCTCCGGCACAGACGCCATTGATGCGGCGTTCATGTTCCCGCGGCTGGTTCGCCGCTCCAGCCTGACGGAGAGCATCTTTCTGGCAGCCATCATCGCGCTGGCGGTGTGGTACATCATGAAGCGCTCCTCCACAGGCTTCCGGATGAAAATCACCGGGCAAAACGAGCGCTTCGCCAAGTACAGCGGCATCAAGGCCGGTCGCCTGGCCCTGTGGAGCATGGTGGCCTCCGGTGCCATCTGCGGCCTGGTGGGCATGTTTGAGATTTTCGGCCTCCATGGGCGCTTTATCGAGTCTGTGTCCAGCGAGTTCTATTTCGATGGCATGCTGGTGGCGATGATTGTCCGCTACGAGCCGGTGGGCATCATCCTCATGAGCCTGTTCTTCGGCGCCATGAAGATTGGTGGCTCCGCCATGGAGCTGAACGCCAACATACCCAGCTCCCTCACGGTGCTGATTCAGTCCATCATCATCTTCTTTATGGCGGCGGAGCAGGGCATCACCGCCTCCATCCAGGCCCGGCGTGCCAGAAAGAGGGCAGCTATCGCGCTGCGGAAGGAGGATGCCGCATGAGCGAGCTTTCCACCATCTTCAACATTGGCCTGTTGCAAAACACCCTTCGCACGGCAACCCCTGTGGTGCTGGCGGCCCTGGGTTGCCTGATGACAGACCATGTGGGCATGACCAATATCGGTGTAGAAGGTATGATGCTCATTGGCGCGTTTTCTGCGGTGATGGGCAGCTGGGTCTGCGGCAGCTGGGTCATGGGCCTGGTGTTTGCCCTGGGCATCGGCCTGCTGCTGGGCCTGTTCTACGGTGTGTTCGTCATCAAGTTCAAAAGTGACGAGTTCATCATCGGTGTGGCGCTGAACAGCTTTGCCATGGGCCTGACCACCTTCCTCCTCCGCACGCTGACGGGACAGAGCGGCACCTTCCACGCCCCGGACGGCAACCTGTCCACCCTCCCCAGGCTTTCAGCGGGCTGGCTGAACAGCATTCCCGTCATTGGCGAGCTTTTGAACAACAACACCCTGCTGGTGTATGTATCCTGGGTGCTGGTGCTTTTGTGCTGGCTGCTGATTTACCGCACGCCGCTGGGCTTCTGGCTCCGGGCCTCGGGCGAGCATCCCCAGTCCCTGCGCTCTGCCGGCCGCAGCCCGGAAAAGATGAAGTACCTGGCTTCCCTGCTATGCGGCATGCTGTCCGGCCTGGCCGGTGCGCACCTGGCGCTGGGTTACCTGTCCACCTTCAGCGAAAACATGTCCAACTCCCGTGGTTACATCGCCTTCGCCTGCGTCATCTTCGGCCGGGCCAATCCGCCCAAGGTGTTCCTGGCAGCGCTGCTGTTTGGCTTCATTGATGCACTGGGCATGCGCCTGCAGTCCGTTGGCATTTCCTCCGCACTGACCTCCATTTTTCCTTACATCGGCACCGTG
Organism: uncultured Faecalibacterium sp.; assembly: GCA_964383815.1. GTDB lineage: Bacteria > Bacillota > Clostridia > Christensenellales > Aristaeellaceae > UBA11524. The sequence goes on along the minus strand of CAYLIC010000001.1, from coordinate 34,236 downwards.
CTGATGATGGTGCTGGTGGTTTGGCGCACGGAACGCCGCAAGAAGAAGCTGGCATCCACGCTGATGCAATAACAGCCATTCATTTTTTCCAAATACAGCCGGCCTGTGACTGCAATCACAGGCCGGCTGTTTTCAGCTATGGTCGTGTTCTTCTCCGTCCCTGGGCTTTTTGCCCAGCAGGCCTCCGGTCATTTCGCTGATGTTCCTGCCAGCCTTGCTCATACCGCCCCTGAAGGAGCCGGCGGATACCAGCGCAAACACAATCAGTGCTGCCACGCCAATGCACACAATCCACCATATTCCCGCACCTGCGCCGGTGTTGTCCTCTGCCGCCGGTGCATCCGGCTGTCCCTGGGTCAAACCGCCGCCTGCCTTGGACTGGCTGATGTCCGATGCGCCAGCCGAGCCTGTCACACCGCCGTACATGGTGCGGTACAGCACATCCGCCATCATGGGCATGCTGAGCAGCACCCGCTCTTTGCTGAGCGTGTATGTGCCGCACTCCAGCAGCACGCTGTGGGGTGCCAGGTCCTGGTTATAGGTGCCCTTGCCCATGTAAATATCCTTGATAAGCCCCGGGTATACCTTATCCGCCACGGCCTTGATTTTCAGGGCGAAGTCCTTGTTCGCCGCCATGTTCTGGTTGCCCCGACCCACCAGAAGCCGCACCCTGGAGCACTGCTTCCCGCCGATGGTTGCGGCGTATTCATTCACATTGGGAATACCGTCCCGGTGGATGTCAAACAGCGCATCCGGGCCTTTCTTCAGCAGCTGAACCGCCGTTTGCCTGGAGCGCCTGTATGCGCCTGCGTCGTGTGGATAGTGCAGCGCATCGGACACAGCGGTTTCCGCGCCCTTGTCCTCCAGGCCGTCCGCCAAGGCCCGCGCCACCTGGTAAATGGTGCCACGCTCCTCATCGCTGTAGGTTCCGTCGGAAGGTTCGTAGCTTTCATCGCTATGGGTGCAGTAAAGGGCCAGCAGCTTTTCGCCCATGGCGCTGACGGGCATGGCAGCATCTGCATCCAGCCAGCTCACATCCGGCATGTCCGACTTGCCCTGCGCCCTGGCAACCGCCGTATCGCCTTCAACGGCAATGATTTCATACAGCGTGTTATCGCCTGCGATATACTCGTCACCCTTCTCCGGCTCATAGCAGATTTGCGTCAGCAGGCTTCCCTGCTCATCCATCAGGCTCCACACATCCTCTGCCGCAGCCGTTATGGGCAGCAGCAGCACCAGCAACAGCAGCAGCTTCTTCATGCCTTGCGTCCCTCCTTGCGCCGGGCGATTCTCTCGGCAATCTCCCCCACCAGCTCCGCCAGCAGCACCGCCAGAATGCCGCTGATAACCACCGTATCCCCAATGCCTGCGCCGCCCAGCACCAGCTGTTGGCGAAGACCGTTGTGCCAGTTCACCAGCGCTGTTGCCACATCCGCCAGCAGCACGCCGATCACCCCGCAGATAAACGCCGCTCTGCGGCTCCTGCCCAGCAGCCAGGCCACGATGCCGCCTGCCAGGCCATAGAGCAGGTTGGGTTCAATCCACATGCGCTCCGGCTCATCCGGCAGGAAAACGGACAGGGCGTATACCGCCGTCCCTGTCAGCACTGCGCCAAAGGCGGCCCGCAGGCGCTCCTTACCCTCGTCTGCCTTAATGAACAGATACACGCACACCCCCAGCGGAATGGCGCACCCGCCCACATTGACGGACACCATGCCCATATCCACATTGGGGAGAAGTGTGCCCACAAACATGGCGCCTATCAGCAAAAGCGCCATGCGGTCTGTCAGGTGCATTCTGTCCAGCACCCTCTGCGCCACGCCGAAAAACACCAGCACCGCCGCCACGGTCAGCACTACCATACCAATCGACATACTGCCTCCAGCAAACTGTGATGATGGTAGCATGCGCCAAAACAACCGTTGTATGCAAAAAGGAGAGCCGAAGCTCTCCTTTCGGGTGATGATTCATTCAGTTCATCCGCAAATCGCCGGAGGTGCTGTTCATGCAAACGATAGCCAGGGGCGCTTCGGGGTTCCTGTCAAAACGGCAAAGGCAATCGCCGCTGAGGGTGTTCATCTGCACGGTAACGCGGTTTTGCAGGCATTCCGGCAGATTGATGATCACATCGCCGCTGGTGGAGTTGGCGCTTACACTTTTCAGGGTGTCGTCCAGCACGTTCAGCTCCATGTCACCGCTGACGGCATTCAGGTTCACCCGCATGGTTCGGGCCGCAATATCCCCATTGCCGCTAACGGTGCCAATCTCCATTTCCGGGCAGTCGCCGCGGTAGTCAATATCGCCGCTGACCGTGTTCAGCTTCATGCTCTGCGCACCAGCGCAAACATCAATGTCTCCGCTGGTGCCGTTAACCTCCAGGCGCTGCAGGCACACCGCCTCGTCCAGGTTAACATCCACATCGCCGGTGGTGCAAACGGACAGGGTGGATAGCTTCACATCATTCACGCATACATCACCGCTGGTGTTGACGATTTCCAGCTGAAACGTTTTCTGCTCGGGCAGGCAGATGGTCAGGTCGCCGCCGTTATACCCTTTGCTGTCGAACGCCAGATTCCAGCCGATATGCATATTGCCAAACAGCTTTCGCGCGCCACTGTTGTGCTTGTACTTCTTTGCACTCATTTCACGGCGAATGTCCAGCGCGCCGTCAATCACCTCAACCCTCAGGTCAGGAACGTCCTCGCTGTCATAGCGGACATGCACCATTTCGTCCTCGGAGGGTTTCAGGTTCACATCCTCGCTGGTCAGCAGCAGATTGACGGCATCGAACTGTTCGGCCGCAAAGGCCAGATCCTTCTCCGTATCCCCGTTCAGTTCCTGATAGTGCACGGTTTTTGCCTTCCTGGGATACTGGGCAATGACCTCCTCCATACCCTTCAGGCTGTCCACCACAGCAGCAATGGCAACGTCCTCGTCCATGCCCCGGGCCACCAGATCCTCATAGCGCTCCTGGCAGTTGTTCATCACCTCATCCTTGATGGCGGTGACTTCGTCGTTCATGATGGTATCCTGAAACATGATTTCAACAATCCGCGCAACCGTCGTGTTCATACCGTTCCCTCCAACAATGTATTGATTATCCTCTTCGTTTCCTGCCAGGTGTCGCAGTCCTGCAGCAGCTTGGCAAGGCCTTCATCCGTCAGCGAGTAATACCGGCGGCGGGCGCCGCTCATTTCATCGCCCCAGTAGGAGCGGATGAACCCTGCACTCTCCAGCCTGCGAAAGGCTGTGTACAGCGTTGCTTCCTTCAGCTCAAAGCTGCCGCCGCTGATTTCCACCACCCGCTTGTTAATCTGGTAGCCATAGCTGTCGCCCTTGGCCAGCTGCCTGAGAATGATTGTGTCTGTATATCCCCGGAGGATATCTGCGGTCAATGCCATGTTCTCACCTCCGAAATACATTATACAAATAGATACCTCACCTGTCAATGTATCTCATGCTTTCTAATCTTTTTCTAACCCTGTTCTTTTGGTGTACAGGTGCTTGCATCCCGCCGGAAAGCTATGTACAATAGGAAAAGGTGCTTTGTATACAATTTTGCTGATAAAGGAGCGTCACCCATGCAGAAGATTCAGATGACCACACCGCTGGTGGAGATGGACGGCGATGAAATGACCCGCATCCTCTGGGCGGACATTAAGGATATGCTGATTCTCCCCTTTGTTGACCTGAAGACCGAGTATTACGACCTGGGCTTGCCCAACCGGGATGCAACCGGCGACCAGGTGACCATCGACAGTGCCAACGCCACCAAGAAGTATGGCGTGGCGGTAAAGTGTGCCACCATAACCCCCAATGCCCAGCGCATGACGGAGTATAACCTGCACCAGATGTGGAAGAGCCCCAATGGCACCATCCGCGCCATGCTGGATGGCACGGTGTTCCGCGCACCCATCCTGGTGAAGGGTGTTCACCCCACCGTCCGCACCTGGGAGCAGCCCATCACCATTGCCCGCCACGCCTATGGTGATGTGTACCGCAATGTGGAAATAAAGGTGCCCGGCGCCGGCAAGGCGGAGCTGGTCTTTACCGGTGAGGACGGAAAGGAAATCCGCCAGACCGTGTTCAACTTCACCTCCTCCGGCATGCTCCAGGCGGTGCACAACGTGGATGCGTCCATCGCCTCCTTCGCCCACGCCTGCTTCCAGTATGCGCTGAGCGTGAAGCAGGACCTGTGGTTCTCCACCAAGGACACCATCAGCAAAACCTACGACCACAACTTCAAGGACATTTTCCAGGAGATTTACGACCGGGATTACAAGGCCGCCTTTGAGAAGGCAGGCATCACCTACTTTTATACCCTCATTGACGATGCCGTGGCCCGGGTGGTGCGTTCCAGGGGCGGTTTCATCTGGGCGTGCAAGAACTACGATGGCGATGTGATGAGCGACATGGTGGCCACAGCCTTTGGCTCACTGGCCATGATGACCAGCGTGCTGGTGTCCCCGGATGGCAACTTTGAATACGAGGCTGCCCACGGCACCGTCACCCGGCACTACTACCGCTATCTGAAGGGCGAGGAAACCAGCACCAACCCTGTTGCCACCATCTTTGCCTGGAGCGGCGCCCTTCGCAAGCGCGGTGAGTTGGACAGCCTGCCCGACCTGTGCGCCTTTGCCGACAAGCTGGAAAAGGCCACCCTGGACACCATCGAGTCCGGCACCATGACCAAGGATCTGGCGCTCCTGTGGGATGGCGAAGCCAACGGCGTCAACAGCAAGGCCTTCCTCCGCGCCATTGCCGAAAGGATGAACTGACCCATGCAGGACGACAGCATCATCCGCCTGACGGACGAGGACGGACTGGAAACGCCCTATCAGCTGCTGGAGGAGATTGACCTGGACGGCTGCCGCTACGCCGTGCTGGCCTGCCTGGACAGCGACGAGGACGAGGAGAGCATCGAAATCTTCCGCATTGCCGGCAGCGATGAATACCAGCCCATTGAGGATGAGGACACCCTGCAAAAGGTGTTCGACACGTTCGTTTCCTCCGATGAGGATTACGAGTTCTGCGATGCGGAATAAACCAGCACCCATAACAAAACCCACCATGCATTTCATGGTGGGTTTTTGCTGCGGAGGGTGCGCCATCACTCCTCCACCAGCTCCGCGTTTCTTGTTTCCACGGTATCGCCATCGCAGCCGGTAATCATCACATCCCGCAGGATAACCTTGCGCACGTTTTCCGCCACAATGCCCTTGCGCACACACTTGGGCACACAGTCCGCCATGGCAGGCTGCATGGGTTTGGCATCCGGGGCGCAGGCGATGTTCACATGCTCCATGGTTACCTTGTGGATGGGCTGCTCCGGCAGGCCCAGGAAATACCCCGCGCAGCTGACACCGGTGGCGTTCACATGCCGGAAGGCAATGCTGCCCACATAGGGTGTGCGCTGGTCCACAGGCTGTGGCGCCAGGCTCTGAACATATTCGGTGTGACCGTCCGGGTCGCAGAAGTAGAGGCAATTCACCACAAAGGGCGCACCCACCTGCTGCATTTCCACATGGTCAAACACAATATCGTCTATCACACCATTCCTGCCGCGCCCGCGCCTGGTTTTCACCCGCAGGCCACGGTCCGTGTCGCGCATCACGCAGTCCCGCACGCGGACATGCTTCACGCCGCCAGCCATTTCGCTGCCAACAGTTACGCCGCCGTGCCCGTTTTCCATCAGGCAATGAACAATCTCGATATTCTCGCAGGGCGTGGCATAGGTTTGACCCATGTACAGCTTGCCAGCCTTCAGGGCAATGCAATCGTCCCCCAAAGAGAAGTGTGCGCCTGCCACCAGAATGTCCTTGCAGCTCTCCGGGTCAAAGCCATCGGTGTTCGGGCTGCTGGCAGGTGCCTGAACGGATACATTCAGGAACTTCAAATTCTGGCTGAAATAGGGCTGCAGGTTCCAGGCAGGGCTGTTGCGGAAGGTCATGCCCTGCACGGTTACATGCTTGCACCGGCACAGGTAGAGCAGCCTGGGGCGCCAGGCGCCGCGGCGGGTGCGGTGCTCCACCCACCAGTCGCTTTCCTGGGCCATGCCATCGGCAATACCCTGACCATAGATGGTCACATCCTTCACCTCAACGCCGGTGAACAGGGAGCCGAACATGTCCAGCGGGTTGCCTTCCCAGGTGCCCAGGTTGTAGTCGTCCTTCTCATCGGTGGACTGGATCATCCCCGGCAGGACGGGAAACAGGCTCCTGTCCCGCTCCAGCTGGAGCACGGCACCCTGCTGCACCTCCAGGCTGATGTGGCTCTTCAGGAACAGCGGCTTCACCCGGTACTGGCCTGCAGGAATCAGCACCCGGCCTTGCCTGGGGCAGCAGGTGATTGCCGCCTGAATGGCAGACGTGTCGTCATGCACGCCATCGCCCACGGCGCCAAACTGGCGCACATTCATGGTGAAGCTCTCCTCCGCCGTGTGGAAGGAGACCTCCGCCGCCAGCACGTCGCCTTGCCAGGCCTGCAGGGAATACCCGGTGTCCGGCCAGAGGCCATACAGGCTGGTGACCACTGTTGTGGCCTGGCCAGCATCCTGGCCGTTCAGCGTCAGGCGATAGGGCTGCATGGTTTCATACAGGCCGCCATCCGCCAGCTGGCAGGTTACGCTACGGGCGGAGCGAAACAATATCTTCATCTCCATGGCGGTTACCTTCCTTCCTCCGCCCGGGCCAGCATGGCTGCCGCCAGGTCGCTTTGCTCGTTGATGCTCAGGGACAGCCGCTGTGCCGTGGGCAGGTACCTTTCCGGGTTGATGATGCCCAGCCGCACACCCTTGCGGATGGCGTACACCGTCAAGGCCTCCGCACCGGTGCTGCCTGCCTGCAGCATGCCGCGCAGCGCCTGGCGGAAGATGTCCACCAGGGCACGCCAGTGCTCGTACAGCTGCTGGTCGCAGGCCTCAATGCTGTCTGCCAGCGCCGCCAGATACCAGCCCGTTGCCGCGGGGGAAAAGCCGCTTCCCTCCGCTGCCAGGTACAGGCCGGTTTCCTTGTCCATCAGCCGCGCCCGCAGGCTGGCGAATTGCTCCGCCACAAGGCTCACCCAGGCCATGCGGTTCAGCTTCATCTCACAGGCCATGCGGAAGGGCAGCTGCTCGTAGGCATCCGCCAGCTTTTCCACCCTTGCCGGGCATGCAGCCAGCTGGTCAATGCCTTCGCGGAAGCACGCCTCCCCGGTTTCCTCCAGGGCGAACATCAGCCCCATGCCCAGGCCGTCCAGCCGGTTTTCCGCCACGGCAGCACGCAGCTTTTCCAGCACATATTCCCGATAAAAGGCCGCACCACCGGCCCTGTAAAGCGCCACTGCGCCCATCAGCACCCTGGGTTCCGGCCGCTGCAATTCTCTCAACGCCTGCTCAAACTGCTCCATAGCTTCTCCTCCGTGGGGTTGTAAGCATTTACACCATGGATATTCGCCACGCTTTTGCCTTTCTCCTCCCAATGGAACACAGAAATTTGCCATGAATCTTTCAGAAACGCTCGACAAGTTTAGCCTCAGGAACTATAATGGATACAATCCACATAAAGGAGTGAATCCCATGCGTGAGTTCAACGTGAACAGTGGTTTCCTCTACGCCGTTACAGCGGTGGTGATTGTGTTTGTGCTGGCCCAGTCCGTCTTCTTCCTGGTAAAGGCGGCCCGCCGCGCCAGGAAGCTGAACATTACCTCCGCTACCATCCGCAAGACCATCGCCTCCAGTGCATTGTTTACCATTGCGCCTGCGGTGGCTATCCTGCTGGGGGTTATCACCCTTTCCAAGTTCATGGGCCTGCCGTTCCCCTGGCTGCGGCTCAGCGTGCTGGGCGCCCTGACCTACGAGCTGCCCGCTGCAACCTCCACCGCCACAGCCATGGAGCTTTCCCTGTCCCAGCCCATTACGGATGCCCGGGCGTTTGGCGCCATTGCCTGGGTAATGACCCTGGGCATCATTCCCGGCATTTTCCTTGTGCTCTTTGGCCTGAAGAAGATTCAGGGCGGCGTGCTGTCCATAAAGAACAAGGATCCCAAGTGGGGCACCATTTTCATGGATAGCATGTTCCTGGGCATGATTTCCGCCTTTGTCGGCATGCTGTTTGCAGATGTGCACCTGGGCAGGCCCGGGTTCATTCCGCTGGTGGTGGCGCTGATTTCCGCCGCCATCATGGGCATTTGCGGCCTGCTGCTGAAAAAGCTCAACTGGAAATGGCTCGAGCAGTACGCGCTGCCCATTTCCATGCTGGGTGCCATGGCGGCCTCCATCCCTGTTACCATGCTGATGGCGTAAGAAAGGAGCGTGCCTGCCATGAACAAAACCTATAACGATACCATTCACTTCTGGGGCCGCATTTGGACGGCTACCGCCATTCTTCTTCTGCTGATGGCTCCCGCCGCCATCTGCCTGTACTACGATGCCTGGCCCGAGGGACAGTATGTGCTGAAGGGTCTGCTGGCCGTTGCGCCCATCTACTGGACGGTGGGTATCATTGAGGTGCTGACCTATGCGCCCATGCTGGGCAACGGCGGCACCTATCTGTCCTTCATCACCGGCAACCTGACCAACCTGAAGGTTCCCTGCGCCCTGAACGCCATGGAGGCCGCCAAGGTGGAGGCCAATTCCGACGAGGGCGAGGTCATCTCCACCATCGCCATTGCAACATCTTCCATCGTCACCACGCTGGTGATTGCCATTGGCGTGCTGCTGCTGGGCTACCTGCAGCCCATTTTGGAATCCCCTGTGCTGGCGCCTGCCTTCGAAAACATTTTGCCAGCCCTGTTTGGCGGCCTGGGTGTGGTGTACATTTCCAAGAACCCCAAGCTGGCCATTGCACCCCTGGTTTTCATGGTGTTGCTGTTCCTGATGGTGCCTTCCCTGGCCTCCTCCGTTGGTGTGCTGGTGCCTGTGGGCGCGCTGCTGGCCATTGGCGTCAGCCGCCTGCTGTACAAGAAAGGTGCAATTTGAGGTGATTTGAATGGTGATTCTTTGCATTGTGCTGGCAGCGCTGCTGGTGTTCATCGCCGTGCTGGTGCTGCGCACCCTCCAGTTCAAGCCCGAACCCCAGTCCCCCGTGAATGCCCCTGAAGAAACCTTCGACGGGGACAAGGCTGTCCGCGACCTCCAGGCCCTCATCCGCTGCAAAACCGTTTCCTACCGGGATAAGTCCCTGGAAGACGATGGGGAGTTTGCCAGGCTGGAGGCGCTGCTGCCTCAGCTGTTCCCCCATGTTTTCAAGGCCTGCACCTTTTACCGGCCTGGCGAAAGGAGCCTGCTGTTTCACTGGCAGGGCAAGGCTGCCGATGCGCCTGGCGTGCTGATGGCCCACTACGATGTGGTGCCCGTCAACGAGGATATGTGGGACAAGCCTGCCTTCGAGGGCATCATTGAGGATGATATGCTCTGGGGCCGCGGCACCCTGGATACCAAGGGAACCCTGCTGGGTGTGCTGGAGGCGGCGGACAACCTGATTGCACAGGGCTTCACCCCTGAAAACGACCTGTACCTGGCCTTCGCCGGTGACGAGGAGATTTCCGGCACAGGCGCGCCTGCCATTGTTGAATGGCTGAAGGAAAAGGGCATCACCCCGGCCTTCGTGCTGGATGAGGGCGGCGCCGTGGTGGAGAAGGTTTTCCCGGGTGTCAAGCAGCCCTGTGCGCTGATTGGCATCGGCGAAAAGGGCCCCATGGATGTGAAGCTGACCCTGGACACCAACGGCGGGCATGCCTCCACACCGCCTTCCCACACCCCTGTTGGCGTGCTGGCAAAGGCTGTTGCCAACATTGAGGGCAATCCCTTCCCCTTCACCCTCACGGCGCCCATTGCCCAGATGTTCGACATTCTGGGCCGACGCTCCAGCTTCCTGTTCAGGATGATTTTCGCCAACCTGTGGTGCTTCAAGCCGGTGTTGAACCTGGTCTGCAAAAAAACCGGCGGCGAGCTGAACGCCCTGGTGCGCACCACCGTGGCCTTCACCCAGATGCAGGGCAGCGCCGCCTCCAACGTGCTGCCGCCCCATGCCTGGGTTGGCGCCAACCTGCGCCTGATGCCCGGCGAAACCGTTGAAACCGCCAAGGCCCGGCTGCAAAAGCTGGCTGGCAACAAGAACATTCAGGTGGATGTGGTAATGGGCATGAACCCCTCACCCATCAGCCGTACAGACGATGAACCCTACCAGCGCCTGACGGAGGCCATCCGTGCCACCTGGCCCCAGGCCGTCGTGTCCCCCTACCTGATGCTGGCCTGCTCCGATTCCCGGCACTACGGGCCCATCAGCGAGCATGTATACCGCTTCTCCGCCATGGCCCTGAGCAAGGAGGAACGCGGCATGATTCACGGCAACAACGAGCGCATTCCCCTGGACACCATCAAGAAAACCGTGGCCTTCTACCAGCGCATCATCAAAACCTGCTAAGGGATGTGCGGTGCTGTGCAGATGCTGTGCAGCACCGCATGCTCTATCACTCACCAAAGGAGACGACCTATGCAAGCCAGGATTTCCTCTGCCGCCATGCGAATCCTCCATGGCCTGGCCTTTGGGGTTATGCTGACCGTTCTTCTGCTCAATCTCATTTTTCACGCCTCCGTCAGCTATGATGGTGCAGAGATTGTCAGCATTTCGCTGCAGCTTCTCTCAGGTGTGGTCACAATGCTGTGCATCGTGGGACTGCTGTGCCTGCTCTCCAGGGTAAGCTGCCGTTTCGCACGGCTCTCACCTTCCCTGCTGTTCGTCCTTCTTTCCGTGATCTATATTCTTCTTTCAGCTTACCTGATTTGCAACACAGCTCACGCCATCCGCGCAGATGCATATAACGTTTTCATGGCAGCCAAGGCCTTCCGCAGTGGGGATTATACCGCATTCCAGCCCGGGCAGTATCTTTCTATCTACCCCCATCAGCTTGGCCTGATGACCTTTGACCTGCTGGTGGACGCTGCCATACCCTTTGCTTCCGGAACAACCATCGCCTGCTTCCTTGCCAATGCTGCACTGGTTCTGGGTATCAACCTCTGCTGCTGGAAAATCAGCCTTGAGCTTTCTTCCTCCAGGGGCGTGCAGTTGCTAACCATTTTTTTCAGCTTCGCCTTTTTCCCTCAGCTTTTGTTTATTCACTTTGCATACGGGCTTATTCCCGGCCTTTTCTTTCTGATGCTCAGCTTTCTGTTCACCCTTCGCTTTTGCCGGGATTTCCGCTGGCTTTCCGGCTTGGGTCTGGTGCTATGCCTGAGCCTCTCTATACTCATTCGCAAAAACAACTTGATTGGCGGCATTGCCATTTGCATATACCTGCTGCTGCACCTAACCCGCCGCCATGGGTGGAAATCCCTGGCGGCTCTTGCAGCCGTGGTTGCCTGTATGCTCATTCCCTCCCGTCTGCTAACAACCCACTATGAAACCAGGACAGGAACGTCCCTGCAAGATAGTATGCCTGCGGTACTCTGGATTGCCATGGGCACGGATATTGACAACGAGGTTCGCGGCCCGGGCTGGTACGACGAATCGACTTTGGAACTCTACCGGCATATGGAATGCATCAGCGCCAAGGCGGCATCTGCCGGCATGGAAAAGCTGCAAACTAATTTGGAAAAAATCAAGGCAGAACCCACCAGGGCCGCCAGCTTCTTTGGTCGTAAAATTGTTTCCACCTGGTGCGATCCGCTGTATCAGTCCATCTGGAGTGGGCCGCTGCCATCGCTAAATCAGGAGGTTTCCACACCACTGCTGCAATCCCTTTGCCAGGGCGGCAAGGCAGAGAAGGCTGCCAATGCCTGCGCCAGAGCTGTGACCCTGACCATTTACCTGGGTGTTTGTGTTTATCTTCTGCATCATGGAAGGCAGAGGAATGGTTGGCAGCTGGCGTTGCTGTACTTCCTTGGCGGTTTTCTTTTCCACATCTTTTGGGAAACCAAGAGCCAGTACGTTTACCCCTATGTGTTCTGCCTCATTCCCATTGCGGCAGACGGACTGTGCCAAATCTGCAAGAGGGTTGCCCGTCGCTGCGGATGATTCTTTTGCTTCCTATGGCGCAAATCACCCTTCTGTGTTATACTGTTCCCAAGGAGGATGACCCCATGCTAAACATTTGCCACCAGTTTCAACTGAACAGCCCTGTTCTGTCCTGCGAGCCGCATGGCAACGGACATATCAACAATACCTACCGCATTCGCACGCAGGACGGTACAAGCTATATCCTGCAGCGGATCAGCCGCCAGGCCTTTCACGATATTCCCGCACTGATGCACAACATCAGCCAGGTAACCGCCTTCCTGGCCCGGCAGGACAGCGACCCCAGGCACAGCCTGAAGCTGATTCCCACAGTGGATGGCGGAACCTACCTGCTGACCCCAGAGGGAGATGCCTGGCGGGTGTATGCCTTCATTGGCGGCGGTGTGTGTCTGGATGCCCCGGAGCGCCCCAGTGATTTGTTTGAGTGCGCATACGCCTTTGGTCGCTTCCAGAAGGCACTGGGGGACTTTCCCGCCAAGGAACTGAGCGAAACCATCCCGCGCTTTCACGATACACCCAGCCGCTATCAGGCCTTTCGTGCCGCCATTGAGGCGGATGCCCTGGGCCGCGCCGCTAATTGCCGGGAGGAAATTGCCTTCGCCCTGGCCCGGGAGCAGGAAGCCGCCTGCCTGATGAACCAGCTTCACCAGGGTGTGCTGCCGCTGCGGGTGACCCACAACGACACCAAGCTGAACAACGTGATGCTGGACGCCGAAACCCACAAGGGCCTGTGTGTGCTGGACCTGGACACGGTGATGCCGGGCCTGCCTGCCTTCGACTTTGGCGACCTGGTGCGCTTCGGCGCCAACACCGGTGCCGAGGATGAGAAGGACTTGTCCCGCATTGGCCTGTCCCTGGACAATTATGCCCAGCTGCTGGACGGCTTCCTTTCCGCCTGTGGCGACAGCCTGACAGCGGCGGAAATCGCCAGCCTGCCCATGGGTGCCAGGCTCATGACGCTGGAGTGTGGCGTCCGCTTCCTGACGGATTACCTGATGGGCGATGTGTACTTCCACATTCAACGCCCGGAACACAACCTGGACAGGTGCCGCACACAGTTCAGGCTGGTTGCCAGCATGGAGGAAAACTGGCCTGCCATGCTGGAAAGGTTGCCCAAGACCCAGGCATAATAAGCGCAGCAGTCGCATTCCGGCTGCTGCATCCTTTTATTGCATATTACTGCGGAGGCCTCCCATGCGCAACATTCGCTACGATGTCCAAACCCTGCCGGAGGACGAGCACGAGGTGCGGCTGATTTACTGCGCCATCGCCCAGTATGACACCTCCTGGCACTCCAGCATGCATTCCCATCCCCATGCGGAATTGTTCTTCTGCCTGGATGGCGTGGGTCAGCTGCTGATTGGCAGCGAAAGCATTCCCCTGTCCAAGGGTGATTTCTTCCTCATCAATCCCGGCGCGGAGCACACCGAGCAGTCCGATGCGGAGGGTCAGCTGTCCTATATTGTGATTGGGGTCAGCGGTGTGCGTTTTCTGGCGGAGGACGGCAGCCTGCCCAGGTATCGCCTGCTCCGGGCCCGGCAAAGCTCCCACGAGTTTGCGCCATACTTCCAGGATGTGCTGCGGGAGGTTTCCCGCCAGCGGGAAGGATACCTGGAGATTTGCCTCAGCATCCTGAATGTCTTGTTTGCCAAGGCCCGGCGCTCCACCCAGGTGGAAATGGCGGACAGCTCCTTTGTGTCCGGCTCCCTGGATTGCAGTGAGATTAAGCAGCTGATTGACGAGCATTTCGCCCAGCCCATCACCCTGGACTGGCTGGCCAGGCAGGCCCACATCAGCAAGTATCACCTGTCCCACTCCTTCAGCAGGCAGTATGGCGTTTCTCCCATCCAGTATCTGAACAAAAGAAGGCTGGAGGAGGCCCGGTATCTGCTTGCCAACACGCTCACAAGCCTGAACGAGATCAGCATGCTGACCGGGTTTGCCTCCCCCAGCTATTTTTCACAAACATTTAAGCGCCACACCGGCCTCAGTCCTTCCGATTACAGAAAGACCCACATGACCAACGGGTAATCAGATTTCATACCACAGGATGGCGTTGGGCTCCAGGGTCAGGGCGAAGCAGGAGCCATCGCCACGGTAAACCACGGTGCTTTGCGGCTCGTAGGTGTTGTTCACCACGCAATACTTGCCGTTTGCCACATAGGCGTGCACATCCACATTGGGGTTCTCGCTATACCAGCAGTGGAGCTGCTCCTCACCGTGAGCGGCCCACAGCACGCTGCGGTACAGCACGCGGGCGTTCTCAAAGCTGTAGGGTAGGCCGCTGATGTACACCGCGCGACCCTTGCCAAACCCGTTCACGCTCATCTGTACTTCCCTGTCCCGCTGCACAAGCACAGTGGAACCCTCCAGGGCGTAGATGCTCTTCTTCCCTTCGCCAAAGTCCACCTCACCCTTCACATCCGCCAGGATGAAGTGATCCTTGTGCTCATCCCAGTTATACTTGTCGTAATTCAGGGTGAAGCCGGTTTCCTTCTCCACACCCAGCAGGGATGCCAGCTGCAGGAAGTGCCCCTGATGCTGGTGGCCGGAAGGCTCGCCAATGCCGATGAATCCGCCGCCCTGGTGCACAAACCTGCGGATGGTGCTAACCACCTGCGGGTTCTCCCACACGGCGCCGCCGGTGTGCGCGGTGTCGCCATCGCCCACGTTGATGATGACGTCCACGCCCTCCAGCACATGCTCATCCGCCAGCAGATCGTCAAAGGAGATGAACTGCACATCGAAGGGTGCGCCGCTCAGGGCCTCGATAACACCGGCGTAGGAGTAGTTCTGCTTCTGGTACAGGGCATGGTGCACCATGTGGCAGCCCCAGGCACGCATTTTTCCCCAGCTGTTCAGCACCGCAACCTTCCTGATGCAGAAGGGTGTGGTGTTTTTTATATTGTCATACAGCAGGCGGAACTCGTTGCACACGCTCTCCACATAGTCCAGGAACTCCGGGAACCTGCAGGCCAGCTTCAGGTAGCCGCCATAGCCAATGCGGTCAATGGGCTTGCGCAGAATGGCCCGGCGGGCGGTAACCCAGTTTTCCTTGGCTTCCCGCACGGGGTCGCCACCCTCGTGGAACACATCCGGGAAGAAGTATGGCAGAAAGCGGCCTTCCCGGTACTTCACGCCGGGAATATCGCTGATGAGCCGCAGGGTGGAGCCATTGCCCACGCTGCCAACCACTGCATCCAGGCCGATGGACTGGAACTCCGGCATGAACGGCTCCGTGCCAATCCAGTGATCGCCCAGGAACATCATGGCTTCCTTGCCATACTCGTGGGTAATGTCCACCATTTCCTTCGCCAGCCTGGCAACCTCGCGGCGCTGGAAGGCCTGGAAGTCCTTATACTCCTTGCTGGGCACCCGGTACTGGTTGTTGTAATACCCCTGGTCGATAATGTATTCCGGGCGGAAGGTGTAGCCAACCTCCCGCTGGAACTGCTCCAGGATATAGGGTGACACGGAGGCGGAATAGCCGTACCAGTCCACAAACTTTTCCCGCTTCAGCTCATCAAAAATCAACGTGAACTGGTGGAAGAAGGTGGTGTAGCGGATCACGTTTACATAGGGATGCTCCTCAATGAACTTCCGCAGCCGCTTCATGCTGAACTCGTGGGTCTTGGGCTGGCGAACATCGAAGGTGATCTGATGCTCAAAGTCCTTCCACTCGTTAACCACCGCATTGTACATGTGCACCGGGTCCCAGATCAGGTAGGCCAGGAAGCTAACCGTGTACTCGTGGAAAGGCTCAGCACCGCTGATAATCACGCTGCCATCAGCATAGCGCCACTGGCTTACCGGCACAACCTGCCCGGTGGTGCGGTCAATCACTTCCCACCAGCGCTGTATGTCGTCCCGGGTGTTCACCTGCATCAGCTCAGGGGAAATGCCCTTCATCAGAGGGATGGACACTTCGCTCTCCACCGCCGTGTGGAACCCGGTCATAATGTAGCACTGCTGCACCTCTTCCGGGTGTGCCTTGGCCCAGGCATTATCCTTGCGGGTGGTGTAATAGGTGGAGTACACCTTGGCGTCCACATCACGCAGCGCCTGGGGGAAGTCCGTGCCATCGCAGTCGCGGAGCGCGTCTGCACCCCAGCGCTTCATCAGCGCCAGGGTGGCGTCCACCACATCAACATCCGTAGGGATGGTCACCCGGCCAGTGTTCGATTGCTTGTCGCTCATTTTTTCTTGCTCCCCTCTTTCGTGTGTGGATCCTGGAAGGGTTTGTTGTAAACATACATAGCCAGCAGCAGGCACACAAGGCCCAGCGCCATCAGGCCCAATCCGCCCATTTTGCCCGTAATGCTCCAGCCCACAAGGGTCAGCGCAACGCCCGCCACAAACAGCAGGATAATCAGCACCAGGCGAAAAACGGGATGCTCTTTCCAAAACTTCATGCTCTCACCTTATCCTTTCAGGCCGCCCATGGTCATGCCCTTGGTCAGCTGCTTCTGTACGCAGATGTACAAAATCAGCGTGGGCAGCATCACCAGCACCAGGCCGGCATACATGGGGCCGTAATTGGCCTTGGACTGCTGGGCCTGCATCAGGTTCAGGAGGCCCACAGGAAGGGTCTTTGCACCCTTGGCAGAGCTCAGCAGCGTCATGGAGATAATGTACTCGTTCCAGAAGGACAGGAAGTTGAACAGAATCACCGTGATGATGGAAGGCTTTGCCATGGGGAAAATAATCCGCAGCATGGTGTGCCCATAGCCCGCGCCATCGATGTAGGCAGCTTCCTCATAGGCCTTGGGCAGGGTGACGAAATAACCGCTGAGCAGGTAAATGGTGAAGGGCAGCGCCGTAGCAGCATACACCACAGCCAGGATGAAGGGGTTGTTCAGCAGGAACCCTGTGCCGAACAGCTGCTTCATCAGGGAGTTGCCATCCTTCAGCATCAGGAAGATGGGCACCACAATGTAGTTCACATTAATGAACAGGCCTGCCATGAAGCCGGTCTTGATAAGGTTTCTTCCCTTGAAGACAAACCTTGCCAGCACATAGGCCGCAGGCAGCGCCACCACCAGCAGAATAACAAGGCTAAGGGCGGTAACATACACGCTGGTCAGCATGTATTCGCCCATTTTCGCGGTGGTCCAGGCATCGGCAAAGTTCTGCAAGTGCAGGCCCTTGGGCAGCGACCACGGATTGCCGTAGAACTCAGTATTTTCCTTCACGGAGGCCACAAACACCCAGGCCACCGGCACAATGATGGTAATCGCCAGCACAGCCAGCGCCAGATACACCAGAATCATGAACAGCGTATCCTTCACCGGGCGGGATTTCGCTTGCTTTTTCATATGCTCACCCCCATCAGTATTCCAGCTCGTCGCGCTTGGTAACGTGATTCACCAGGGCAGAAAGCGCGAAGGAGAACAGGAAGATTACCACACCAATGGCCATGGAGTAGCCGTACAGGCCCTGATCCTTCTGACCATACATGTAGCTCAGTACCACCTCGGAGGCGCCGTTGGGCCCGCCGGAGGTCATGGCCTTTACAAAGAGGAAGGCCATATTGATGGTGGAGATAATGAAGAATGTCAGCGTGGTGCGGATGTTTGTCCAGATGAGCGGAATGGTAATCTGGAAGAACTGGCGCAGGCGGCCCGCGCCGTCCAGGTCGGCGCTCTCGTAAATAGAGGAAGGCACTGCGGACATGGAGGCCATGTACATCACCATGTAGTAGCCAATGGCCTGCCATACCATGGCAATCACGATGCTGAGCATCACCAGCTTCTCACCCTTCCACAGGATGGGATCTGTCATGTCCCTGAAGAAACCGATGATGGCGTTCAGCATACCGTTTTCCGGCTTGTAAATGGCGGAGAAAATGCCGGATATAACCACAATGGACAGAATGTTGGGAATGTAGAACACAATGCGGAAGAAATTCTGTCCCTTGATTTTTTCCCTGGTCAAAATCCCTGCAAACACCAGCGCAAAGGCAAAGGTGATGATGGTGACAACCACCACCAGCAAAATGGTGTTCTGCATGGAGCGGATGAACTGCTGGTCCTTCAAGAGGTCGGCAAAGTTTTTCAGCCCAACGAAGGTTTCCGTGGGTGAATACGCGCCCCGCTGAAATAGCGACATGCGGAAAACATTCAGTGTGGGCAGCACCATAAAGATGACAAACAGGATCACTGCCGGCGCAACGCAGAGGAAGATGAACCCTTTGCGTCCAATGGTCTTTTTCATGGGGAGCGCTCCTTTCGGGCGGAAAGGTTAGGGGGATGGATAGAAAGCGGCGGGATGGCAGCGCCATCCCGCCGGGAGCTCGATGGAATTACTTGAGGTTGGCGCGCATCTGATCGCTGGCGGTCTTGATGTTCTCAATCCACTGCTCCACGGTCAGCTCACCGGACACCAGGGAGTTCACGGGCTCGAAGAACACGGAAGAGGTGTCCACACCGGGGATGGCGTTGAACGCGGCGAAGTTGCCCATGGCAGCCTTGGCGCCGTTGTCGTAGATGGAGTAGAACATCACGTTGTCACCGGTCAGCTTGTCGGCAATGCCCAGCACAGGCTGGATGGCATTGGACTGAGCGAAGATTTCGCAGGCCACATCGCTGTACAGGAAAGCGATGAACTGCTTGGCGGCATCCTTGTTGGCAGCGCCGGAGGGAATCCAGGCCTGCTCGAACCAGGTGTAGCTGTAGCCGGCGCCGCCTTCCTTCACGGCGGGCAGAGCGGTCATGCCCCACTGGAAGCCTTCAGCACGGGGAGCCTCAGCCATTTCGCCAACAATCCAGGTGCCGTTGGGCATGAACAGGGCCTTGTTGTCCAGCACCAGCTGCTGGTTCTGGGTGAAGTCCTGGTTGTTCGCCTGGGCGGGGGTGATGGGGTTGGTGTAGGAGGCCAGCTTGCCGATGATGTCGAAGCAGGTCTTGGCTTCCTCGGTATCCCAGATGCCCTCCTGGTAGTGGGTAGCAGCCTCGAAGAACTCCGGGCCGCCCACACTGTACATCAGCGCATACAGGAAAGCGTCGAAGTAACCGGCGGTGGGATAGGTGAACAGGTAGATGCCGTCAGCCTTGGCCTTCTCGCCCAGCTCCCACATCTCGTCCCAGGTGGTGGGAACGGTCCAGTCCTTTTCGGCAAACAGGCCGGCGTTGTAGAACAGGCCACAGGGGCTGTAGAACATGGGCGCCATGTAGGTCTTGCCGTCGTTGTAGGGGTTGGTCAGGGAGGTGTCGGTGAAGCCGCCGGCGATCTTCTCGCTCACCAGCTTTTCTTCGCCGGGAACGGTCAGGCTCAGCACGTCGGTAATGTCGGTCATGTTGTTGTCCTTGATGAACTGCTCGGTCAGCCCGGCAGGACGGCCGGTGGCCAGGTGGATCACATCGGGGAACTCATCGCCCTGCATCTGAGCGCCGATAACGTCCTCCAGGTTCTTGTCGGTAATCAGGTCGACCTCGATGCCGGTCTGCTGGGTGAAGGCCTCGGCCACCTGCTTCCACATTTCGGAGCCATAGGCGGTCTCGATG
The DNA here is from genome assembly GCA_964383815.1 of uncultured Faecalibacterium sp. GTDB lineage: Bacteria > Bacillota > Clostridia > Christensenellales > Aristaeellaceae > UBA11524. The sequence continues at coordinate 14,738 of CAYLIC010000001.1, read as the reverse complement.
GCAGCCACCTGGATGGTTTCCGCAGCCATGGCAGGAGCGCAGATGCTCAGCACCAGGCACAGCGTCAGAACGATACCAAGAAACTTCTTCATCGTATCAACTTTCCTTTCTTTTTGGGCAGCTTGCTTTCTCTGCCCTTTCGCTGATGCTATTGTACCATTCATCGCTCAGAAATGCCATTCATAAACTTGTCATCAACTTTATAATTCTTGCTTTTACGCAATATATTAGTATTATTCCGAACGTTTCAGGGCCTCATCCACCAAATCGTGCAGCAAAACCGGGTTTGCGCGGCCTTCGCACAGGCCCATGGCAGCACCCATCAGGGCTTTTGCCATGGTGATCTTTCCCGCGTGATATTTTGCCACCATGTCCGGGTGCTCCGCAATGGCCTGGCGAACGGCCTCCCGGAGGGTTGCTTCATCATTTATCTGCAAAAGAGCGTTTTCTGCGGCATAGGTTTCCGGGTTGGTGTCCGTCTTCCACAGGGCGGCAATGAGGCGCTTGGCATTCCCCATGCTGATGGCGCCATCCGCCGTCATGTCCGCCACCCTTGCCAGGTGCTCCGGGGAAAGCGGCGGGCAGGGTTCCTCCGCACTAAGCAGGCGGAAAACCTCCGTAATCATCAGGTTCACCATGGTTTTCACTGCATGTGTGGCCTGTGCCGCTGCCGCAAAGTAGTCCGCCAGTGTCCTGCGGTCGGTCAGCTGCTCTGCCACCTCAGCTGATAAGCCATAGGCTTGCATGAAGGCTGTCTTCCGGGCATCTGGCAGCACGGGCAGCTCCCTGCGCCAGGCCTCCAGCTGGGCCGTTGTGATAACCACGGGCGGCAAGTCCGGCTCCGGGAAAAAGCGGTAGTCCCCCGCATTTTCCTTGCGACGCATAGGGTGTGTCTGCCCGGTAGCCTGGTCAAACCTGCGGGTTTCCTGCACAATGGCTTCACCTGCGCCCATGGCCTTCACCTGGCGGCGGTACTCCCCTTCCATGGCCCGTTGAACAGACTGAAAGCTGTTCAGGTTCTTCATTTCCGTGCGGGTGCCCATGGGCTGGCCCGGCTGGCGGATGGACAGGTTCACATCGCAGCGCAGGGAGCCTTCATTCATGCGGCAATCGCTGATGCCGGTGTACAAAAGCACCGTCCTCAGCTTTCGCAGAAATGCCGCCGCCTCCTGGGGTGTGCGGATGTCCGGCTCGGTCACAATCTCAATCAGCGGCACGCCGCAGCGGTTGCAGTCAATCAGCGTGGCGCCGCCCTCGTGCAGCAGCTTGCCTGCGTCCTCCTCCAGGTGGATGCGGGTTATGCCAATGTGTTTCTCCCCTGCTGGCGTTTCGATGGTCAGGCCGCCGCCTGTGCACAGGGGCTGGTCAAACTGGCTGATCTGGTACGCTTTGGGCAGGTCCGGGTAAAAGTAGTTCTTCCTGTCCATTTTCGTGTGCAGGGAAATGCTGCACCCCAGCGCCAGGCCAGCCAGCGCGGCAAAGTGCACGGCTTGCCCGTTCAGCACAGGCAGCGCGCCGGGATAACCCAGGCACACCGGGCAGCACTGGGTGTTGGGTGGCGCACCATAGGTGGTGGGACAGCCGCAGAAGGCCTTGGTGCGGGTCTTTAGTTCCACATGCACCTCCAGGCCCGCCACCAGCTCATATCCGTCGATGGGCTTCCAATCAGCCATGCTGCCACACCTCCAATGCCTGGCCTGCGCGGTACAGCACCGGCTCCTGAAAGGCGTTTGCCGTCAGCTGAACAGCCAGTGGCAGGCCCTTTGCATCCTTGCCCATGGGCAGGGAAAGCGCAGGCAGGCCCGCCATGCTGGCTGGCACAGTATACAAATCACCCTGGTACATCTCCGTGGGTGCAGCCTTCTCCCCCAGGCGCCAGGCGGTGGTGGGCGCCACCGGGCTGAGCAGCACATCATAATGATGAAACGCCGCCTGATAGTCCTCCTTCACCAGCTGCCGCACACGCTGTGCCTGCTGGTAATAAGCCTGGTAGTGCCCGGCGGACAGCACATAGGTACCCAGCAATATGCGCCGCTTGACCTCCGGGCCAAAGGCCACACTGCGGCTGCGGGTGTACAGCTCATCCAGGTCGGCACAGGCTTTGGCCCTGTAGCCATAGCGCACGCCGTCAAACCTGGCCAGGTTGGATGATGCCTCCGCACTGGACAGCACATAGTAGGCCGGAAGCGCCTGCTTCGCGTGGGGAAGGCGCATCTCCTCCACCCGGGCACCAAGGTCTTCCAGGGCGCGGGCTGCCCGGCAAACGGCAGCGGATACCTCCGGCGCGGCATCGTTCAGCATCAGGCCAACACGCAGGCCCTTCACGCCATCGTGCAGCCTGGCGGACATGGGGCCTTCCTTGCGAATGGCGCAGGTGGCGTCCATGGGGTCAGCACCCAGAAGTGCATCCAGCAGCAGCGCATTGTCCGCCACGGTGCGGGTCATGGGGCCGATGCAGTCCAGCGAGGAGGCAAACGCCACCAACCCGTACCGGCTGACGGCGCCATAGGTAGGCCGCATGCCCACCACGCCGCAGAAGGCCGCCGGCTGGCGGATGGAGCCGCCCGTGTCGCTGCCCAGGGCCGCCGGTGCCAGGCCTGCCGCCACGCAGGCCGCGCTGCCGCCGGAGGAACCGCCGGGCACACAGGCCGCATTGTGGGGATTTTTCGTTGCAAAAAAAGCGCTGTTCTCGGTGGAGGAACCCATGCCAAACTCGTCCATGTTGGTCTTGCCCAGCAGCACGCAGCCTGCCTGCCTCAGCCTGCTCCATGCCGTTGCATCATAGGGCGGAATGAAATTCTCCAGCATCCGGGAACCGCAGGTGGCGGGCACACCCCGGGTGCAAATGTTGTCCTTCACCGCCAGCGGCACGCCGCACAGGGTGTGTGCATCTCCCCCGGCCCGCCGCTGGTCTGCCTGCCGGGCCTGCTTCAGCGCATCCTCGCACCTGGTGATGTACCCCTGCACGCCGTCCTCCCGGGCCATGTAGGCCTCCGTTACCTCCCTGGCGGAAACCTCCCGCTTGGAGAGCCGTTCCGTCAGCTTTGTCAGAGGCCAGTCTGTTATGCTCATGTCCTTCCTCCTCAGTCAAAGCTCCTGGGCACGCTGATGTATGCATTCCTCCGCTCCGGCGCCAGCCTCAGCACGTCCTCCCTGTCCAGGCAAGGCATGGGAACATCCGGGCGCAGGCCCGGGGCGGCAGGCAGCGGCAAGGCCTCCGGCTGTTCCTCCGTCTGCATTTGGGAAACGAAGTCCAGCATCCGGGCAAATTCCGCCTCCATGGAGCCTTTCTCCTCCGGTGAAAGGGTCAGCTTCGCCAGGGAAGCCACCTGTTGTACGGTCATTGGGCACACCTCCATTGGTGGTTCACATTCGCCACATTGCAGGAAATGTCCTGCTGATGGCAATCAAAAAGGGGCGACCTGTTACAGTCGCCCCGGGGAAGCTGATGTGATTACTGTGCAGGAGCTTCCGGCACAGCCACAATGCGACCCTGTCCGTAAGGCTCGGCGTACTCCTCGCCGATCACGCCGCCCAGGGTCTCGGTGATGTAGTCAATCAGCACCTGGTTGTCCAGCTTCACTTCATCCTGCAGGATGGTGCAGCCGTCAAACATGGTGTAGCCATCGCCGTTGTTCTTCAGCTTGTAGTTGTGGGAGGCCAGGGTGTAGGTCTTTTCCAGGTCGATGGGTTCGCCGCCGACCATCACGTTCTTCACGCGATACTCGCCTTCCACGCCCACGAACATCTTCGCCTCATCCATCTTCACAGAGGAAGGAATGTAGGTGTGAATCTCGTAGGTCATGCCGGACACCTGCAGGAAGCCGCCAAACTCGCCGGGCACATCCTTGGAGCCAAACTCCAGGGCGTCCAGAATCTGCTGACCGGTAACCTCAATCACGCACATGCTGTTGCCGAAGGGATGCACCTTCAGGATGTCGTTCAGGGTCACTTCGCCAGCGGGGATGGTCACGCGGATGCCGCCGCCGTTCACGATGGCCACATCAGCGCCGGACTGAGCGCGGTAGGCATCGGCGCACAGGTCGCCCAGGTTGGTTTCAGCGCTGCGGATGATGCGGATGGCCTTGCCATCTTCAGTCACAGCCACGGGGTCGTTAATGGTCAGGTCGAAGGAGGTGGTGGTCACCACCTGGCTCAGCTTGTCGTTCAGGGCGGAGGTGGCGTTTTCCACGGCGGCGGTAACGTCGTTGGTAAACACGTCAGCGCCATTGAAGTCAAAGTCCCAGCTGTACAGGCCGCAGGTCAGGGTGCCATCCGCAGCAATGCGCACATAGCCGATGTTCTCCAGCTTGGTGCCGCAGGCGGAGCGCAGCACGTCCTCGCCGTCCTTGTTCTTCATCACAACCTGCTCCACATCGTGGCTGTGGCCGTCCAGGTAAGCGTCAATGCCGGTGGTGTTGCCGATGATTTCATCGTACCGCCAGGGGCTGGCAGAGGACTCATTGCCGGTGTGAGCCATGGCGATGACGTAGGTCGCGCCCTCAGCGCGGGCAGCGTCCACAGCGGTCTGCACGGCGGCGTAGAGCTTCTCGCCGGTTTCATCCTGCATGAAGCCATAGATGAAGTTGCCCTCATCGTCCATGAAATACTTGGGGGTAGAGGAGGTCAGGGTCTTGGGGGTGGAAATGCCCACGAAGGCCACCTTCACACCGTCGAACTCCTTGATGACATAGGGCTGGAACACGGTTTCGCCATTCTTGTTGAAGTTGGCGCTGATGTAGGGGAAGCTGGCCTTCTGCGTCAGCTCCAGGAAGCGATCCATGCCGTAGTCAAACTCGTGGTTGCCGGGGATCGCAATGTCGTAGCCAACGGCGTTCATCAGGTCAATCAAGGCCTCGCCGGTGGTCATGGTGCCAACAGGCTCGCCCTGGATGGCGTCGCCGTTGTCCACCAGCACAACGTGGTTGTCCTTCGCCAGCGCATCGCGGACAGCCGTCACGCCGGCGTATCCCCAGCCCTGGTCAATGCCGCAGTGGGCATCGCTGGTGTAGAGAACCACCAGGTCCTTGGTCAGGCCGGCGGCTGCTTCCTCAGCAAAGGCGGTGCAGGTCAGCAGCATCGCCAGGGTCAGGAGCAGAGCAAAGAGCTTCTTCATTTCTGTTTCCTCCCTTAATCTGAATATGATTTGTGGGGAACCTGTCTTCATTATACCACATCTGCCGTGTTTTTCAACAAGTATTTCGTCATGAATGCAGGCACAGGGGCATACATTCACACCACAGGAGATGGGAGGCGGTGGGGTGAAATGGGTGGTGGTGGTGCTTGCCGTTTGCCTTTGCCTGCCTGCCGCGGCGGATACGCCCTATGAAATTTTTGTGGATGTGGAGATGAAAACTCTCTACCTCTTCCATGGGGACGAGCTGGAAAGCCAGTACCCCATTGCCACCGGCACATGGGATGCGCCCACACCCCTGGGGGTGTTCACCATCGTCAGCCGTTTCAGCGGTGAGATGAGCGGCTTCGGCACCTGTTTCCTCGGGCTGAACGTTCCCTGGGGCAATTACGGCATTCACGGCACCAACCGACCCGAAACCATCGGTACCAACGCCAGCCACGGGTGCATCCGCATGCGGGTGAAGGATGCCGAGGCGCTTTATGCCCTGGTGCCCAATGGTACGCGGGTGGTGATTGCCTGCGGCCCTTATGGGGACCTGGGCACCAGCCTGCGTCCCTTGCAGGGTGGCGACAGGTGCAGCATGGTTCGGGCCGTGCAGTGCAAATTGCTGGTCCTTGGCTACTACCACGGCTGGCCCGATGGCATCTACGGCGCCGCCACGGAAAAGGCCGTTGCCGCCGCCCGAAAGGCATGGCATCTGCCGCCGGGCCATGTGGACTGGGCCTTATACCAGGCGTTGGGCCTGACCCTGTTTGAATAAGGAGGCACACCATGAACTGGGAGGAAACCAAGGTATTCCTTACCCCATGCTTTCCGCCTGTCATCCAGGATGAGCTGGCACTGCTGCTCCCCGGAGAGCTGCGGGAGATCCGCGTCCGCGCCGGGCGCAAAACCGTGTTCCACACCGGCAGCCGCACGGCATTCCTCCCCTGGGAGCCAACCCAGCAGCAGCTGCTGACCCTGACGGAGGCCTTGAGTGAGCACAGCCTCCATGCCCGGGGCGAGGAAACCCGGCAGGGGTACATCACCCTGCGCGGCGGGCACCGGATGGGCCTTTGCGGGCATGTGACCACCAAGGGTCTGGCGGACATAGGCTCCCTGTGCATCCGCATTGCCTGCCAGTGGGCGGACTGTGCCCAAGGTCTGCTCCCCTATGCGGAGAACCTTTTGCTCATTGGCCCGCCGGGCTCCGGGAAAACCACCCTCCTGCGGGACTTGGCGCGGCTTTTGTCCACCGGCAGGGCACCCCGGCAGGTGGCGCTGATTGACGAGCGGGGTGAGCTGGCTGCCTGCGTGCATGGCATGCCGCAGCTGGATGTAGGCCAGGCCTGCGATGTGCTGGACGGGTGTCCCAAGGCTCAGGCTGTCAGCTGGCTTGTACGCTCCATGTGCCCGCAGGTCATCATCACGGACGAGCTTTCCGGCCCGGAGGACGCCGCTGCCCTACTGGACGCCATGGCCTGCGGCGCTTCCGTAATCGCCAGCTGCCATGGCACCAGCCTGGCAGAGGTTGCCAACAGGCCCGCCATGGCCGCGCTGATGGCCCGGCGCGCCTTTCAGCATTACGCAGTGCTGTCCCCCCAGGGCGGCGGCAGGCCTGCTGCCCTTTATGACCGGGCAGGCAGTCCCCTTCCGCTGTGATGCGCCCGCTGCTGGCCCTGATGGCAGGCCTGCTCTGCGGTGTGCTGGGCCTTCGCCAGGCATCGTGCATCCGGGAGGAAAGCGCGGTTTTGTGCCGCTGGCAGGCCTTGCTCCAGCACCTGTGTCTGCTGTTGCAGGAGGGTCTTTCCCTGCCGGAGGCCTTCCGCCAGGCTGCCGTGGAGCACACCCGGGCCGATGCCGTGCTGCTCCACCTGGCAGACCAAATGGCCCGCCAGCCGCTTTTCTCCCTTTCCCAGCTCTACCGTCCCCAGGGCCCGGAAGGCCCGGCGCTGGCGCGGCTGATGGCAGGCCTGGAGCGCGGCAGCCTGGAGCGCCGCGTGTTATGCGCCCGGCAGGCCGCCGGGGAAATTTCGCTGCTGGCCCAATCAGCCCAGGGCAAGGCGCAGCAGGATGCCCGCATGTGGCGCACCCTCGGCTGGGCCTGCGGCGGCTGCTTAACCCTACTGATGCTGTAAGGAGCGCTCACCATGCAGATTGAATTGCTATTCCAGATTGCCGGCGTAGGCGTGCTGACCACCGTGGTCGCCGCCATTTTGAAGCGCTCCGGCCGTGAGGAGCTGGCAACCCTTTCCACCGTGGCAGGCCTTGCCATTGTGCTGATGATGGTCATTGGCCTGCTGTCCGACCTGTTCACCAGTGTGCGGAGCATTTTTCAGCTGTATTAAGGAGGCCCGGCATGAATGTCATGCGTATGGCAGGCCTTTCGGTGGCCTCCGCAGTCGTGGTGCTGATTCTCCGTCGGGCCCGGCCGGAGATGGGCATCACTGCCGCGCTGGCTGCAGGCGCCCTGCTGCTGACCCTGGCTGTACCCATGGTGGCGCAGGTGGTTTCCGGCATCACCGGCATGGCGGAAATGGGCGGTGTGAAGGGCAGCTACCTTTCCCAGCTGCTGAAGGTGGCAGGCATCAGCCTTTTGATGGACTTCGCCGCCCAAACCTGCCGGGACGCAGGCGAGGAAGGCCTGGCCCTGAAAACCGAGCTGGCAGGCCGGGTGATGCTCCTTTCCCTGGCGCTGCCAGCCATGCAAACCCTGCTGGGCCATCTGTTCACCCTGGCGCCATGAGGCTGCTGTGCCTGCTTCTGCTGCTCCTGCCCATATCAGCAGGAGCAGAGTCCCTCACCCAGTCCATCGCCCAGGTGGTAGAGGGCCTGGACACCTCCGTCCTGGAGGACCTGCTCCGCCAGGATGACCCTCTCGCCGCCACAGGTGGCCTTGCCGCCACGGTAACCGCCATTGCCCGGGGTGAGGTGACCCTCTCCTTTGAGCAGACCATGCAGCTGCTTTGCGGGCAATTCTTCTCCGCTGCCAAGGCCAGCCTGTGGCGGCTGACACGGCTGATGGCGCCTGCCATGCTCTGGGGCCTTTTGCGCCGGCTGACCGACAAGGGCGGCGAGGCGGGCAAGGCCGTGTGCTACCTGATTGTGTGCATTTTTCTCACCCAGGATCTTACCGAGCACACCGCCCTTTGCACCGCCGCCATGGAAAAGATGTCCTCCGGCATGCAGGGTCTGTTTCCCCTGCTGCTAACGCTGATGGCAGCAGTGGGCGGCAGTGCAGGCTCCGGCCTGATGCAGCCTGCCGTGGTTGCCGCCGCAGGCAGCATGACGGCGTTCATCCGCCACATCACCCTGCCCCTGGCCACCATGACAGCTGTAATGACCATGCTGTGCCACCTGGGCGAAGGCCTGCGCCTTTCCCGGCTGGCGGAGCTGTTTCACCAGGCCGCCACCTGGACGCTGGGCCTGTGCTTCACCATTTTCATTGGTGTGCTGGCCACACGGGGCATCACCGCCGCCGGGCTGGACGGCGTAACCATCCGCACCGCTAGGTATGCCCTGGACAATCTCATCCCCGTGGTGGGCGGCCTGTTTGCCGACACAGTGGACACCCTGGTAGGCGCCAGCATGCTGGTGCAGGGCGCCCTGGGGGTAACGGGCTTCATCCTGCTGGCCTCCTGGGCCTTGGCACCCCTGTGCCAGACGCTGGCCTCCGCCCTGATGTACCGGCTGGCCTCCGCCATGATGCAGCCTGTGGCGGATGGCCCGCTGTCCCGCTGCATCCACGATTTTTCCCGGGTGCTGATGCTGCTGTTCATCATCCAGCTGTGCACCGCCGCCATGTTCCTTTTGCTGATTGCCCAGCTGGTTGCCGTTTCCGGCATGACCATGATGCTCCGCTAGGGAGGTGACGAACCACGGACTGGCTTCACCCCTTCATCGCCTTCACCCTGTGCTGTGGGCTGGTGCTGTCCCTGCTGCCGGAAGGCGGCCTGCGGCGCACATCCGCCCTGGTGCTGGGGCTGGTCATCACCCTGTGCTGGGCAGACGGCCTGCTTTCCCTGCTGCACCTGCCTGCCCTGCCGGACATGCCTGCCACTGCCCTGGTGGAAACAGGCTATTCCGCAGGAGGTGAGTAGCATGCTCCCATCCCGCCTGAAGGAGCGCCTGCGGAAGGACGGCTGGCTGCTGCTGGCGCTGGCAGGTTGCGTTTTCCTGTGCCTGGCTCTGGGCCTTTCGGAGGGAGCCTCCACAAAGACGGCGGAGGAAGGCCGGCTTTCCCGGGTGCTGTCCGCCATGTCCGGCGCAGGGCAGGTGGAGGTTGCCGTGTTTTACCGGGAGGAAAGCGCCGTTCCCTGTGGCGCAGTGGTGGTTGCCCAGGGCGCAGACGATGTGGGCGTCCGCCTGCAGTTGAGCCGCGCCGTATGCACCCTGCTGGGTCTGGAAGCCTCCCAGGTGGAGGTTTTTAAGCTAGGAGGTATGGAACCATGATGGCATTCATCCGCAAGCATCGCAATTCCCTGCTGCTTCTCTGCCTGCTGCTGACGCTGGCGGTCAGCTGGCTTGCCACCAGCAGGCGCCTGGCGCAATCCGCCGCCACGGTCAGCCTGCCGGTGGAGCCTGTGTCCGCTGTGCCAGCAGGCAGGCTGGAGCAGTTCCGCGCCAGGCGGGAGGAGGCCTTCCTGGCGGATGCTGCCAGCCTGCAGGCCCTGTGCGACCAGGAGAGCCTGTCCGCCGCCACCAGGGAGGACGCCGCCCGGCAGCTGCAGCAGCTTGTATCCACAAGGGAAACCCAGCTGGCTCTGGAGGGTGCGCTGGCCCAGAGCGGCCTGTACCCCTGTGTGGCGGTGGTCAGCGAAGGCAGCGTGACCCTGGTGACGGAGAAGGAAACCCTTTCCGATGGCGAAAGCGCGCTGCTGCTCACCCTGGCGCAGGCCCACGCCGGTGTGGCACCCTCCGGTGTGCGGGTCATGACTGCCGAAAGCGCAGAATAGTGTTTCATTCCTTTTTCCATTGGGTATGATAATCCTGGGCTACCACTTCCTGTGGAATTGTGGTATAATGATGCCATCAACCTGATGGGAGCGATGACCATGGAACGCATGGGAGAAGTGACCGCCGTCCGGGGTGAGCTGCTGGAGATTACCTTCTGCAGGCCATCGGACTGCGAGAAATGCAACGCCTGCCACGGTGGGCAGAAGGTAACCACCCTGCTTTTGCCCGGCAAGGCCAGCCTGGGTGATGCAGCCGTGGTAGAGATGCCCGCAGGCACCCTGGTGCAGGCCTCCGCCCTGGCCTATGGCCTGCCGCTGGCCGGGCTGCTGCTGGGCGCCTGTGCAGGCGCAGTGCTGTTTCCAGCTAGTGGCGATGTTGCCGCCCTGCTGTGCGGCCTGGCGGGCCTTGGCGCCGCCGTGCTTGCCCTGTGCCTGACGGAGCGCCGCCGCAGGCGCGACCCCCGCTGGCAACCCAGGCTGATTGAAATCATCCCCGGGGAACAAGAACAATAAGGAGGTGCCCCTATGGCAACCGAAATTAAGCAAGAGACCTTTGATGCCTTTATCACCCAGGCCGACAAGCCTGTGCTGGTGGACTTCTGGGCCACCTGGTGCGGCCCGTGCCGCATGCTGGCCCCCGTGGTGGAGGAAGTCGCCGCTGAAAAGCAGGATACCCTCATCGTTGGCAAGGTGGACGTGGACTCCTGTCCCGACCTGGCGCAGAAGTTCGGCGTCATGTCCATCCCCACGCTGATTCTCTTCAAGGATGGTCAGCCTGTGGACAAGCGCATCGGCTACATGCCCAAGGACGAGCTGGAGCAGATGGTGAACCAGGCACTGTAAGCCTGCCAAAGGGAAGCTGCGCATGCGGCTTCCTTTTTTATGCGGAGAATTGCCCCGAAAAAATAGGAATTTCACGGCTTTGCACCTTGCATCCTGCCGGAAAGTGTGCTACAATAACATGCAGTGTGTGCAAAAGCATGCACTGCCCCATGAGATCGCAGGAGGGATTATATCCAATGAGCCACACCTATGAGAAACTTTCCAGCAACAAGGCCAAGCTGACCTTCGTTATTCCTGCCGAGCAGTTTGACGAGGCCATGCAGAAGGCTTATCTGAAAAACCGCAGCCGCATCAACGTGCCCGGCTTCCGCAAGGGCAAGGCACCCCGCAGCCTGATTGAGCGCATGTACGGCGAAGCCGTCTTCTACGATGATGCGCTGGAGATGCTCTTCCCTGATGCATACGATGCCGCTGTGGCGGAGTTCGACCTGAAGCCCGTTGACCGTCCCGAGGTGAATGTGGACGAGATTGGCGCCGGACAGGACCTGAAGTTCACGGCCGAGGTGTTCGTCCGCCCCGATGTGGAGCTGGGCCAGTACAAGGGCCTGGAAGTGGAAGTCACCAAGCAGACTGTGACCGAGGACGACATTAACGCCCGCATTGAGCAGGACAGGCAGAAGGCCGCCCGCACCATCGACGTGGATGACCGCGCCGTTGAGGATGGCGACACCGTGAACCTGGACTACGCCGGCAGCGTGGATGGCGTTGCCTTCGCCGGCGGCACCGCCCAGGGCCAGACCCTGACCATTGGCTCCCACCAGTTCATTCCCGGCTTTGAGGAGCAGATGGTGGGCATGGCCATTGGCGAAGAGAAGGACCTGAACGTCACCTTCCCCGAGCAGTATCACAGCGAGGAGCTGGCTGGTAAGGCCGCCGTGTTCCATGTGAAGGTCAACAGCATCCAGAAGACTGAGATGCCTGAACTGGATGATGACTTTGCCGCCGATGTCAGCGATTTCGACACCTTTGAGGCTTACAAGGCCAACATCGTGAAGGAGCTGGAGGAGCGTGCCGAGAAGAACAACGATGTGACCTTTGAAAACGCGCTGGTGGAAAAGGCCGTGGAGAACGCCACCATCGATGTGCCCCATGCCATGATTCACGAGCAGCTGCACTACATGATGCGCGAAATGGAAATGCGCATGGCTTACCAGGGCCTGCGCATGGAGGACTACCTGAAGTACACCGGCCAGACCCGGGAACAGCTGGAGGCTTCCTACCACGGTGAGGCCGAGAAGCGCGTCCGCATCGAGCTGACCCTGGAGGCCATCCGCAAGGCCGAAGGCATTGAGCCCACCGAGGATGAGATCAAGGTTCAGATTGAGGAGCAGGCCAAGCGCATGGGTCAGGAGGTTGAGGACTTCGAGAAGTCCCTCACCGATGAGCAGCGCTCCTACCTGGCTGACACTGCTGCCGTGCAGAAGGTTGTTGACCTGATGAAGGCCGAGGGCAAGGCTGTGGAAAAGAAGGAAGACGCCCAGGAGGAACAGCCCGCACCCAAGAAGAAGGCCACCCGCACCAAGAAGAAGGCCGAGCCCAAGGAAGAAGAATCCGCTGAGTAACCTTCTCCCCCGTATGCACCCCGCGCGAGAGGTGAGCGCCATGTTCCCATTGGCGCTGCCTCTCGCGTTTCAACTATGTTGGCATAGCACCGGCACATCCCGCATAGAATAGAGGGACGGCCTGTGCACAGCAAGGAGGTATGAGCAATGACGCTGGTACCCATGGTCGTGGAGCAAACCAACCGTGGCGAGCGCTCCTACGACATTTATTCCCGCCTGCTGAAGGATCGCATTGTGTTCCTTTCCGGCGAAATTGAGGACAACATGGCCAACCTGGTGGTTGCCCAGCTGCTGTTCCTGGAGATGGAGGATCCGGACGCTGACATCAGCCTGTACATCAACAGTCCCGGCGGCTCCGTCACCGCAGGCATGGCGATTTACGACACCATGCAGTACATCAAGCCTCAGGTGCGCACCGTCTGCGTGGGCATGGCAGCCTCCATGGGCGCCTTCCTGCTGATGGCTGGCGAAAAAGGCAAGCGCCTGGCGCTGCCCAATGCCGAGGTGATGATTCACCAGCCCCTTGGCGGCGCCCAGGGCCAGGCCACCGATGTGGCCATCCGCGCCGAATGGCTGCTGAAAACCAAAACCAAAATGACCCGCATGATGGCGGAAATGACAGGCCAGCCCCTTGAGAAGCTCCAGGCCGATGTGGAGCGTGACTACTTCATGGATGCCGACGAGGCATTGAAGTACGGCATCATCGACGAGATTTATCAGCCCCGGAAATAACCAGGGTGCAGGCCAGCCCTCATGCGCTCCCCTATCCCATGCATGATGGCGCCTGCACGGCTGATTAGCCCTACCCTGGCAGGAGGATTTATGGCAAGAGACGACTTTTCCCAAGGCACGCTCCACCGCTGCAGCTTCTGCGGCAAAACCCAGGACAAGGTGCAGCGGCTGGTGGCAGGCCCCAATGTTTTCATCTGCAACGAGTGCATTCTGCTCTGCCAGGAAATCATGGCAGAAGACCTGCCCATGGCCCACGCCGATGCAGGCCCGCAGGAGCTGCCCACGCCTGCCGAAATGAAGGCTGTGCTGGACCAGTATGTGATTGGGCAGGAGCAGGCCAAGCGCGCCCTGAGCGTGGCGGTTTACAACCACTACAAGCGCATTGGTCAGCAGTCCCAGCAGGATGATGTGGAGCTGCAGAAGTCCAACATCCTGATGGTTGGCCCCACTGGCTGCGGCAAAACCTTTCTGGCGCAAACCCTGGCCCGCATCCTTAATGTACCCTTCGCCATTGCCGATGCCACCAGCCTGACCGAGGCCGGCTATGTGGGTGAGGATGTGGAAAACATCCTGCTGCGGCTGATTCAGGCGGCGGATTACGACATTGAGCTGGCACAACGCGGCATTATCTACATAGACGAAATCGACAAGATTGCCCGCAAGAGCGAGAATCCGTCCATCACAAGGGATGTCAGCGGTGAAGGCGTGCAGCAGGCGCTGCTGAAGATTCTTGAGGGTACGGTTGCCGCCGTGCCGCCCCAGGGCGGGCGCAAGCATCCCCACCAGGAGCTGTTGCAGATTGACACCACCAACATTCTCTTCATCTGTGGCGGCGCGTTTGACGGCATTGTGCCCATTATCGAGAGCCGCGTGGGCAAAAAGCTGCTGGGCTTTGGCGCCGAGCTGCAAAGCAAGCGCGACCCGGATGTTTCCAAGTCCCTGAAGGACTTGCGCCCGGAGGACCTGACCAAGTTTGGCCTCATTCCCGAGTTTGTGGGCCGCCTGCCCATTGTGGTCACCCTGGATCAGCTGGATGAGGACATGCTGATGGAGATTCTCACCCAGCCGAAAAACGCCCTGTGCAAGCAATATCAAAAGCTGCTGGACATGGACGGAATCGAACTGACCTTCGAGCCGGAGGCCGTCCGTGCCATTGCCCACCAGGCCATTGAGCGCCGCTGCGGTGCCCGCGGCCTGCGCGCCATCATCGAAAACGTTATGCTGGACACCATGTTCGAGCTGCCCAGCCTGCCGGAGGTTACCGGCTGCATCATTGATGCAAACGCCGTCAACGGCGGCAAGCCGCGCCTGGTGGAGGGCATCAGGCGCAATTCTCACCGGAAGGCGGAAGCGCCCGCCCAGGCCCCGGAAGGCCTGCCGGAGGAAACACCCGCATCCTGACAAATTCAAGGCACAGCAAAAGCCGCAGGCAAACGCTTGCGGCTTTTTTGCGCACGCCCGGCGGGAGTCGAACCCACGGCCTACCGCTTAGGAGGCGGTCGCTCTATCCTACTGAGCTACGGGCGCATG